>DASRHP010000006.1:0-300000 GCA_035650475.1 Candidatus Binataceae bacterium
GCCGTGGCGCCGGCCGTGGACCTCGACGGGGTTGCCCCGCAATCTGATCACCAAGAAGCCGTATCTAGGCATCAACCACTTTTTGCTTTCGGCGTCGAAATTCGTATCGCCCTTCTGGCTGACGATGCGCCAGGCAAACCACCTTGGCGGATCGATCCGTAGAGGCGAGGAGAGCACGATCGTGACTTTCTGGAAGATCCACGACGCGAAGCAGAGCGAGACGGAAGACCTCGACGTCGAGCCGAAGGAGGAAAAGAACCGCCGCCGGTTCGTGCTTAGGTTCTATCGAGTTTGGAACCTCGAACAATGCGACCTGCCGCAAGCAGTACTCGATAAGCTGCCGAAGATCGAGATTCATCAGCAGGATCCGATCGAAGCGGTGGAGAAGATTGTCGCCGGAATGCCGAACCCGCCCGAGATCGTGCGCGCGGGCTCGAAAGCCTGCTATTCGCCGATCACGGATCGCGTCACGCTACCGCCGAGAGAGCTGTTCGAGTCGGCCGCCGAGGACGCGGCAACCACGCTGCACGAATTGAGTCATTCGACCGGCCACCAAAAGCGGCTCGGGCGCGAAGGAATAACCGAAGTGGCGCCGTTCGGCACCGCCGTGTACAGCCGCGAGGAGCTTGTGGCGGAGCTTTCAGCCGCGTTTCTGTGCGCCGAAGCCGGAATCTCGAACGCGGTCATCCAGAATCAGGCGGCTTACGTTGCCGGCTGGCTTCAGCGCCTGCGCGACGATCGCAGATTGATCGTTCAGGCAGTGGCCCAGGCGCAGAAAGCCGCCGATTACATCCTGAATCGGACTCCCGCCGAGTAAACGCGCGCGGCGGCCGAGCCTTCCGCTCGGCCGCCGCTAGTCCTCAGCCTTGAAAGTAGTTGTAGTCTACGCATTACCGGCCTGACGCAGCGCGGCCAGTCGGTTCTGCATCTGGATTCGATACGCATCCAGAGCAGACGCTCGACACTTGGCGGCCGCGGGTCACGCTGAGCAGCGAGGTAAGAAGCAGCAGCGCGACGCCCGCGTGGGTCGCCGCACTTAAATCCAACACGAACTTGCCAACCACGATCGCTGCGTCTGCGACTGCCGCAAGCACCAGCGGCATAAAGCCCTGCCCGCGCGCCTGACTTGCAAGCCCCACGAGGGCAGCCCGAGCAGAGCATGGCCACGATT
Organism: Candidatus Binataceae bacterium; assembly: GCA_035650475.1. Taxonomy (NCBI): domain Bacteria; phylum Candidatus Binatota; class Binatia (SeqCode); order Binatales (SeqCode); family Binataceae (SeqCode); species Binataceae bacterium (SeqCode). The sequence goes on from DASRHP010000006.1 coordinate 1,172, forward strand.
ACTTACGGAAGCACTGTGCCGACAGCGGCCGACCCTGAGCGTGGATTCCTCGGGACCTGCGCGGGTGCAGCATGCGGCGAGCCTGCCGTCGATCACGATCGCCGGGACAGTGCGAACGCCGAGGCTCTTCGCCCGCGCCGCGACCGCCGGATCGCGCATATCGAGCACCTCGACTTCGCACGAACTGCACGCGTTTCGCCTTACCATCGCGACCGTCTCGTTTAGGTACAAAGTCAAGAGGAGGCAACGAAGCCGACGGAGACCGCAAGCGTAGGGGAAGTTCGACCGTCTAAGGGTCGGCGCGACATTCGGAAGGAGAAAAAAAATTTAGGAATAGGACGTGCCTGCGCGGAACCCTCTGGTCAACGTGGCATGCACGGCGAAAATTATGTGACGATTGACCGTTATAACGTTCCACAGCGCGAGGCCCCAGCGGACGTGAAATTCGACTTTTTGTTCTGGTCAAAAGAGAAGAAGGTCACTAAAATCTGCCGTACATCACCTCAGGTTACGACTCGCAGTTAGCAATGATCTACCGCCGCTCACTGCTGCAACGCGCTCGCGCCTTTCATTTCGAGACCGCGCTTGCACGACGCGGTGATGGTCGACTGCGAGATTTCCGATTCGGATCGAACGGCTGCGCTTTTCACAGGGAGGGGAGCCGCCGCGTAACTCGGTCAAACATGCCGACCGGAGAGGTGAAGTATGCGGACCAGGGCCAGTCAGTCGTTGGCCCGTGTGCCGCGCAGGTCGGGCGGGGCGGGACTGTTCGGAGTCCCGAGGCTGGAGGAGTTGGTGGCTGACCCTGAAAGAGTAGGGGTGCTCGATGCGCATATCACGCGGGTCTTGAGGATGCAGGCGATCGCCGCGCTAAACATCTTGTGCGCACATGAAGTCGATCTCCTTCGCGACGACGTTCCAGCACATCGCAAAACAGGACACGACGAGCGGTTGCTCCCCGTGAAGGAGGCGGCAGAGAAGTTCGGCGTCAACGCCGACTGGCTATACCGCCACCACAAGGAGCTTCCGTTCACAGTGCGGTGCGGCAGACTACTCCGCTTTTCGGAGCTCGGGATGGACGAATTCATTCGCGGCAAAAGCCGTTGAGAATTCAATCGCCGTGCGGTTGACACGACCGCTCCTCAAACGTTGATCTATTGTGGCAGCGCGAGTTTCGCCGGGATGCGTCGCTCGCGCCGGCGCGGAGCGTCGCCGGACGGATATGGTTGGGCGCGCGCTCGAATTTCACGGCCGGGAACGTTTGCACGGGTTGAGAGCGAAGGAACAGAAATCATTGAGAGGGATGGGCCGCGTTTTCAAGCGCGGCTCAGTTTACTGGATCGCTTACTGCTATCGCGGGAAGGAGCACCGGGAGAGTTCGCGGTCGACGAACGAGGCTCAGGCGCTCAAGCTCCTCAAGCAGCGCATCGGCGAAGCGGCGAACGGAAAATTGATCGGTCCGGTCGAGGAGCGTGTCACATTCGAGGACCTGGCAGAGGCACTTCTTACCGACTACGAGGTCAATCGGTTGCGATCGATTCGCTCCGTCCGGCTTTCGATCAAACACCTGAAGGCGCGGTTTGCGCTGGATCGCGCCGTGGACATCACGACCGAGCGGATCAAGAAATACGCAGCAGATCGGCAGCGCCAGGGCGCCGCCAATGCCAGCATCAACCGCGAGCTTGCCGCCCTCAAGCGGATGTTCAAGCTGGCGCTCGAATCGGGACGACTTCGCTACGCCCCGCATATTCCCCTGCTCGAGGAGAACAACGCGCGTGAGGGCTTTGTCGATCACGGCGTCTTTGTGGCACTCCGCGATCATCTGCCGCAGTATCTGAAAGACCCGATCACGTTCCTCTACCTGTCGGGCTGGCGGGTCGGCGAGATGAAGGCCCTTGAGTGGCGCGACGTGGATCTTGCCGGACGCATCGTGCGCCTCAGGCCGTCGGTCAGCAAAAACAAGGACGGCCGTGTGTTGCCCCTGTCGGGGGAGCTGCTTGAGATTATCGAACGCGCGAATGCGAATCGCCGTCTCGACTGCCCGTACGTATTCCATCTCGACGGCCAGCCTGTCGGAGATTTCAAACGGGCATGGGCGACCGCCTGTAAGCGCGCCGGCGTAGGCAAAGTGTTGGTGCACGACCTGCGCCGCACTGCGGTGCGCAACATGGTGAGGGCGGGTATTCCGGACCGTGTGGCGATGGCATTATCGGGCCACAAGACCCGGAGCGTCTTTGACCGGTATAACATCGTCAGCGAAGCCGACCTCGCCGCGGCTGCCGAGCGTCTGCAGGCGCACCTCGGTGCCCAGCCAGTTCAGCCGAAGGTGACGCCGATCGCGGATCATCGGAAAGGCTGACTGTCCGAAGGCCGAGGGCCTCTTTCGCGACGCCGTGGCTGCGATGAACCACCTCAAACGCTTGGAGAAGAAGCTGCCCGTATCGCTCCGGCTGACCCGCGACTTACATGAGAAGCTGACGCAGGGCGTCAGAGGTGCCGAGCGTAATCCTGGCGAGTTTCGACATTCGCAGAACTGCGTTGACCCGCCCGGTTCGACGCTGGCAAACGCGCGATATGCGCCGCCGCCGCCACATGAGATGCGACAGGCGCTCGACAACTTTGAGAAGTTCTTGCACTAGGAACATCCAATGCCGGCGCTCATCAAGGTGGGGATCGCTCATTCGCAGTTCGAGACCATTCATCCTTTCCTCGACGGAAACGGAAGAGTCGGGCGCCTGCTGATCACCTTTCTGCTGTGCGAAAAGGAGATCGTGAAATGCCCGCTGCTATACCTATCTCATTACTTCAAGCTTAACCGGGCGGAGTACTACGACCGTCTGCAAGCGGTCCGCGATCGTGGAGATTGGGAAGGCTGGCTCAAGTTCTTCCTGCAGGGCGTGGCTCAAGTCGCCGAAGAGGCAACCGTGAATGCTCGCCGGATCGTGAAGATCCGCGAGGAGCATCGCGAGGTGATCCTGAACCGCTTGGGCCGCGCGTCGGGGAAAGCGTTACAGCTCTTGGAGCGCATCTATTTCCCTCCGATCGTTTCCGTGCCGACCATCATGGAGATCACTGGCCTGTCATTCGCGAACGCGAATAGTCTGGCACGCCAACTTGAGACGGTCGGTCTTTGCGCGAAACAACTGGCCGAAAGCGCAATCGTCGCTTCTCCTATCACCCGTATTTGACTCTATTTCAGGTGGATCGGGAATGAGTCACAGAGCTCGGACGCTCAAAACCTGCTCGCGCGCGGCATACCGTGACAACAGATTTCTATGTGTCGGCAAACGCTTGGCTTCACTCACGAGACACGTGCCGATCATCACTTTACGCTAGCGGCGAAAACAGGATCATTTATCAGGCGCCTGCGAAATTTCTTCAGAATATCCTCTTCCGTTACTAGTCCTAGCTCATGAAGAACCGTCTCGACGCATTCCAAAATCCGATCTCGCCGGCTAGGGACCGCCGCCGACTCTATCAGGCTTCTGATAGTTGCGGTATCGTACGAGTCTAAGCTGAACGAAGCGGTCGTTCGTGCGCGGCGCAGTTTCGCATCGTCAACCCATAGGCACAGCTGATCGAGTATAGCTGTGATAAGGGAATGGAATTGTTCTTTAGTTGTATACTGCGGCACCCAGTCCTCTGTACCGATCCGAGAGTACATGTTACCCACAAGCCATCCAAGCTTCGCCTGAAATTGCGGGGTTAGAGACACAACCCGGGCGGTCAGGCAAGAGTCATAATGTTGGTATGCTCGAATAGAGATCGATAGTCGCAGGAACGCGCACGAATCATCGTGCAAACCTACAGCGTCTTCCTTTCGCAGGAAGAAATATTCCGGCTCATTGTTGTTGAGAAGTCGCTCCAAGAAATTCTCGAGTAGCTGGCGTTTGTTTCGCGAACAAACCATCCCTTTCTTGGCGAATTCGTCCTGATATTTCTCAACCTCTCGCTGAAGCACGATTTCCACGGGCCGGACAGCTGCCAGCGTTATGTACCTCGTCTTACATTTACCAGCACGCCTCACCAGGTCACAAGACTGGGTAAGAACGAGGAAATGCGTATACTCGTCGCCTAGATAATGCGGATGTACAATAGCCAAGATCTGCGACAGGCCTTCTTTGGAAAGCAAATCGCCCTGCTCAAGATCTGTGCTATTGGGCAAGCGATAAGTAAAATGATACGCAGAGGGTTCCGGCACACTCATGGCAAGTTGATAGTCAAATAATGCACTAATCGTTAGGAGTTATGGCAGCCCGCTGACTGGGCTCTTGTGGAGTAGCCGTAGAAGTTCCAGAAGCGACAGAAGGAGAATTGGCGATCCGATTTGCAGTCCTCCTATCTTCTTTCTCTCGGTTGTAAGGAATTGTGATTGTCGCGGACGGAGCGACAACGCCGTGCACGATTACATTCGCTGCAGGCATAGTGGGAGTGATTCCGCTGGAGGTTCGAATCACAAATGTCGTCACTCGTTGCTGTATAGGCCGGTAGCTGCGATCGTCAGCAGGAGCTTGGGTTATGTCTGTTTCAACGGCTCCGCTAGTTGGCGTTTTCATTCTCATCTCCCATGTCGAACTTGTACGCCTTTAGGACTTTGTGCGCGATGCCTTTGGAGGCGATCACCGAGCCAGGCAATTGCTGTACAACTTGGTCGGCCCCCATCGGAGTGTCATGGTGGAAGTTGAATTCCAGTCGGAGAGTCTTTTGATCGAATGCGTGCTTCAGGTTAAGAACGCTGCTCTCAAGTCGGAGCTTCCTCGTTATTTCGGTGTGCAGGATTTCATACTGAATTATGGGTGTGTCGGGAAGCCTAAAGATTGCGATCGCTTCGCTAGGCGGCTCGTCTTCGATGAAGGAGAAATTCACACCAAACGCGCTGATCGGAGTGTGCGGAAGGCTACGGACGATCCGAAGGGCCACAGTTTCTGCTTGAAGCAGGACTTCATCTTCGGACGAGCTCATGCCAACGATAAGCCGATCATGCGCAGGTAGCAGGACCAATGCCCCGGACTGGTATCTCAAACTAACGGGTTCTAAGACGCTAGGTGCAGGTGCGCCAAACCTGATCTCCGTTTGAATTTCCTTCGCACCAAAAGCGTTCTTCGCCACCCAAGCCGGTGTGAAAATTCTAACGTTCCAGAGCCCAGCGACCACGATCGTCCAACCTTCGAAGTTCGGTTTCATTGTCGCAGATTCTAAGCTAGCGAATCTCCTCGGGCAAAACCTGTAGTTAAATGGAACCGATGACTTTGAAGAACGTGACAAGGACGCGACACTCAAGGGAACCAGCGCCAGGGGGTGAGGGAAGCATCGGCGCGTCTCATGCCCTGCGGCGGGTCCATCATTCGCACCCTGCAGGACCGGAAATGGCGGTCACTCTTGACAAATTCGGACAGTTTTCGGACAATCAGCGGCAGTTCGACGGAGTGGCTATCTAAATGATAGAAAAAACCTTTGAAGTCTTTGGGTTTTCTGGAGCCACCCGTCGGATTCGAACCGACGACCTGCTGATTACGAATCAGCTGCTCTACCAGCTGAGCTAGGGTGGCTCCCGCCGGCGAGCTTCGAGATTAGCCCAGCCGCCGCGCTGGTTAAAGAGATTCTCGCCGTTCGCGACCGTGACTTGCAGCGTCACCATCGCATCGCGTCGGCGCGCGCCGTCCCGGTGAAGCCAACCCCCTGCGGGCGCAAGGGCCCCGGCACGACAAAGTTCCACTTCACTGAGACCGTGCGCCCGACTAGGGGGCAAAGCGCTCGCGCGTCCATTCGCACAGGAGCTTCATCAGGCGCGGGCGCGGATCCCCCAGGTGCGCCTTGAGCCCGCCGGCGCGCATGAAGTGGTCGGCGCCGTCGATGAACTCCAGCCGCTTGTCGGCCGCGCCCGAGGCCGCCAGCTCAGCGCGCGCGTCGGAGATGAAGATGTCCTGATCCGCCATCGCGCCCACCACCAGCGTCGGCACCGCCACGCGCGGCAGATTGCGGATAAGGTTCGCATTTGACGACAGCCCCGACCAGGTCGAGAGCCACGCCTGGGGCGTGACCACGCGCGAAAGGCCGAAGGCATGGTAGTTGAAGAGGTCCGGACGCGCGGCGAAGATCGAGCCGAGCGCGCGCTCCGAGGGCTCCAGCGTGAGGTCGAGATAGTTGGGATTGGCGAGCGTGCGGTAGATCACCATGATCCGCGGATTCATCGCGCGCCGCTGCATGAAGTTGCGGTACTCGGCCGGCATCGCGGCGAAGCTGTCGGCGCGGGTCGCCGCGCGGGCGTTGCGCGCCTCGGCGATGTGGCGGTGCGCGATCGCGTCGAGCCGCGCGACGCGGGCGCGCTGGGCGGCGCGGTAGCGCTCCAGCCATTGCGGCGCGTAGCGGCTCGGCGCGGGCGGCGGACGGTAGCCGTTGCGCTCGTCGTACATGTCGAGCTCGGGGTCGCTTGCGAACGGATCGTTTTCGTCAACCACCGCCGGATCGAGCGCCCCCATCAGGACCATCCCCTGCCCCGGATGCGCGGCGAGCAGGATGAGCGCGTCGGCCGCTGGAAGCTCGAAGCGGTTGAGATCGGGCGGGCCGCCGCCGGGCGGCGCGGCGACGCGCTCACCCGCCACCGTGCTCGCCTGCGCGTGGTAGTAGGCGAACAGCGAGCCGCCGCCCGAATTCCCCAGCATCACGATCCGCTCGAAGCCCTCCTCCTCGCGCAAAAACCGGATGCCCGCGGCGAGGTCGAGCAACAGGTTCTCGTGCAGCATCATCGAGTCGTTGTTGAGATAGCGCGTGTTGAGCGCGCAGGCGGCGAAGCCAGCCCCAACCCAGTACGGGATCGAGTAGTGCTGGGCGAAGTCGCCGCGCGGATGCGCGATCAGGATTACCGTGCGCGGCTCGCCGCGCGGCGGACGGTAGAGGATGGCCCGCGCCTTGCCGCCGTCGGCCGCGTAGAGCTGGACCACGCGCTGGCGCACCGCGGGGTCGAGGTCGGCGAAGTCGATGGGATAGCGAGCCTGGTAGTCGGCCGGCGCCTGGGACATCGCGGAGCACCTCCGTCGCCCTGCTGATTAGCACATCGGGGCCGCGCCGCAAGCTCGCTTTCGTCGCCCTGCCCGATGTGCAAGGCTGGAGGTTTCAGGAGCGAGCGGTTTGAAGACAGGAATTATCGGCGCGCGCGGCGTGGGCAAATCGACGGTGTTCCACGCGCTCACCGGGCTGGCGCCGCTGCCCGGGCCGAGCGACCCGCGCAATCGCGCGCGCCCCGGCCAGATCAAGGTCGCCGACGAGCGGCTGGATTTTCTGGCGCGCACCTACGGCTCGAAGAAAAAGGTGCAGGTCGAGCTCACGGTGTTCGACTTCGCACCCAACCCCAAGGAGCAGAAGGAGGGCGCGGCGCTCGACCCCAGCCTGCTCCCGCTCATCCGCGACCTCGACGCGCTGCTTATCGTGATCCCCGATTTCGCCGGCAACCGGGCCGCGCTGCCGGGCGCGCTGGCGGCGATCGAGGCCGAGCTGGTGTTCGCCGACCTCGACCAGGCCGAGCGCCGGCACGAGCGCCTGCTCAAGGAGCGCAACCCCGCAGCCGAGTTCGAGCGCGCGACGCTGAAGCGTTGTATCGGATGGCTCGAAGAAGGCAAGCCGCTGCGCGCTCTCGAGATGACTGCGCAGGAGCTGGCGACCTTCGCAAGCTTCGGCCTGCTCTCGCGCAAGCCCGCGCTGGTCGTGGTCAACTGCGACGCCGAGCGCGCCGGCGCGCCGCCCGCGCCGGAGGCCGCGGCGGCGGCTGCGACGCACGGGATGGAGCTGTTCGTGCTCGCCGCGGCGTTCGAGGCCGAGCTGTGGGAGCTCGACGCCGAGGGGCAGCGCGAGCTGCTGAGCGCGGCGGGGCTTGCGGCGCCCGCGCGCGACCGGCTCGTCAGCGCGCTCTACCGCGCGCTGGGGCTGATCACCTTCTACACCGCGGGCGAGCCCGAGGCGCACGCATGGCCGCTGCCGCGCGGAGCGACGGCGCTGGACGCGGCCGGCCGCATCCACAGCGATATCGCCCGCGGCTTCATCCGCGCCGAGGTGGTGAGCTTCGAGGACTTCGCCGCGCTGCGCTCGGACGCCAAGGTCCGCGAGGCGGGCAAACTGCGGCTGGAGGGTCGGGATTACGTGATGTGCGACGGCGACATCATCCACGTGCGATTCAAGGTCTAAGCGGCGTGGCCGGCGATGCGCGGGCGCGCCGGGGCGGCTTGCCTCGGGCGGGCGGCGCTGAAAGAATGCATCCGCGCCGCGCCCCGGCCCGCATGCGGCGATTCCTGTAACTGATGCGACGTGTTGAAACCCTGATCGTCCTGCTCGCGCTGGGCTTTTACGCCTGGTTCCTGCGGCGATTCGGATGGGCCGATGTCTTTCATTACATCCGGCTGGCCGGATGGGGCCTCGTGCTCACGGTCAGCCTGGAGGGGCTGGCGCGGGCGGCCAACACGCTCGGGTGGCGCGTCACGATCGACGATTGTCCGCGCGGGCTGGGCTTCGGCGAGCTGTTCGCCGCGCGGATTGCCGGCGAGGCGGTGGATTACGTCACGCCGTCGGCGCAGATCGGCGGACAGTTCGTGATGGCGATGATGGTGCGGCGCAAGCTGCGGATGGCGGCCGGGCTGGCCACCGTGATCGTTGCCTCGCTGGCCGAGATGCTGGGGCAGGTCAGCTTCATCGCGGGCGGGATGGCAGCGGTGCTGCCGTTCGAGGCCGAATTCCACCATCTGCTGTGGCCGGCACTGGGCGGCCTCGGGCTGGCGATCGCGCTGGCGGCGGGCTTTTTCTACGTCCAGATGAAGCGGCCGTTTTCTTACCTGTGGCGCGCCGCGGTGCGGCTGGACCTTTCGCGAATCAACAACGAAGAGGTGCGCGTGGCGGCGGCGGAGGCTGATGCGCATCTGCTCGACTTTTACGCCCATCATCGCTGGCGGTTGGCGGCCGCCTGTCTTTGCTATCTTTTTGCCTGGAGCCTCGGGCCAATAGAGATTTATATTCTGCTCGTCCTCTTGCGTGAGCCGGCGAACTGGGAGGTGGCGCTGCTCGTCGAAGTGCTGGGCCAGCTCATTGAACGTGCCACCTTCGTGATACCGGCCAAGCTGGTCAGCCAAGAGGGCGGCAAGGCGCTGGTGATGGCGATGCTCGGTTACCCGGCCGATGTCGGCTTCGCAGTCGGCCTGCTGCGCCGCTTCAAGGAAATGATCTGGGTAATGTTCGGACTGTCGAGCCTGACTCTGCATCGGCTGGTCGTTGAGCGCGCCGATCGCGAACAGGGCAGGACGCAGGGAGTTCTGGAAATCAGTAGCGCGCGAGGGGAACAATCGCTATGAAACGGATCGCCGCGATGATTGCCGGCCTGGCGCTGGCCGCGAGCGCTGGCGGCGCTGCGCACGCCGGAGTCGTGATCGATGAGCAGGTCACCAATTCGCAGGCCAACGGGCCCTCCGTGACCCATACTCGCGAGTTGATGGTGCAGGGCCACAAGGAAAAGCTGGTGAGTGAGCGCAACTCCGTCGTCATCGACCTCGACAAGGGCACCATGATCCTGATCGACCCCGGCCAGAAGGTGTTTGCCGAGATGCCGTTTCCGCCGCACACGATGATGGCGGCGAACACGTCCAGCGAGCTCAACCTCAATTTCAAGAAGACCGGCAAGCAATCCAAGGTGATTGGCTACAGTTGCTCCGAGTACGCCGGCGCCGGCAAAACCATGATCGCCGCCGTGACGACGACCGCCTGCTTCTCCAACAGCGCGCCGGGCGCCGCCGAGTTCAGCGAATTCACCAAGGCGATGGCCAAGCGGCTGCAAGCCGCCAAGGCGATGGCGGGCGCGATGCCCGACGGGATTCCGCTGACGATGGTCTCGACGCGAACGATGAGCGGGGACTTCGCGATCCCCGGCCTTCCCTCCGCACAGGCCACGCGACTGAAGGAGATGATGGCCAAGCAGGGGCCGCAGACCACCAAGACCGAGGTTATAAAGGTTGCGACTCGCGAGCTTCCCGCCGACACCTTCCAGGCGCCGGCAGGCTACGAGCGCCGCGGCGCTCCGCCGGCACCGACGATGCCCAAAGCGGGAAACCCGGGCACTGCGGGGGCGCGGACCGCGCCGCCGATCAAGGTGCCCGAGTAGGCGCGGGACAAGGTACAGTCCGCAACGGCATCGCCACAGCGTCGGCGCCGGCGATGGCGCGCGAAATACCAATTTTGCGAGGACGGACGGGATGGCTAACACACCCTCCAACGGCGAGCGCGGCAAGCCCGATACGATTCCCGTGCGGCTGCATCATTCGGCCTACGTCTGCCGGGACCTCGAGCAGACCCGCAGGTTCTACGAGGACGTGCTCGGCTGGCCGCTGGTCGCGGCCTGGCGCGAATGCGACAAGGTGTTCGGCGAGGACGAACTCTACTACTGCCATCTCTTCTTCCAGATCGCCGACGGCGGCGCGCTGGCCTTCTTCCAGTTCGCCGATCCGCGCCAGCACGAGAAGTTCGCCCACTACGGACCGCACTCGCCCTTTGTCCATCTCGCGCTCAAGCTGCCCGACGCCGCCGGCCAGCAGGAAATCGAGCGGCGACTCAACGCGGCGGGCCACGCGACCATGGTGATCAACCATGGCTATTGCGTGTCGCTCTACGTCACCGACCCCAATGGGTTGAATCTCGAATTTACCGTTGACCATCCCGAGGCCCGGAAAATCGCGGCCAAGCGCGCGGCCTCCGCGCACGACGATCTGCGCAAGTGGCTGGCCGGCGACCGCAGCACTAATAACGAGTGGCGCGCCGAAGCCAAGCCGCACCCGCGCCAGGCCTGACGCGCTCCGCCAAGGGCGACGGCCCGCCGTTCCCGCTCATCCACGAAGCACCGGCGGGCTACTCCAGAGCAATGATTCCGGGCGCGCGAAGCCGCCCTATGCGTGGCGGGCGCGGCGCGCCGACGCGACGGCGGGCGCCGTCTCTGTCGCGGGCGTGTTGAGCGCCGCGCAGGCGTCGTGCACCCACTGCACGGTGGAGCACTCGTCCTCGGCGAACAGCCGCAGCATTTCCTTGGTTTCGAGGTCCTCGCAGAGCAGCGCGGCGAATTCGCGGATCGGCTTCACCGCCGCTTCCGCGTCGCCCACCAGGCGCACGAAGTGCAGCAGCTTTTCGTTGTCCGCGCGCTTGGGATCGCCGAGGATCGCGCTGAACCTGCGCCCCTCCTCGGTCGCCCCGGCGCGCTGCTCTGCGCCCAGGTCGCCCATCCGCTGCTCGAACACCCGCGCGTGATAGGCCTCGCGCTCGGCCACCATCCTGAGCCCGCTGCGGATACATTCGGTGGTGCAGACCTCGGCCCATCGCCTGAAGGCCTCCGCGCCGTTGGCCTCGGCCGCGCGGGCCTTGTCGATGAAGCTCACGATCGCGGCGCGCTCGGACTTATAAGCGCGGCCGAAGGCGCGGAAACCGCCGGCGGCGCCGTTGCTCGGCGTCTCGCCGCCGGCCTCCAACCGCGCCATCTCCTGTTCGAACGCTGTCTCACCGATTATCCCGCTGCGATAAGCGCGCAGGAGCTGTTTGAATTCGAATTCGCGGTCCATCGCAATACCACCTCCGCATAGCCAGTTTATCGGAGCGAGCGGTGGAAATCCCCCGCTCTCACATCTTGGCGCCCAGATTTACGGCTGTGGTGCAATTCACCGCCCATCCGCTCTTCACTCCGAAGCACCATAACACTTCGTTGTCGAGCTGGGTGCGATAGATAGGGATGTCGCCTTTGTCGCCATGGCAGGCGCAGCGGCCGCACAATTCCTTTCCGCAGCAATCGCGGTAGGCGATTATATAGTCTTTGCCGTCCACCGGATGCTTGCACGTACCGACCCAGCCAGTCGGCGACATCACCGATCCCGGCGGGCAGTCCGTAATCCCGCCGCCGCAGCACGAGCAGAGATTCCCGTCGAAGCCGCAGTAGCGCCAATAGTCACACGTCATCGGATCTCCGGGCTCCTGCGCCGCCGCCGCCGACCTCACGCGCGCCACCGGCAGCAAGGGCAGCGCCATCCCGCCGAGCAGCGCCTTGCCGAGCAGGCCGAGCAGTCGCCGGCGCGAAGTACGCTGGGCCAGGTTCCGGGCCAGTTGCTCAACCAAAGCGTCCATGGTAGCCGCCTCCTCCATATAGCCTGCGGTGGTGATGCTACAGGCCGAAGATGGCGGCTGGAAAGCCGCCCAGTTGGTCGATCTTTCCAAGGTAGCGCCCGTCGGCCGCCAGCACCTGGAGCGTGAACGGCTTGGCGCCGAACTGCAAGACGTCGGTCGGCGTCGCGGCGAAAATCAGCGGCTGTTTGTCCGAGGACACGTAAATCGAAGAGGCGGCTTCGGGAAGCGTCAGCCGCTGAACTCGCCTGTGGTCTTTGGCCCTGAATACCCAGACCTCTGCGCCCGGCTGCTTATGGGTCCACTCGCCGCCCTGATGCATCAGGATATAGATGAGGCCGCTTGCGGAATGGCCCCAGAACGGCTGCGCCCCGCCCGGCCGCCATCCTTGCGCCTTTTCCTGATCGCTGACCAGCGACCAGGAAGCACCGGCGACGGGCGGATCGCTCGCCACATCCATCGGATGAACCATTCCGTGATAGGTCACGTAATAATTCTCGGTGCCGATGATCGCCGGATATGCATAGACGGGGTCCTTCTCAGGATCGAAAAACGGCTTGCTTCGTTTCTCGGAGCGCACTTTTCCGGCGTCGTCGAAACCGACACTGAGCATCGCGCCGTCGCCGCAGAGCGAAACGAAACGGCGCGCGCCGACGAGCTGGAACTCCGGACAGCCGGGAGTGGGAATCTCCCCGACCACTTTGTCACCCGCGGTGTCGATCACGGTGACGCTGGTCGCAGGCGTCATATTGGCGACCAGCAGCAAGCGCCCGTCCGAAGTCGCCTTCAATTGCAGGTTATCGGGAGCGGCGAGCAGCCGCCGCGGTGGAATAACCACTTCGCCCGTCGGTGCAAGCGTCTTCGTATCGTAGATCGTGACGACGTCGGTGCGCGCGCCGCGCGTCCCGCGCGAAAAGAAGGTGTCGGCGACGTAGATACGGCTGCGGTCGGGCGACACTGCGGCGGTCGAGAGCAATCCCCCGGTCATCATCCCGAGGATCTTCGCCGAATCGCCGTCGATTACATAAATCTGCGAGACGAGGAAGTTGCCGTACAGCGGCGCCATGATGAAGGCCCAATGCCTACCGGGCGCGGGCATCTTGAGCACGCTGACGCCCTCGGTGGGCGGCCCCGTATAGGGGAACTGGGTGCTCGGGCTGGTGGGAACCTGAGCGAAGGCGGCCGCCGCGCCAACGAGAAACAGCAAGGCCAGCAGCAACGTCCTCGGCCGTAAGCAATTGAGCATTGCGCAATCTCCCGACTCCCGGCGCTGGCAGCTCAGCCGGATCGTTTGCTTCAGTGGTTCACATCAGACGAAGCTCGCAAGCTTTCTCCGCGAATGGTCAATCCGCATCGCCCCACGGACGGCGGTAAACTTCATCCTCGCGCGATCGCCTGCCGTTGAGAAACTTCTCGACCGAGAAGCTCTTCCCGACCGGATCGATGCGCGCCCAGTCGAGGATGACCTTGCGGTCGGCGATCTTCCACTCGCCGTTGCGGCGCTCGAACCGGTCGACGTAGCGCCCGGCCATCACCAGGTCAACCAGGCCGCCCTCGCGGGCCGTGCGATGATGTATCGCGAGCAGGTAGCTTTCGACGTGGGCGACGTCGCCGCGCAGTTCGACCAGCTCGTTGGTGACGTAGTGCTTGGTGCTGAGGTCGCGCTTGAGGCCCTCGAGCGCCCACCGGATGAAATCCACCGCCTTGCCGACGAACAGGCCGTGGTTGTCGCTGGCGTCGGGATGGTACACGCTGCGCAGCAGTTCCGCGTCGCAGCGGTCGATCCCGCGGCAATAGCGCATCAGGACTTCGTGGATTTCCTGCTTGTCCGCCAGCTCGCGCAAGAGCCGGTTGGCCTTGTCCGCGTCCATGGACGCCACCTCCGTCCGACGGCCCGCTACCGAAGCCGGAAGGCGAGGATATTGCGGCATCCGCGCGAAGGTCAAACACCCCCGCATCCTTGCGCCACGGCATCCGCGGGGGTGGCGGGTTCTGCGGCGAGACGCAGACGGCCTCAGAACCCGCCGTGGCGGCCCGCGCCGGCGGCGAAGCGCGCCGCGCCCGCGCGCGTCTCGCCCGACTCGACGGTCGCCTTTCCGTGGCGGAACTCGTTGCGCATCGCGTCCACCAGCGGCAGCGTCCACGCCTCGTAAGTCGAAAGGCGGTCGCTGCGCAGGCATCGCTGCGGGAAGGCGGCGAGCTGGAGGGCCAACTCCTTGGCGGCGGCGAGCGCGCCGCCCGGTTCGGCGAGCCGGTTTGCCAGCCCCATCGCCAGCGCCTCCTCGCCGCTCACACCACGCCCGCTCAGAATCATGTCCATTGCACGGCTCATCCCGACAAGCCGCGGCAGCCGGACCGTGCCGCCGTCCACCAACGGCACGCCCCATCGCCGGCAGAACACGCCGAAGACGGCGTCGCGCGCGGCGACCCGCAGGTCGCACCACAGCGCCAGCTCGAGCCCACCTGCCACCGCATAGCCCTCGACCGCCGCGATCACGGGCTTGTCGAGCAGCATCCTCGTGCATCCCAGCGGTCCGTCGCCGTCCTCAACGAGCCGGTTACCCTTGTCAGTCGCGACCGCCTTGAGATCGGCGCCAGCGCAAAAGCATCCGCCGGCGCCGGTCAGGATCGCGACCGCCAGCGCGTCGTCGCCCTCGAAGCGGCGAAACGCCGCGGCCAGAGCGTCGGCGGTTGGCCGATCGACCGCGTTGCGGACCTCGGGCCGGTTGATGGTCACGATCGCAATCCGCCCTTCGGCCTCGAAACTGACCTGGCTCATGGTGCACCTCCGGCACGATTTCATCCGACCGGCGTCGTCGGCACAATCGGCACGCCTCAACTGTTGACTGCAAAGCATCCACCAAGCATAAAAACGAAGCCAAATATCGCGGCCGGCCGCGTGCCAGTGCTCGACGCTCCGCGCGGCCGCATACGGACCCCCTGCGGGTAATCGCCGGACGAGGTGCGCAATGGACTTTGGCTGCGTGTTCTTCGCGACCCCTGACGCCTACAAAGATGTCGCCGTGGCTGAGAAGCTGGGCTTTTCCCACGCCTGGTTGTACGACTCGCAGATGCTCGGCAGCGAGGTCTATGCTGCGCTCGCCCTGTGCGCGGCCAACACCCGCCGGATCATCATCGGACCCGGCGTCACCAACCCGCTCTCGCGCATCGCGCCGGTCACGGCCTGTGGGGTGGCCACGATCAACGCGCTCGCCCCGGGCCGCGTGATCCTCGGGATCGGCACCGGCAACACCGCGCGGCGGACGCTGGGGATGCCGGCGGCGCGGGTCGATCAGCTGCGCGAGCATATCGAGATCTGCCGTGGCCTGCTCGCGGGCAAGACCGTGCCCTACCAGGAGGGCGAACGCCGCCGCATGATCCGCTTCCTCAACCCCAACAGCGGCGTGATCAATATCCGGCGCAGGATTCCGATCTACGTTGCCGCCAGCGGGCCGCGCAGCCTGGAGCTGGCCGGCGAACTGGCCGACGGCGTGATCCTGTTCGGCGCGGTGAGTCCGCAGCTAATCGGCTTCGTGATGGACCGCGTGCGCACGGGCGCCGAGCGCGCCAAGCGCCGGGTTTCGAGCATCTACGCGCTGTGCATGACGGCCTTTCATCTGACCCGCCCGGGCCAGAAACTGGAGTCGAGCGAGGTGCGCCGCGCGGTCGGCCCGTTCGTATCCTCCTCATCGAACATCTTCGCGCTCGCCGCGCCCGACAAGAGCGAGCTGCCGGCGGAGCTGCGCGACGACATCACCGCCTTCGCCAGCGCCTACCGGGTCGAGAACGAGCCGGTCGAGACGCGCCACCTCAAGCTCTACGCGGGCTACCTGCGCGGCTTCCGCAAAGAGCACGAAGCGCTGGTCAGCGAGCGCATGATTCGCGCGACCACGCTGACCGGCACGCGCGAGGAGATTTTGGAGTCGATCGCGGCGATGCGCAAGGCGGGTATCCGGCAGGTCGCGATCCAGCCGGTGGTGGACAACCAGCGCACGCTGCGGACCTTCGCGCGCGAAATCATGCGGGCGATGCGTTGAGCGCCGACGCGAGTGTGACCGCACCGGCGGCGCGCCCGAGCAACACTATTTCTCCTGGATCGACTTGATGTACTCGATCAGGGCGGCGATACGCGCCTTGGCCTGTTCGGGACTGCTCCCTTCGGCCACGAACTCGCGCCCCCATACGGGCATCTCGCGCGCGCCGTGTGGGCCAATCATCTGGGTGCCGTCGATAAAGGCCTCGAGCTTCTTTTGCGGAAACTCGCCGCGGTTTTGGCGCGCCAGCGCGGTCAAATCGGCGGGCTTGTTCTTGAGAAAGCCGGCGATCACGCCGTCGCCGCGGCCATCCGGGCCGTGGCAGGCGCCGCAACTGTTAACGTACTCCTCCCTGCCGGAAACGGCGCCGCCTCCCGCTCCCTGCGCCCACGCGGCGCGCGCCGTCGGCAGCGCGAGCGCCAAGGTCAGGCCGGCAACTACGCATGCTTGCCCCAGTCGATGCATAAGCCCCCCGAAGCTCGGTGTACTCAGCTCCGGTCTCCGTTTGCACGAAGACTCGTCGCCGTACCACGAGTTATGCACGGGGGCCATGTTCAGTCGAGTTTTATTTTGCCATTGCGAACCAAGCCGCGACGATTAGCCCCAGCGCCAGGGCTACCGCCGCGCCGTAGGTCTCCAGCCAAGTCCGGACTTCGCGCCCGACACGTTGCCCTTGATTCATAACCTTCGCCCACCCGTTTGCCTGAGGAATTGACCACGCAGGGCTAAGAGCAAGCCCGATGCCGGGGTAGGCGAGGCGCTTTTACTGGCGTTTTCGAAGCGCACCGCTATCGGCGCTTGGCAGCCGATCGCTTAAGGTGCGAGCTAAAGTTAGCGGGCCGCGTCAGGCGCTGGTAGCGGCCGAGCGATCACAACGCGCCGCGCGCATGCTAGCCTTGGACGAGATCGCCGAGGTCGGAGCTAATGAGCGAGTTCAACCATCAATTCGTCAGCACCAACGGCATCCGGATGCACGTCGCCGAGGCCGGCGCAGGCTACCCGGTCGTGATGTGCCACGGCTTTCCCGAGCTTTGGTATTCCTGGCGCCACCAGATGCGCGCTTTGGCCGCCGCCGGTTTCCGGGCGATCGCTCCCGACCAGCGCGGCTACGGCGAGACCGAGGCGCCTACGCCGATCGAGGCCTATACCCAGCGTGAGATCGTCGCCGACCTGGTCGGGATGCTGGATGCGCTCGGAATCGAGAAGTGCGTGGTCGTCGGTCACGATTGGGGCGGCTTCGTCGCCTGGAATGCGGCGCTGATGGCACCCGCGCGGATCGAATCCGTCATCGCGCTCAACACTCCGTTCTTCCCGCGTCCGCCGATGCGCCCGATGGATCTGATCCGGGCGATGGCGGCCGGTAACTTCCATTACATCATCTACTTCCAGGAACCCGGAGTCGCCGAGGCCGAGCTCGAGCGCGACGTGCGCCGCAGCCTGCGTTCGTTCTACCAGGGCGGCGAGCTGCTCAAGGGCGCGGATCTCGACGAAATCCGCAAGATGCCCTCGGGCGTGTTCGGTCAGGCGGGCGGCGGCCTGCTCGACCGTCTGCCTGATCTGCCGCACGGCAGCTTTCTGACCGACGAAGACTTCGAGCTGTTTGTACGCGCCTTCGAGAAGAGCGGCTTTCGCGGGCCGCTCAACTGGTACCGCAATATCGACCGCAACTGGGAGCAGAGCGCCGAGCTGCCGGCGCGGGTCAGCCAGCCCGCGCTGATGGTTACGGCCGAGCTCGACATCGTGCTGCGGCCCGAGATGGCGGCCGGGATGGAGGCGTGGGTGCCCAACCTGCACAAGACCGTGCTCATTAAGGGCTCCGGCCATTGGACGCAGCAGGAGAAGCCGGCTGAGGTCAACGCCGCGATGCTTGAGTTTCTCGCCGACATCAAGCGCTGAGCGCCCGCGCGGCGCAACCACGTGGACGCCGGGCCGCAGAGCGCGCTCACCGATTTGCCGCCGGCGCCGTCCGCCGCCGCCGGCGAGCGCGCGCTCGCGCGATGGCTTTTGGGCGCCGCGATCGTGGTCGCACTCGCCAACGTGCCGGGTGCGCTCCTACTCAAGCATGCGGCTCCCCATCCGTTGGCGATCGTCGCACTGGCCGTCGCGCTTGTCGGTCTGATCGCGGACTTCGCGCTCGGCGCCGACGACGAATTTTCCCCGCGACCGCGCGGCGCCGAACGCGTGTTCGGCTCCGACGGATGGTGTGCGCTCGCCGTCGGCGTGCTGTTCCTCGCTTTCTACGGCGCAACGATTGCGCCAACGACGCCCTTTAACGAGCACGCACGCCTGGCGTGGGCATTGCTTCACGGCCGCGTATGGGTCAATGCGCCCGCTTACATGGAACACGTGGAGGTGGGCGGCCACAGCTACCTCGTCCATCCGCCGCTGGCGGGGATCCTGATGCTGCCGGCGGCGGCGGTCTGGGGCGAATCAGCCAGTCAGACTGCGGTCGCCGTGATTATCGGCGCAGTCTCGCTGGCATTGCTCTGGCGGCTTTTGACCCGGCTCCAACTCGCGCTAGCGGCCAGGCTCTGGCTCATCGCGTTCTTCGGCGTCGGTACGACCTTCTGGTACGAGGCGACGCTCGGCGCGTCGTGGGACTTCGCGCTCGTCGCCTCGGTCCCGTTCACGCTCGCCGCGCTGGGCGAGGTCTTCGGCGAGGCGCGAGCGGGGTGGTTGGGAGCATGGGCGGGACTGGCGGCGCTCGCGCGCTACGACCTCGTGCTCGCGTGGCCGGCGTATGCGCTGATGCTACTTGCGCGGGGGCGTCGCTGGCGCGAGCTTCTATGGGTGCTGCCCGGGCTGGCCGGCGCGCTCGCAGTTTACGTCGCCTACAACGAGGCGCGATTCGGAACGCTCAACGACATTGCACTGTGGCTGTGGTACGCGCACGACAAGTATGGCTTGCGGCGGCCTGGCGGGCCGTTCGCGCTGCGCGATCTGCCCTTCAACCTCTACACGCTGTTCTTCATGGCGCCCGGCTACAGCGACAAGTTTCCCTGGATTCACCCCGAGTTCATGGGTCAGGCGCTGCTGCTGACGAGCCCGGCGTTCGTGCTCGCGCTGCGGCCGAGCTTTCTGCGTCCGCTGCCGGCGCTGGTGGCGGCGGCGGCGATTTTATCGAGCGCGCCGAGCCTGCTGGTCTATGCGAGCGGCTTCTCGCAGCTCGGCGCGCGCTACTACGTACAGGTCTATCCGTTCCTGCTCGCGCTGATCGCGATGGGAATTGGGAAGGACGCCAAGCCGGATCAATTGACGAAAATCCTGATCGCCGCGTCGATCATCTTCGTGGCATTCTTCACCTGGCAGGTGCGCTGGTACGGCTGGGGCGGCTGAAACGCCTCCGCGATCGGAAAATGCGGGTGACGGGTGGGTGAGCGTTTGTGCCCGGCGCGTTTCGATATCCGGCCGCAGAGCGGCCGTTCAGGTTCTTGTAAGGACCGTTCGCCAAACGGCCCCTGCGGGAAACATCGCGTCAGATTGGTCGCAACCGGGGCGCGGTGGCACCGAGCCAAGGACCGGCCCCCTCGCGTCGCAGCCACGCGCGGGATGACGCGCCGGACAACGGTCTCTTCAGGGCTCGGGGTCGCGGCCGCTGCGGGTGACCCGGTCGACGATTTCCATCACGTCGAGGGTCTGGACCTTCTCTTCGAGCTGTTTGGCCTTGATGCCGTCGCCGAGCATCGTCATGCAGTAAGGGCAGGAGACCGCGATGACCTCGGGGTCGGTCTGAAGGGCCTGCTCGGTGCGGAGCAGATTCACCCGCTTATCCGGGTCTTCCTCCAGCCACATCCGCCCGCCGCCGGCACCGCAGCACATGCCGAATTTATGGTGCCGTTGCATCTCGACAACCTGGGCACCCGCGCGGTCCAGCACCGTCCGCGGCTCGTCAAACACGTCGTTGTAGCGGCCGTAGTAACAGGAGTCGTGGTACACGGTCCGCTTGGAGAATTCCGCCGAGATCTTGAGGCGCCCGGCGGCGATCAATTGCCGCACGAGGTCGGCGGCATGAATCACCTCGTACGAACCGCCGAATTGCGGATACTCGTTCTTGATCGTGTTGAAGCAGTGCGGACAGTTCACGATGATCTTGCGAACTTTGTAATTGTTGAGGATTTCGACCAGCATCTGCGCCATCGACTGGTAGAGGTACTCGTTGCCGAGCCGACGGGCCGTCTCGCCGTTGCAAAGTTCCTCTTGCGCGAGGCAGGCGAAGTCCACGCCTGCCTTTTGCAGCACACGCACGAAGGCCTGCGTCGTCTTCTTGTTGCGATCGTCGAAGGCGCCGGCGCAGCCGACGTAGTAGAGGAACTCGGCATCGGGCCTGTCGGCGAGAGTCGGCACCTTCATCCCTTCGGCCCACTCGAAGCGCAGCGTGGCATCGAGCCCCCACGGATTGGACTGCGTCTCCATGTTCTTGAAGGTGCGCGTGAGCTCCTTGGGGAAGCGGGCCTCCTCCTGCACCAGATGACGACGCATGTCGACGATCTTGTCGACGTACTCGATCATCGGAGGACAAGCCTCCTCGCAGGCCCGGCAGGTGGTGCAGGACCACAGCGTGTCGTCGTGGATGACGGGACCGACGATGTTTTCTCCGACCTCCGCGGGTTCCCCTCCATCCCCTTTGCCCGCGCGGTATCTCTTTTCAATCATCTCGTCCTGATGCTGGTAGAGGTAGTCGCGCAGATCGAGCAGCAACTGACGCGGCGCCAGGGGCTTCTTGCTTGCCGTCGCGGGGCAATGCGAGGAGCAGCGGCCACACTCAGTGCAGCTGAACATGTCGAGCACCTGCTTCCACGTGAACTGATCGATGTGCGAGGTGCCGAAGCGCGAAGCATTTTCGAGGTCCTGCTTCGAGAGCTGCCCCTTGGGCTCGAGTTTCGCGAAAAAGATATTCGGGATCGCGGTAATGATGTGGAAGTGTTTCGAGGGCGGCAGGAAGTCCAAAAAAACGAGAACGACGAGGTTGTGGACCCACCAGGCTACGTTGCTCGCCTGCAAGGCGAAGCTCGTGCCCAGAAGGCTCGCCAGACCCAGACCCACCAGGGTTGACAGAGGCGCCCACCGCGCCTCCCGCACGAGCTGCATGTCGTTCGGGTGAGATACGATTCGCCCGCCGTCGTACACGAGGCCTGCCGCCATGATAAGCCCGATGAAAATCAGGATCAGGTAGGCTTCCCAGTGGGATTTGGCGCGTACGCGAGCCTCGGGCGGAAGAAAGCCGTAAAGCCGAGGCGCGTGCGTGATGCCCCATCGCACAAGCCCCACCCCGACCGCAATCAGGACGGCCACCTCCGTCAAGTCGCGCAACAACAGATAGGGACCGCCCAGCAGATTCAGGCTGAAGCCCGGAATGACGAACGAGTCGGAGTAGGCACGGCCGAACATCGTTAGGATCTGGACGGCGAGGATGAAAAAGCCCCAGAAGATGAAAAAGTGCATCCAGCCGGCGGACCGCTCGGCGCCCGAATTGCGGCGCACGAATTTCCGTTGGCCAAAGGCCCAGACAATCACGGCGCGAACGCGTTCAGGAATGCGATCGAAGCGCGACGCGGGCTCGGCGCTTAGCAGCAGCAGGAAGCGCCGCCAGAGCTGGTAGAAAAACACGCCCACGGAAGCCAGGATGCAAAGAGTGAAGATGATCCCCGTTATCATCGAACCTCCGTCATGCCGATCAAGTAAGCGGGAGAATGAAAATCCGGCCGCCTCGGGCACTCGACGACAATGTGGCCGTTTTCGCCGGGAGTCAAAAGATCGGCAGTTCGACCACAGGCAAAATACCATCGGCTGTCCTCTTGGGACAGCGCCAGGGTCGCCTTCGGCTTTCGCGCGCGAACGCTGTGACCGCCGGCTGCGTCAGCTCAGCCAAAGCCGCGAAGCAAATCCTGAGGTTTGACCGCGCGCGGGCGGCGCGCCTACGATCGCGCCCGCTATGGCCACGCACAACGAAATCTGCCGAATGGACGCGGTTACGCTCGCCGCTCATATCCGGGCGAAGCGTCTGTCCGCGGTCGAGGTCGTCGAGGCAGTGCTCGCCCGGATGGAACGCCTCGAGCCGCATCTGCACGCCTTCTGCACGCCGACTCCGGACCTCGCGCGCGTCCAGGCGCGCCGCGTCGAGGCTGATATCATGGCTGGGCGCCCGGTAGGCGCGCTCGCCGGCGTGCCGGTCGGCCATAAGGACCTGCTTTTGACCAGGGGCGTGCGCACGGCGTCGGGTTCATACGCTTACAGGGATTTCGTCCCCGACGAGGACGACCTCGTGGTCGAGCGGATGCGCGCGGCAGGTGCTGTGATGCTCGGCAAAACCAACGTCCCCGAGTTCGGCTACAGCCCGACCGGCCATAACCCGGTCTTCGAAACCACGCGCAACCCGTGGAACACGGCACTTACGCCGGGCGGTTCGAGCGCCGGCTCGGGCGCCGCGGTGGCGGCGGGCGTCGGGCCGATCGCGACCGGCAGCGACGGTGGCGGCTCGGTACGCATCCCAGCGTCGTTCTGCGGGCTGTACGGGCTCAAGCCCTCGATGGGACGTATCCCGCTGTATCCCGGCGCGCGCGACGAGCGTTACCCGGGCGTCTCGGGATGGGAATCGGTCGAGCATATCGGGCCGCTTTCGCGCACCGTCGCCGACGCCGCGCTGATGATGTCGGTCGCGGCCGGGCCCGACATGCGCGACCGGCACAGCCTGCCGCGCGCGGATTTCGACTGGATGGAATGCATGCGCGGCGACCTGCGCGGCGTGCGCGTCGCCTACAGCGCGGACTGGGGCTACGCGGCGGTCGATCCGGAGGTGCGGCGGATTGTCGGCAACGCGGTGCGCGTGTTCGAACGCGACCTGGGATGCGTCGTCGAGGAAGCGAATCCCGGATGGGAGGATCCGTTCCCGGCCTTCTTCGCGATCATCATGGCGGAGAGCGACCTCAGAGGGATGCGCGAGCTGGCGGCGAAGTATCCGGGCAGGATGTCGGGACATCTGGCAGACTGGCTGGCGATCCCTTGGACGGCGGAGGATTTCACCAACGCCAACATGGCCCGCAAGGCGGTGGTGCGAAAGATGGCGAGCTTGATGGCGCGCTACGAGTTGTTGCTGACCCCGACGCTCGCGGTGCCGCCCTTCCCGATCCACATGCAGGGGCCGGAGAAGATCGACGGGCGCTATGTGCGTCCGGCCGAGTTCCTCGCCTTTACCTTCCCGATGAACTTAACCGGTCAGCCAGCGGCCACGGTGCCCGCGGGATGGACTGCGGACGGACTGCCGGTGGGACTGCAAATCGTCGGCCGCCATTTGGACGACCCGATGGTCCTGCGGGCGTCGGCGGCCTTCGAGGCGGCCTCGCCGTGGCGCGACAAATGGCCCCCGCTGCTCGCTGAGTTGGGGCTGTAAGAAATCAGAGGCTCGGCGCGCCCCGCGCCTTAGGAGTGCTTGAGCTTCTTGACCGCCTCGACCATCTCGGGCACCGCCTTGAACAGGTCGGCGACCAGCCCGTAGTCGGCGACGTTGAAGATCGGCGCCTCTTCGTCCTTGTTGATCGCGACAATGGTCTTGGAGTCCTTCATCCCGGCCAGATGCTGGATCGCGCCCGAGATGCCGACCGCGACATAGAGCTCGGGCGCAACCACCTTGCCGGTCTGCCCGACCTGAAGGTCGTTGGGCACGAAGCCCGCATCGACCGCCGCGCGACTGGCGCCCATCGCCGCGCCCATCTCATCGACCAGCGGCTCGAGCACGGTCTTGAAGTTCTCGCCCGACTTGAGCCCGCGCCCGCCCGAAACCACGATCCGCGCCTCGGTAAGCTGCGGGCGATCGCTCTTGGTCTCGTTGAAGGCCACGAATTCCATCTTCAGCCCCGCCGGGTCGAGCGCTGGCTTGGCCTTCTCGACCGGCGCCGAGTTGTCGGCCGGCTTGGCCGAGTCGAAGGCGGTGGCGCGCACGGTGACGACCTTGATCGCGCCGTCCATCTCGACCGTGGCGAGCGCATTGCCGGCGTACATCGGGCGGACGAGCGTGCCGTCGTCGCCGATCGCGACGATCTCGGAAGCCATCGGAGCATTAAGCCGCGCGGCCACCCGCGGCATCAGGTCCTTGCCCATCGCGGTCGCGGTGGCGAGCACGTACTCGGCGCCGAGGCCTTTGGCGAGCCCGGCGATCACCTGCGCGTAGGCGTCGGCGAGATAGTGCGCAAGGCGCGTGTCATCGAGCGCGACGACCTTGCTCACACCGTACTTGGCAAGCTCGGCGGCCGGCGCGTCGATATTCTCGCCGACGACGACGGCGATCGCCTTGCCGCCGCCGCGTTTTTGCGCAAGCTCAACTCCGGCATTGATCGCGATCAGCGTGGATTTGGGAAAATGTCCCGCCTTGTGTTCGGCAAAGACCAGTACGTCGCCCATCTCAAATTCGCTCCAGCGCGCCCGCGCCGAGCGCGGGCGTTGCGATGCTTTCTTGGTCGCGCGGCGCCGGTGGCGCGCGCGGATCAAATCACCTTGGCCTCGCTGTGCAGGACCTGCACCAACTCCTCGACCGAGCCGACCTTGCGTCCGGCCTGGCGCTTGGGCGGCGCAGCGAGCTTCTTGACCCTCAGCTTCGGCGCCAGATCGACGCCGAGGCTATCCACCGGGATTTCCTTCAGCTCCTTCTTGCGCGCCTTCATGATCCCGGGCAGTGAGGCGTAGCGGGGCTCGTTGAGCCGCAGATCGGTGGTGATAACCGCCGGCAGCGCGAAAGCGATTGTCTCCAGGCCGCCGTCAACCTCGCGCACTACGGTGCACTTGCCGTCGGCAATTTCGACCTTGGAGGCGAAGGTCGCCTGCGGCCATCCGAGCATCTCGGCCAGCATCTGGCCGACTTGGTTGGAGTCGTCGTCGATCGCCTGTTTGCCGATGATGACGAGCTCAGGCTTCTCGTCGCCGGCGATTTTCGCGATCACGCGGGCGATTGCCAGCGAGTCCAGCGGGGTATCGGCGCGCACCAGGATCGCGCGGTCGGCGCCCATCGCAAGCCCCGTGCGCAACTGCTCCTGCCAAGTCTGCTGCCCGATCGAGAGCAGCACGACCTCGCCGCCGCCCTGTTTCTCCTTGATTCGCAGGGCCTCTTCGATGGCGATTTCGTCGAACGGGTTGATCACCCACTTTACATTGTCGGTGGCGATGCCGGAGCCGTCGGGCAGAATACGGATGGTGGTGGCGGGGTCCGGAACGCGCTTTACGGGAACCAGGATCTTCACAACGATCTCACTCCGGGCTTATTCGGCGACGACGATACGACAGGCGGCCGGCCGGAAGGCCTGGAGAGCCAGGCCCCAAGGCGCAAAGAAACTAACAACCGTCTGCGGGGCAGTCAAACCGGGCTAATACCGGCCTGGCGAGCGGCGACGGCCGCAAAAAGACGCCGCGCCGCGCCCTATTCGTTGAAGCCAAGGCGATGCGATAGCTCGCGGCCGGCCTCCAGGATCAACGGCGCTAGTTCGCTGCTGATGCGCTCGCTGGGGATGCGGTAGGCGGGGCCGGCGACGGCCAGCGAGCCGACCACTGAGCGGGTGTAATCGCGGATCGGCACCGCCACTGCCGCCACGTCCTCGAAAAACTCGCCGCTCTCGATCGAGTAGCCCGAGCGCGCAACCGAATCGAGCTGCTCGAAGAGCATCGCGCGATCGACGATCGTGCGGTCGGTGAAGCGCTCCAGTTGTTCTGGCAATCCGGCGCGCAATTGTTGCTCGGGATCGAAGGCGAGATGAGCCTTGCCGACGGCCGTGCAATGCAGCGGCAGCGCCTCTCCCAGCGGCGGCCTAATCCGCACCACTCGCTCGCACGCTTCGGCGGCCTCCAACGGCACGACGCGGTCGCGCCGCATGATCGCGACGAAGGTGCTCTCGCCGCATCGGCGCGCGACGTCGGCCAGAATAGGTCGCGCTTGCCGCACCAGGCCCATATGGTCAATATAGCGGCGCCCGAGGTGGAGGCACTTGATGCCGAGGCGGTAGTTCTCGGTGGCGCGATTCTGCTCGATGTAGCCGCGGGACTCGAGCGTGGCGAGCACGCGGAAGACGTTGTTCTTGTGCAGCTTGAGCCGTTTAGAAAGTTCGGTGACGCCGAGTTCGTCGACCTCGCCGAAATACTGTTCGAGGACGTCGAGCGCGTGGGCGACCGACTGGATGATGTAATTGGTTTTGTTGCGCCTGACCATGGCGTTTTTTTCTCCTCAAACGCCGCCGTTAAGGAGCAACGGAGCAGCCGATTTGGAAAAACGTTTTAATCTAGGCGGGGGCTTCGGCCTAAGTCAACGTACCGCTCGAAACCCGCCGCGCCATGGCCCTAAATCCCCGTATTCGTTGGAGAATTTGCCCGCCTGCGGACCTGCCGCAGGTCAAGTCTGACTCCGCCATGGCTCGTCAGCTCGAACCGGCGTTTTTTCGCCGCCTCGACGAGGACGACGACGAACTCTTCTACCTCACGCCCCGCTTCGTCGTGCATATCGACCACAACGCGATTCGCACCGTCAGTGCGATCTATGCCGCGCACCTGCCCCGTGGTGGCGTGCTGCTCGACCTGATGAGCAGCTGGCGCTCGCATCTTCCGGCAGAGCTGAATCCCGCGCGCTTGGTCGGACTCGGCCTCAACCGCGCCGAGATGGAGGACAACCCGGCGCTCGACGAGTTCGTAGTGCACAACCTCAACCGCGCGCCGCGGCTGCCGTTCGCCGACGCGGCGTTCGACGGCGCGGTCCTGACCGTCTCCGTGCAGTACCTGGTGCACCCGGTGGAAGTGTTCGCGGACGTCGGCCGGGTGTTAAGGCCCGGGGCGCCGTTCATCGTGAGCTTCTCGAACCGGATGTTCCCGACCAAGGCGGTCGCGCTCTGGACGCAGGCGACCGAGGCGCAGCGGCTCGCACTTGTGAGTTTATACTTTACCGAGAGCGCGAGCTTCGAGAGGATAGAGATGATCGACCGCAGCGGTGGCGACGGCGACCCGATTTGGGCCGTGCTGGGCTACCGTAAGGAACAATGGTGATTTCGCATCGCGGGCTGCGCCATCTTGCACTGAGGGTCAGCGACGTCCCCCGCGCGGTGGCATTTTACCAGCAGGTGTTCGGAATGCGCCTGGTATGGCAGCCCGACCCCGACAATGCCTACCTCAGCTCCGGATGCGACAACCTCGCGCTCCATCGCGGCGCCCATGGCGAACCC
This sequence comes from Candidatus Binataceae bacterium, assembly GCA_035650475.1. NCBI lineage: Bacteria > Candidatus Binatota > Binatia (SeqCode) > Binatales (SeqCode) > Binataceae (SeqCode) > Binataceae bacterium (SeqCode). The sequence continues at coordinate 28,521 of DASRHP010000006.1, forward strand.
GATGCGGGCGCGCTCGACCATCTCGGCTTTATCGTGCCGAGCATCGCGGAGGTCCAGGCGGCTTGGCGCGAGGCGCAGGCTGCGGGCCTGGAGATTGTTCATCCGCTGCGCCACCATCGCGACGGCTCGGTCTCGTTCTACATCCGCGACCCCGACGGCAACGTAATCCAGCTCCTCTACGAACCCGCAATCAGTCCGCTGAAGATCATTTCGCCGAAGGCCTGAGCCGGCGGCGCGCGCAAGGAGAATTCGATGCTGAGGAACCGCGCGACGGCCGAGGGTACCGCCGCTTATGCCCGCCGCCATCCCGGGTTGCCGGGCAATTTCCGCCCGATGCTCGGCGGGCTCAACGTCTCGTCGATCGGGATCGGCACTTATCTCGGCGACCCCGACGACGAGACCGACGCCGCCTACGTGGAGGCAATCGAGGCCGCGCTGCTCGGTGGAATCAACCTGATCGACACCGCGGTTAACTACCGCTTCCAGCGCGGCGAGCGCGCGGTGGGCAAGGTGCTGGCGGAACTTATCGGCTCGGGCGCGCTGCGCCGCGAGGAGGTGGTGGTCGCGACCAAGGGCGGCTACTTGACCTTCGACGGCGCGATGCCGCCGAATCCGCGGGCGTGGTTCGAGGAGCACTTCGTGCGCAGCGGATTGGTCGGGCCGCAGGACCTGGTCGAGGGCGCCCACTGCATCACCCCCCGCTACCTGGGCGCAATGCTCGAGATGAGCCGCTCCAACCTCGGCCTCGACACCATCGACATCTACTACCTGCACAATCCCGAAACCCAGCTCGCCACGGTCGCGCGCGCCGAGTTTCTCGACCGGATACGTCGCGCGTTCGAGTTTCTCGAGCGGCAGGTGGACGAGGGAAAGATAGGAGTCTATGGCACCGCGACCTGGAACGGCTATCGGGTCGCCGCCAGCGAACGCCAGTACCTCCAGATGGAGGAGCTAGTGAAAATCGCCCACGAGATCGCCGGCCGCGACCATCATTTCCGCGTCGTCCAGCTTCCGTTCAATCTTGCGATGCCGGAGGCGCTGACGCTCGCCAACCAGCAGCTTCCGGACCGCCGCGGCACGACGCTGCGCGCGGCAGTCGGCTTCGGCCTCGCCGTATGCGCCAGCGCATCGCTCCTGCAAGGGCGGCTCGCGCGCGGGCTGCCGCCGATCGTGGCCGAGGCGTTCGAGGGGCTGAGCACCGACGCGCAGCGCGCGGTGCAGTTCGTGCGCTCGGCGCCGGGAATCAACGTGGCGCTGGTCGGAATGAAGTCGGCGGCGCACGTGAAGGAAATCCTGGCGGGCGCGCACTGCCCGCCCGCCTCCATCGAGGCCTTTTCCAGGTTGTTCACGCCGAGCAGGAGCGCGTAAGCCAACTCCGCACAGGTCGAAAGGGCTTGAGCGTTCTCCCCGCGAAAGATCTGGTGCCCGCCTCTCCCGCCTTGGGGAGGCCGACGGCGGACGCCGTCGGCAGGTGAGGACCGATTCTGTCAGCGCGCCGCCGCGGCCGCGCGATTAAAAGTCTCCTCCGAGAGCCAGAGCATTGGCGCAAGCACCAGGTCTGCCGCTCTAGGGTGGGCGCGATAGTCCTAGGTCGATTGCGACGATCAGCGCGGCCAGCGCGAGCGCGACTACCATCCCGGCCACGCTCCAGAGCAGGCGCGCTGTCCGGCTGCGAAGCATCGAAGCCAACAAACGTTGTTAGGCGCGCGGCTTGGGCACGGCGGCGAGTCCCTGTCCGAAAAGCTCCAGCAGCGCGGCCGAGAACGCGCGCATGTTGGCGACGCGCTCGCTGCTGCCGGTCTCGACCGTAGAGGTGCGCTCGATCCCGGGACCGACGACCGCGATACAGCTATGGCCGGCCGGATCGCCGTAGCGGTTCCCCGCCGGACCGGCCGCGCCGACCTCGGCGAGGCCCCAGCTCGCCTCGAAGCGTTTGAGCGCGGCGCGCGCCAGGATCAGCGCCAGCTCCTCGGTCACCGAGCGGATTCCCTTGACGGCGGCGTCGGGAACGTCGAGCGTCAGGCGGCGCGCCTTGAGCGTGTAAACCACCGCGCCGCCAAGGAAATAGGCCGAGGCGCCGGGCACGCTGAGCAGCGCCGCCGAAACCAGCCCGCCGGTGGACGACTCGGCGACCACAACGGTTTCGCCCCGCTCCTTGAGCATCTCCCCCAGTTTCTCGGCAAGCGGCAGCAGACTCTGCATCGGCCCAAACTCCCCTCGATGGTTGCGGCTCGAATGTAATCGAGCGGCGCGCAGCGCGGCAAACCCGGCCGCCACGCCTGCACGGCCGAAACCCGACCGGCGGCGAGGGATTGGCTAGTCGGCGGCCAGTTCTTCGAGCGACTTGCCGCGGGTTTCCGGCGCGAACAGCAGCACCAGCGCGGCGCCGATCACCGGGCCAACCGAAACCACCGCAACCGCGTTGCCCAACCCGCCCATCGCGCGCGACAGCGCGCCGATCGTAAACGGCGTCAGGAGCGAGGCAAGCTGTCCCAGTACCTGCACGGTGAGGCTGTAGGCGGTCGCGCGGACTTCGGTCGGGAACAATTCGGCCGAATAAGTTGCGGTCGCCGTGCGCGCGCCCTGGAAGGCGAACACCGCGACCACCATGGCGGCGAGCATCGCGCCATGGCTCGCGCTCTGGAACAGGGCGAGAATCCCGAGCGCGCCGGTCACATAGAAGGCGGCGGTGGCGGCACGGCGCCCGACGCGATCGAGCAGATAGCCGGCGAGCAGATGGCCGAGCGTGCCGATCGCGTAGGCGAGGACCACCGCGCTGCCGACTTCGGCACGGGTCCAATGATGGTCGCGGCGGGCGTAGAGGCTGAAGAACGTCACCGCCGGCGCACCGACCATACCGACGCTGTTCCATAACAGCGCAACCAGCGCCAAGCGCCCGCGATAGGGCCCGCCGAGCACGCCGAGGGCGGCGCGCAGGCTGCCGCCGAAGGCGGAAACAAACGGCAGCGGCACACGGACGGCACGGATCGCGGCGAAGCGCGCGGTCTCGCGCAGCCGCCGGCGCATCACGGCCACCATCAGCAGCGGCGCGACGCCGACGCAATACATCCCGCGCCAGCCCCAGGCCGAGCCGGCTATCGGCGCGTACAGCGCCGCGCCCATCAGCACACCGAGCAACCCGACCAGGTTGAGGATCGCCACCCCGCGCCCGCGCCATCGGTCGGGAAATTCCTCGCTAATCATGATTACGGCGACGCTGAACTCGGCCGAAAGGAAAAGCTGGGCGAGGCTCTGGAAGGCGGCGAAGGTGCCAAGGCCGCGCGAGAGCGCAGTCAGCAGGGTGAAGAGCGCATAGCAAAGAACGGTGGCCGAGACCACGGGACGACGCCCGACCCGATCGGCCGCCATCACGACGAAAAACGCCATCATTCCGCCCAGCCGCACGAATGACGCGATCGCGCCGACGGCGAGGTCGCTCAGGCGGAACGAATGCGCGATGTCCGGCGTGCAGAGGTGGAAGATGGTGACGTCGTAGCCCTCGAAGATCGTCACCGACATCAACAGCGCCAGCATCACCGGCAGGTAGCGGCGATCCCCGCCGGCCGGGGGCAACGCCGCATCGACGGGTGCGGTCGCGGACCCGAGCGGCATGCGCGTCGGTGGCGTGCCGGCCGCCGGCGGAACCCTAAAGACGGCGCGATGGTCTTCGTGTATCATCGAGCGCGGACCGCAACGTAAATCGGACCCAAGCTCCCAGATCGGGAGAACCGCGGCAAGGGCAAAGTTCCAGCTATGCAGCGGCGAGGACCGGGTCTGCAAATGCCGGCCGGCAACGTGACTGCGCCCTCGGGGGAGGGGCGGCGGGTTGGAGACGATGTGCTGAGAGCGCGACGAATCGCCGCGGCGGCGCTTGCCGCAGTGCTGGCTGGAATGGCCGGCGCGGCGGCTTGGGCAGCCGCTGCGCCTGCACCGGCCGCTAAAGCCAGCGAGTCACAGGAGCTCGACTTCCTCATCTACAAACCCTCGAGCACCGTCCTCATCGGACGCGGCCATTACGCGGTCGCGGTCCACGGCGAGGAGGTGGCGATCGATGGGCGCAGCGATTTCTTCGACGGCGAGTACGACGTCGAGAGCGAGCGGCTGCGCGCGAGCGCCGGCGGCGACCCACGGCTCGTGCGCTACGAGCATTCATTCTTCGGCCCGCACGGCGCGCCACAACGGGTGGCCCGGGTTGACGCGCCCAGCGGCCGCGCCACCTGCGTCACCTACAGCGGCACGCAAGGCAGCACGAGCAGCAAGGTGCTGGAATTGCCCGCCGATACCTACGCCGGCGCCAGCGTGCTGGTGCCGATCGCGGACGAGCTCAAGCGCGGCGCCTCGCGCGATCTCGGCTTCCACGTCTTTGACTGCGCCTCGGGACCGCGCATCTTCAGCCTGCACGTGGACATGCAGCAGGGGCTGTGGAGCTATCTTCCGCAGGACGGCGCGCTGGTCAGGGCCGACGCACGGCCGGTCTTCGGATGGTTCGACGTCTTCCTTAAGCCGTTCGTGCCCGAGGTCCGGCTGTGGTTCGACCCGCGGCGCAATTTCGGATTCATGGGGGGGCTGCTCGCGCGCTACTACCGCGGGCCGGAGGTGATGCTGGTCAGGATACCGGCGCCGCTGGTTGTTCCGCCACCCAGTGCGGCGGCTGCGCAGGCCAAGGCAGCCAGGAATCTGGCCGCGGCCGGCGCCTCACCAGGCCTCGCACCCAGCTTGGCCGGCGCCGCCTCGGCAGGCGATGCGCCCGCGACCGGCGCGCCGTCGTTATCGGCGCCTGCCGCTCCGTAGCGGACAGTCACGCGCCGGCGCGCTGGGCGTCAGCCTGCAACGAATTCTGTCGAGGAGCGCGCTCGCGGACCGCTGCGCCCTGCGATGCGCGGCTTAGAAGTGAGTTGCGCCGCCCTCGCCGTAGTGGCGCACGCGCGAGCGTTGCGGCTTCTGGTACTGGAAGGCGGTCTGGCATTGCGCGCAGACGCCCTGCGGTTGCGGGTTGCCGGGCCGGCGCACCAGCTTGATGTAGCGCACGACGCCATCGCTACAGAGATGGCCGGCGACGGGGAAGTCGTACACCGTACGAACAACGGGGGTCTCTTCCATTTCCTGCGCCTGGCGCTCCCTTGGTCGGAGTAGTTATCCCTTCGCCGCGACAGCCGGGTTTTTCCCGCCACCGCGAACCGGAAATTCCAAGATAGTGAAATCTTGCGCGCGATCAATCCATTTGACCGTGGTCGCGAAAATTTTTTTAAAAAAAATTTCTCTCCGGCCGCAGACCCTTCTCGCGCGCGCCGAACCCGCCGCGGAGAGCTGACCCCGCGCGCCGCAGGCGGCCGCTGCGCGAGCGGCTCTCCACTTGGGACCGCGCGCGATGCTACGCTCGACGCCAGAGTGAAGCGCACGCCGTTCAAGAAACTGCTCGTCGCCAACCGCGGCGAGATCGCCCTGCGGATTATTCGCAGCGCCCGCCTGCTCGGCCTCGCCACCGTCGCGGTTTACTCCGAAGCCGACGCCGGTGCCGCCCACGTCGCCGCCGCCGACGACGCGCGGCCGATCGGTCCGCCCGAGGCGAGCCAGAGCTATCTCAATATCGCGGCGATTATCGAGGCCGCGCGCGCGAGCGGCGCCGACGCGATCCATCCCGGCTATGGCTTCCTCTCCGAACGGCCGGAGTTCGCGCGCGCGGTCAGCGAGGCCGGGATGGTCTTCGTCGGTCCACCCGGCGAGGTGATGGCAACGCTGGGCGACAAGGTCGCCGCGCGCCGGCTTGCGGCTGAGGCTGGAGTGCCGGTGGTGCCGGGGCTTGAGACGGTCGAGCCGCGCGCGGCGCGCGAGTTTGCGGCGCGCGTCGGCTTTCCGCTCCTGGTCAAGGCGGCGGCCGGCGGCGGCGGGCGCGGGATGCGTCTGGTCGAGGCCGAGGCGCAGCTCGGCGAGGCGCTGGAGGCGGCGGCGCGCGAAGCCAAAGCGGCCTTCGGTGACGGCCGCGTCTTCCTCGAGAAGTACCTGGCCCGTCCGCGCCACATCGAAGTTCAGATTCTCGCCGACCATCTGGGCGGCGCGGTTGCACTGGGCGAGCGCGACTGCTCGATCCAGCGGCGCCATCAGAAGATCGTCGAGGAGTCGCCCGCGCCCGCGCTCGACGCTGCGGTGCGCGAGCGGATGATCGCGGCGGCGCTCCGGGTCGCGCGCGCCGCCGGCTACCGCAACGCGGGTACGATAGAATTCCTGGTTGACGGCGGCGAGTTCTACTTCCTCGAGGCAAACACGCGATTGCAGGTCGAGCATCCGGTGACCGAGATGCGTTTCGGATGCGACCTGGTGGCTGAGCAGCTCCGAATCGCGATGGGCGAGCGGGTGCGCCAACCGCAGTCGCCGCGCGGCGCCGCGATCGAGTGCCGGATTTACGCCGAAGACGCCGAACACGGCTTCCGTCCGGCCAGCGGTGAGGTGCTCTACCTCAACCTGCCCGCCGGGCCTGGCGTGCGCGTGGATACCCATCTCGCGCTCGGCGCGCCGGTCACCGCGTTCTACGACGGCCTGCTGGGCAAGCTCGTATGCTGGGGCGAGGACCGCGAGCAGGCGCGCGCGCGGGCGGCGGTCGCGCTGGGCGAGTTCACGCTTTTGGGTGTGACCCATAGCGCGGCCTTCCTGCGCGACGTAATCGCAAGCGAGCAGTTCCGCGACGCTCGACTCTCGACCCATTTCCTCGACGAGTTCTTTCCGCGATGGGCGCCGGGCGACGAAGCGATCGACGAGTTGCTGGTCGCCGCCGCGCTCGCCGGCGCGGGCGCGCTCGGCGCGACGCCCGCGCAGCGGCCGCCGCAGCGCGGCGGATCCGTCAACGGCGCGCGACCCGCGCCCGCTGGCCGCTCGCCGTGGAACGAGCTTGTGGGTTTCGAACCGTGGGGGCGGCGATGAGGCTCAGGCGTCAGGGCGACGCGCGAGAGTTCGACCTCGAGCTGCTTGCGCATGAAGCGGGCGAGGCCCGTATTACGATCGACGGCCGCGAGGTCAACGCCGCGCTGACGCCGCTGCCCGACGGGAGTGTCGTGATCGCGATCGACGGGCGGCGGGTGCGCGTCGCCGGCGCGCGGCGGCGCGGCGCGGTGATGGCGGCGGCGGGTCCGTTCGCCGTCGAGTTTGTCGCGCTCGAGGAACGGGTAGGCCATCGCACGGGCGGTCTTGCGGCGCCAGAAGTCGACGCGCCGATGCCGGGCAAGGTGCTCAAGGTGCTGGTCAACGAGGGGCAGGCGGTCGAAGCGGGCGACGCGCTGCTCGTGCTCGAAGCGATGAAGATGGAGACGACGCTGTACGCGGAAAGCCCGGCGATCGTGCGCAAGATCTGCGTTGCGCCGGGGCAGATGGTCGATCACGGCGCGCGGCTGATCGAGCTCAGTCCGGCGGCGGTACCGGCCACACCGCCCGAATCGCCGATTCCAGAGCAGTGAGCCACTGCTCGAAGTCGGCCTCGCGCTCGACGCTTATCTCCAGCTTGGCCGGGCCGAGGCGGCGCACGCCGCCCGGATGCGCCGGGCGCAGCGGGATCACCAGCGCCTCGCGCGAGATGCCGAGGGCGTCGGTTATCGCGAAGATGCGCTCGATTTCCGCCAGTCCGACTGCCTTGACCAAGGTTGCCTCCGTCGGCCGCTGCGGCCGCCCCTCTTTACATAGAGCCCGGCTCGCCTAAGCTCAACGTTATGGGGCCCGGCCCCGCGGAGGACGCTGTGTTCGGCACGATCAAGAAGATAATCAAGGACAAGGGCTTCGGCTTCATCACCCCCGACGACGGCACCGACGAGGTCTTCTTTCATCGCTCGCGCCTTTCGCCCAAGGTTTACTTCGAGGATTTGCGCGAAGGCGACGAAGTGCAGTTCGACGTACGCCCCGGCGAGAAGGGCCCGCAGGCCTTCAACCTGCGCCCGCGCTGAGCGCACACCGAAGCCAGGGAAGCTTTGCGGGCAGGGCGCGGCGTACGGCTGGAAGACTTGCCGTCGCAAGGCGTGCGTTCGGCCGCGGAGGCGACGGGGCCGGCCGCGCGATGATATAATCTGCGCGTGTCCGTCGAGCAACATCATCGCCACGCGGGCCACAAAAGCCTCAAGGTCGGGGTCCTGACCGCGAGCGATACGCGCAGCCCCGAGACCGACGAGAGCGGGCGGCTTATCCGCAAGATGCTCGCCGCCGCGGGCCATCGGGTGGAGTACTATGAGGTTCTGCCCGACGACCCCGCGCGCATCCGCGCCGCCCTGCTCGACAAGCTCGCGCAGCTCGACGCGATCATCGTCAACGGCGGCACCGGGATTTCCGCGCGCGACTCGACGATCGAGGCCGTGCGTACGCTGCTCGACAAGGAGCTGGAGGGCTTCGGCGAGCTTTTTCGCTACCTCTCCTACCAGGAGATCGGACCGGCGGCGATCCTGAGCCGGGCGCTGGCAGGAGTCGCGATGGGCAAGATCGTCGTTTCGCTGCCGGGCGCGCCCGAGGCCTGCCGGCTCGCGATGGAGAAGCTGCTCATTCCCGAGCTCGCCCATATGGCGCACCTGCTCAAACTTTGATGACCCGCTGAAGGGCGGCCGCAATGAACCGGGTGACGATAAAATTGTTCGCGACGCTGCGCGAGCGCGCGGGCGCGTCTGAGCTGAGCCGCGAGTTTCCCGATGGTGCGACAGTGGCCGAGATCTGGCGCAGCCTCGGCGAGGAATTTCCCGCTCTGAGCGGCCATCGCGACACCGTTGGCTTTGCGGTCAATCACGAGTATGTGCAGGGCGACTATCGCCCGCGCGCCGGCGATGAGATCGCATTCATCCCGCCGGTCAGCGGCGGCGCGGGCGCGGACGGCGACGCACCTTGGCTCGGCCCGATCACGATCGGCCGCGAACCAATCGATGTCGCGGCGTTGGAGCGGGCGGTGGCCGACGCGCGCGCCGGCGCGATCGTGACCTTCGCCGGCACCACCCGCGAGGAAAATGCGGGCCGCCGCGTGATCCGGCTCGAGTACGAGGCCTACGAACCGATGGCGCTGAGCGAGATGCGCCGGCTGGCGCAACAGGCGGGCGAGCGATGGCGGATCGTGCGGGTCGCGATCGCGCATCGTATCGGCCTGGTCAGTATCGGCGAGACCTCGGTCGCCATCGCGGTCTCGGCGGCGCATCGCAGCGAGGCCTTCGAAGCCTGCCGCTTCGCGATCGACCGGCTCAAAGAGATCGTGCCGATCTGGAAGAAGGAATACTTCGAGGGCGGCGAAGTGTGGGTCGGATGCCAGACTTCGCATCCGCCGGCCCCCAGCCACCGCCACTGAACCGTCCGCCGGCCAAGTTGACCGATCGGCCAGCTTCGGCTAATCAGGAACGCTGAATGTCCCTCGCTGAAAACCAGGTCGAAAAAATAATCCTCGCCGAGCCGCGCGGCTTTTGTGCGGGCGTCGATCGCGCGGTCGAGGCAGTGCGCAGCGCGCTGCGCACCTATGGCCGTCCGCTCTACGTTCGCCATCAGATCGTGCACAATCGCTTCGTGCTCGAAGCGCTCGAAGAGGAGGGCGCGGTCTTCGTCGAAGACCTCGCCGAGGTGCCCGAGGGCCAGCGCGTGATTTTCAGCGCTCACGGCGTCGCACCCAGTGAATGGGACCGCGCCCGCGCGCGCGGCCTGCGCGTGATCGACGCCACCTGCCCGCTGGTCACCAAGGTCCATCTCGAAGTCCAACGCTTCGCGCGTGAGGGGCACACGATCATCCTGGTCGGCCACGCCGGCCACGAAGAGGTCAAGGGCACGCTCGGCGTCGCGCCCGGCGTGCTCCTGGTGGGCAGCGTTGCCGAGGCCGAGAGGGTCGAGGTTCCAGACCCATCGCGGGTCGCGGCGGTGACCCAGACCACGCTCAGCGTGGACGACACGCGCGAGATCATAGACGCGCTCAAGCGGCGCTTCCCCGCGATGACCACGCCGAAGACCGACGACATCTGCTACGCAACCCAGAACCGGCAGAACGCGGTCAAGGAACTGGTCGGGCTAAGCGACGCCATCCTGGTGGTCGGCTCGCGCCAGAGCTCGAACGCCAACCGCCTGGTCGAGGTCGCGCGGATGCGCGGGGCGCGCGCCTTCCTGGTCGACTCGCTAGCCGACGTGCGGCCGGAGATGCTCGAAGGCGTGAGCGCGCTGGGCGTCACTGCCAGCGCGTCGTCGCCGGAGTGGCTGGTCGAGGAGATTATCGGCGCCTTCGCGAAGAACGGCGCCTCGGTCGAACTGATGAGCGTGGCCAAGGAGCGGGTGCACTTCCCGCTGCCGATGCCGGCTGACTAGCGCGCGCAACGGCGGCGCCTCCGCCGCCGGGAACGGCGGTTCGGATCAGGCGGAACCCATCCCACGCGCGGAGGGGGGAGCGGTTCGTCGAGCGGCGGCCCGATGAGGCGGCGCGGCGGCTATATCGCGATCGAGGGCCCGATCGGCGTCGGCAAGACCAGCCTCGCGCACGCGCTGGGGCTACGGCTCGGCGCGCGGATCGTGCTCGAAGACACCGACTCCAACCCGTTTCTCGCCCGCTTCTACCAGGACTCTGAAAAGTACGCCTTCCCGGTCCAGCTCTACTTCCTGCTGACCCGCTACAATCAGCAGCGCCAGCTCGCCCAGCAGGATCTTTTCGCGCAGGCCACGGTCAGCGACTACCTCCTTGCCAAGGACCGCATCTTCGCCCGCCTCAATCTCAGCCCCGACGAGCTCGCGCTCTATGAGGGCGTCTATCGGTTGCTCGACGAGCGGATCGCGAAGCCCGACCTGGTGGTCTATATCCGCGCCGGCGTCGAGGTCCTGGCCGAGCGGCTGCGCAAGCGCAACCGTTCCTTCGAGCGCCACATCAGCATGGAGTATCTCGAACGGGTCTCCGCCGCCTACCGCGACTTCTTCTTCTATTACGACGAGACGCCCCTGCTGGTGGTCGACACTTCAGAGATCGATTTCGTGGCCGAGCCCGGCGACCTCGACGACCTGATGCGCGAGATCGACCGCACAGGGGCGGGCACGCAGTACTACGTCCCGCGCAAGCGCTAGGCGCCGTGTGCGGCCCGAAACGCGTCCTCGATCTGCGCGGCCAGGCGCAGATCCTTCTCCGTCACGCCGCCCTCGCTGTGAGTCGAGCAGCTGAACGTAATCCGGGTGTAGTTGATCTGCACGTCCGGATGGTGGTCAATGGCCTCGGCCATCTCCGCCACCCGGTTGAGGAAGCGGATCCCGTCCATGAATTCGTTGAAGCGGTAGAGCTTGCGGATGGCGTTGTCCTTGAACTCCCATCCGGGCAGCGCGCCAAGCCGCCGCTCGATCTCGGCCGTCTGGAGCTTCGCCATAGGGGGCCTCCTCGGTTTGCGCGTCGGGCCGCGGCGGCCGGATGCGCCGCGTCCTTGCGCAAGGGCTCCACCCCATATTAGACAACACCCGCACCGCCGACGCGCAACCGGCGGCCCCATGCTCGGGGCCGGCCGCGGCGGAGCTCTCGGGAGATGCGTGATGAAACAGCGCGACGCTATAAGGATGACGCCCGAGGAGGCGTGGGCCTACCTCAGGGCGCATCACAACTGCGCGCTGGCGACCAACGGCCACGATGGTTATCCGCACGTCGTTGCCATGTGGTATACGGTCAGCGACGGTGCGGTCGTGATGACGAGCTACGCCAAGGCGCAAAAGATCCGCAACCTGCGCCGCGACCCGCGCGCCACCGTGCTGGTCGAGAGCGGCCACAAGTACAAGGAGCTGCGCGGCGTGATGGTGCGCGGACGGGTCGAACTGGTCGAGGGGCCGGAGGCAGTGAACGAGGTCCTGCGCCTGGTCGGCGCCGATCCGGAGCGTCCGGGCGAGGTGCCGCGACGCAATGAAGCGGCGATCCGGCGTGCGCAGAAGCGGATCGTGATCCGGCTCCGACCCGAGCGCTGGGCGAGCTGGGACCATTCGAGGATCGTGGGCGATTACTGACATCTTCTGAGTGGGTATGGAATCGGCTGCGCCGGCGCGCCGCCGCACGAACAAACCCGAAATACAAGGAAATCCGCGATGGCGAACAAGTACGTGACCGACGAGGTCCGAAAGCAGATCGGCAGCCAAACCGAGCCGCGCGTGGTCGAGATCGAGCGTGGCGCGATCCGCCGCTTCGCCCAGGCGATCGGCGACCCCAATCCGCTGTTCAACGACGAAGCGGCCGCGCGCAAGACGCGCTTCGGCGGAATGATCGCGCCGCCCACCTTCTGCCGTTCGCTGGGCGGCGAAATCCCCGACATCAAGATCGACATGCCCGAGTTCCGCGGACTCGACGGCGGCTCGGAGTGGGAATATTTCGAACCGATCCGACCGGGCGACCGAATCACCGTGGTCTCGAAGATCGCGGACATCCGCGAAAGCGCCGGGCGGCTCGGCCCGATGGTCTTCATCGTGGTCGAGCACAGCTACACCAACCAGTTCGGCGAGCTCTGCGCGCTCCAGCGCTCGACCGTGATCCGCTACTGAGCTGGCGCGGGCGCGCGAGGGAGGAATCTAAGATGGCGAAGCAAACGTACTGGGAAGATGTCGAAGTCGGCAGCGAAGTTCCGGCGCTGGAGAAGAATCCGACTACCCAGCAGCTCGTCAAGTACGCGGGGGCTTCCGGCGATTTCTACCAGATCCACTACGACAAGGACTTCGCGCTCAAGAACAACCTGCCCGGCGTGATCCTGCACGGCGCGCTCAAGAACGGCTTCCTGGCCCAGATGATGACCGATTTCGCCGGCACCGGCGGATGGCTGCGCAGGCTCGCGGTGCAGTATCGCGGGATGGACCTGCCCGGCTCCAAGGTCGTGTGCAGGGGCAAGGTGACAAAGAAGTACGCGCAGGGCAACGACCACATGGTTGACTGCGAGATCTGGCTGGAGAACGCCAAGGGCGAGAAGACCACCTTGGGCAGTGCGACCGTGATCCTGCCCGTCCGCGCCGCCCATTGAGCGTCGGAAGCGCCGCCCGCCTATCCCGTCTGCGGCGCACAGGGCATACAATCTCAGCGAGCCCTGCGGCCGGAGGGCAGTTGAGGTCGCGATGGCGCCGCGGCGCGAATTTACTCCCCGTTCAGTCGAGGCCGAGGACGTGCGGCTGGGCCGCGTTGATCCGCACTACGCCAAGACGCTGATCCGTCTGCTTGCCGCGCATGCACTGGCCGAAAAGCTGACCGCGCTGGGCTACCAGCGCGCGCTCGAGGCGCTCGCCGACGAGGCGCTGCGCCCGGTTGTGGAAAAAAACCTCCGCGAGGAGCGCCGCCACGCGGCGCTGGTGTATCGTGCGCTCGGCGAGATCGGCGTGAGCCAGACCGAGGCCGACCGGGCGATGATGCCGGCGCTCAAGGCGCCGTCGTTCGAGGCGCCGCTGCGCTTTGCCCGCCGCGCCGCCGGCGCCCTCGATCTGCTGATGGCCTCGCTCAGCCTCGACATGACCGGCCTTATCATGATCGGGATTAACTACAAGGACTCCAGCTATGCGCCGCATGCGCAGGCAGCCGAGCGAATCCTCGAAGAAGAGGCCGAGCACGAGATGTTCGGGGCCGGCGAGCTGGCGCGCGCGGTCGAACGATGCGGGTGCGAGGCGGTGGGCGAAGCGCTGCGCGGATGGCTGCCGGCGGCGGTCAACTTTTTCGGTCCGCCGGGCAGCGGTTTCACCTACGACTGTTTGCGCTTCGGACTCAAGGCGCGCGACAACGACGAGTTGGCCGAGTTGTATCTGTCGATGCTCGAACGGCGGCTCAGCCACCTCGGGATCGAGCTGCCCAAGCTGACCCGCGGCTACCCCCACGCGCTTGCCTGAGGAGCGCAAGCTCGACCCTTGCGGGCCTTGGCGCGCGGCCGAGCTAATCCGCAGCCAAGCTTCCTCTAGGTTAGCCCGCTCGCATCGTTGGGCGCTGCCCGGCCGCGGCGGCCGGCTGCGCGCGGCGGCGCAGCATATACACCGGCAGTCCGCTCAGCGCGATCAGCAGCCCCGGCCAGGTGTACCGCGGCTTGACCACCAGCAGGTCACCCATCAGCAAGAGCGTCGCCACGATGTAAGCCGCGGGCAGCCATGGATAGCCCCAAGCGCGGTAGGGGCGCGGCGCGTCAGGCAGCCGCAGGCGCATCACGAACACCGCCGCCACCGTGACCACATAGAACAGGAGCTGGGCGAATATCACGTAATCCAGCAACTCCGAGTAGGTGCCCGAAAGCGTCAGCGCGGCCGCCCACGCCGCCTGCATTAGCAGCGCCGCGGCGGGCACACGCGCCCGATTGAGCCGGGCAGCGGCGGCAAAGAACACGCCGTCATGCGCCATCGCGAACAGCACGCGCGCGCCCGTCAGGATCAGCCCGTTGGCGCATCCGAAGGTCGAAACCATCACAAGCACGGCCGTTATCACGGCGCCTGCCCTGCCCCAAACCATCTGCATCGCTGAGGCGGCGACGCGGTCGCGCGGCGCGCCTGCTATACCGAGGGCGAAGACCTGCCCCTTGACAGCGCCGGCAGGCAGAACGTGGCCGCCAGCGGCCGGCAACTCGCACAGGTAGGCGACATTGGTCAGGACGTAAAGCGCGATAACAATGCCGGTGCCGGCGGCGAGCGCGCGTGGCAGATCGCGCCGCGGATTGCGCACCTCGGCGGCGGCGAACGTGACGGTCGCCCATGCGTCGGCCGAGAACAACGCGCCCACCATCGCGGCGCCGAACGCCGCGGCAAGACCCGCCGATGATCCATCGCTGGCGAAGAATCCCCGCAGGAAGTTGATCTCGACCGCGGCACGATTGGGTGCAATCACGCAGCCGAGCAGGATTATCAGCCCGAGCGAAAGCACCTTGGCGCTGGTGAAGAGGTTCTGCACCGCGCGCCCCATGTCGAGGCCGCGCAGGTTGACCGCGGTGAGCAGGACGATCACCGCGATCGCACCGGCGCGCTCGGCGTCCAGCCCCACACCCTGCCATCCGAGCCACATCGGTCCGCCCAGCGCCGGCCACAGCACGGCGCCGAAGCGCGCAAAGGCCACCGCGACGGCTGCGATCGTGCCGGTCTGGATCACCAACAGCAGTGTCCATCCGTAAAGGAACGCCCACAGGCCGCCGTATGCCTCGCGCAGAAAGACGTACTGGCCCCCGGCATGCGGCATCATCGCCGCCAGTTCGCCATAGGCGAGCGCGCCGACGATCGTCATCACGCCCGCGACAACCCATACGGCGAGCAGCGCCGCCGGCGAGCCGACGTGACGTACGATGTCGGCCGAGACGATGAAGATTCCCGAGCCGATCATTGAGCCGGCGACGATGGTCACCGAATCGAAGAGCGAAAGCTCCGGCCGAAGCCCGCCCCTATCAGCCGTTGCCGCCGCCTCGTCCATACTCCGCCTCCCGGGCGGCGATTCGGCGGCCAAACGCGCGAAGACCCTCCGGACGCCACCTGCGTTGATTTAAGCGGAAAATGGGACTTAGCTCATCAGTGGAGCAGGCGTCGGAAAGTTCGAGCGCGACGCTGCCCGAAGGAGGTTGTCAATCGATGGCAGCCAAGAAGCGAGTCTCGCGGGCGCGCAAAGCTAAGCCCAAGGCGAGGCCGGGCAACGCAAAGGCCTCAAGCGGCCAAATAGCTCGGCTCGCCGCAACCGTACAAAACCTGCGCACCCGGCTGGTCGAGGAGGCGCGCCGGCGTAAACTTGACCAACGGCTGTTGGCTGAAGCTAAGCGTGCGCGCGCCCGAGTGGCCCAGCAGATCTCGGCGCTGCGCGCGCAAGGAGCCAAGCTCGCAAAACAGCTCCAGCGCGCCGCGCGCGACGCGAACGCCCGCGAGGCGGCGCGCCAAGCCGCGCTGGCCAAGATAACCGAGTTGCGCGATGAGCTGCGGCGCAAACGCGAGGAAGTACGCCGGACCTCTGCCGAGCTGGCGAAACTGGCGCGCGAATCGGCCGCCCGCGCACGTAACATTATGCAAGGCGGAGGGCTTGCGGCGGAAACGCCAGCCGAATCCGAGCCCACCTCGGCCGCGCCTCAGGACGGGCCGGTGTCCGAAAAGCCGTCGACCTAGACGCCGCCACAGAGCCGCGAATGTCGGCGGACGCTCTCTTGCGTGGCGCGGTCCAGCGCTTCGAGTACTGGCGCTACGACTGAAAGGCTTCGCGCGCGGCGCGCCAGGCGAACAGGCCCGGCGCGCCGCGGCGCAATAGGTTGAAACCCGCGGTTAGCTGCGCATTCGCCCTAGGGTGCGGCTGGCGAGGCAGCGGGGCTCGCTTCGGCAGGGGCGCCGGCCGGAGGAGCGGCTTCGCCGCCGGCAGGGCTTGCCTCGGCAGCGGGACTAGCGGCCGACTCGGGCGCGGGCTGCTCGCTCTTCTGACAAGCCATCGCCGCGAAGAACATGGGGATCAACGCCAGAACCAGATACTTGCGCATCGCTACCTCCTTGATACCGGGTTGCCGCGCCAAAATACTTCAGTGCCAGTATGTAGTTCAAGCGCGCAAGTCCTGCGCAGGAGACGGATTTTAACCGCGCGGCGCATAAAATTTTGCGTCCGCCAGCAGAGCATGTAATATAGCGGGCGAATCGGTACAGGAGGCTGGGGCTGTGGTGGCGCGTCGTCGTCTCAATCTTTCGACGGGTTTGCTCAAGCCCGGCGGAGCTGAACGGGTAGTCGAACCAGAGTTAGACATGCAGCGTCGTGGGCCGCAGGAGCCGGCGATGGCCTCGCGGTTCGTCGAGCTGGTGCGCTGGCTCGCGCCGCATGCGCGGCCGACCGGCTCGCCGATGCGTTCGGTGGCGCGCGAGATCGAGGAGCTGTGGCCGTCGCGCGAGCGCTAGCTCATCGCGCCGGGTGCAACTATCGCCCGGTGAGACCTTATTGATGGACGAGATCGTCCGCATCTCTACTGGTGCGCCCTGGGAACCGGTTTTCGGCTACTCGCGCGCCGTGCGCGCCGGCGACTGGGTGATGGTCTCGGGAACCACTGGCCTCGACCACAGCGGCCAGTTGGTCGGCAAGGGGCAGATGTACGTGCAGGCGCGTCAGGCGATTGAAAATATCGCCGGGGCGCTGAGCCGGATGGGCCTGGGCCTGGACCGGGTGGTGCGCACGCGCGTCTTTGTGACCACGCTGGAGCGTTTCGGCGACCTTGCGCGCGCCCATCAGGAGATGTTCGGCGCGGCGCCGCCCGCCTCCACCGTCGTCCAGGTTACCCGGCTCGTCCATCCGGACATGCTGGTGGAAATCGAGGCCGACGCCTGGGCCGGGACCGCAAGCGCTTCGCTGAGCGCGGGCACGTCGGCATTGGCCGCCAAAGCGCGCGCGCCGCGCAAAGCCAAGGCCGCGCCAGCGCAGGACCGGCGAAAATCAGCCGCCCGCCGCCGCTAGCCAACCTGCGTCGCCGCGTTCCCAACGCGCGCAGCGCGAAGGGTCAGATGCTAATTGCGCACCGTGTGGATCAGGTGATGGTGCGGGGTGGGGCTGAGCGCCGAGGCGAACGCGCGCGAGGCGGCGGCGACGTAGGGCTGCGGGAAAAGCCCGATGAGGATAGTGCCTAGCGCGGCCACCGCCAGCGTGGCGACCAGCGCGGGGCGCGCACCCAGCACAACCGGTTCGGCGCCGCCCTCCTGCACGTACATCGCCACGATCACTGCGAGATAGTAGTAGGCCGACACCACGCTGTTGAGCACGGCGATTATAACCAGCCACACCAGGTGGGCGTCGAGCGCAGCGGCGAAGACGTAAAATTTGCCGAAGAACCCCGCCAGCGGCGGCACGCCGGTCAGCGACAGCATGAACATCGCCATCGCGGCGGCCAGTGCCGGATGACGCCGGGCGAGGCCGCGGTAGTCGGCGATATCGTCGCGGATTGCGCCGCGGCGCTCGAGCGCGACAACCACCGCGAAAGCGCCGAGATTGGTGAAGGCGTAGCCGAGCAGATAATAGAGAATCGCGCCGCCGGCGCGCGGGGAATCGGCCGCCGCCATCCCGACCAGCACGTACCCCGCGTGCGCGATCGCCGAGTACGCGAGCATCCGCTTGATGTTGGTCTGCACCAGCGCGGCGAAGTTGCCCACCGTCATCGTCAGCGCCGCGACCACCCACAGCACCATCGTCCATTGCGGGCCGAGCGGCCCCAAGTGGGCCATGAAAATGCGCGCGAAGGCAGCGAAGGCGGCCAGCTTGACTCCCACCGCCATCAGGCCGGTGACCGGCGTGGGCGCCCCCTCGTAGGCGTCGGGGGTCCACATATGGAAGGGCACCGCGGCCACCTTGAAGGCAAAGCCGATGAGCAGGAGGCCGACGCCGGCGAGTAGCAGCGCGTTGTCCGTGGTGGGACGCGAGAGCGCCGCCTCGATCGGTTGGAGCTTGATCGAGCCGGTCGCGCCGTAAATCAACGCGATTCCGTAGAGCAGGAAGCCGGTGGAAAACGCGCCGAGCAGGAAGTACTTGAGCGCGGCCTCGTTGGAGCGCGGGTCGCGGCGCATGAAGCCGGCCAGCGCGTAAACCGCGATCGACATCGTTTCGAGGCCGAGGAAGATCACGATCAGGTCGTCCGCCGCCGCCATCAGCATCATCCCCAGCGCGGCGAACATCAGCAGAGCGTAGTACTCGGCGCCGGCCAGCTCCTGGTCGGACGCGTAATCGAGCGACATCAGCGCCGTCATCGCGGCGGCGAACAGAATCAACAGTTCGAAGTAGGCGGTGTAATCGCCGGTGGAGAGCGCACCCGAAAAGAAAACCTCGGAGACGTTGCCCGACAGGAAGAGCGCAAGGATGCCGGCGACGGCGAACAGCGCGATCGACAGCACGCCCAGCGCGCCGCTGTCCTCGTCGTCAACCTGCACACCGGCCAGCAGCACTCCCATCGCACCCGCCGCGACCACCACCAGCGGCAGCAGCGGCATCCAGGCGAAGTTGATTACGCTCCAGTCGAACTGGGTCATTTGGCGGCCATCGATACGCGCGCGGACCGCGCGGCGGACGGGCTTTCCAGCAGAGCGGCGAGAGCCCGCGGACGGCGCTCGCGCTCCAGGCGCGCCTGGGCCACGCGAACGCGCCCGAGCACGGCGTTGACCGACGGCTCCATCCGGCTGAGCAGCGGACGCGGATAGAGTCCCATGAACAGCATCAGTGCGATCAGCGGCGCCAGCACCGCGATCTCGCGCGCGCCGAGGTCGCGGATAGTCGCGTTGACCGCCTTTTTGATCGGTCCGAACATCACTCGCTCATAGGCATAAAGCATGTAGAGCGCGCCGAGAATCAGGCCCAGGACGCCGAGCGCGGCGGCCAGCGATTGGCTGAGATAGGTCCCCAGCAGGATCAGGAACTCGCCGACGAAGCCGTTGAGCCCGGGCAATCCGATCGACGAAAGCATCACGACCATGAATACCCCGGCGAAGATCGGCACGCTGTGCCAGAGCCCGCCAAACTCGGAAATCTCGCGCGTGTGGCGGCGCAGGTAAATCATCCCGACCAGCAAAAACAGCGCGCCGGTCGAGACTCCGTGGTTGAGCATCTGGTATAGCGCGCCCTCCATCCCCTGCGGGTCGAGCGCGAAGATGCCGAGCATCACGAACCCCAGATGGCTGACCGAAGAGTAAGCGACCAGCCGCTTGAGGTCCGGTTGGACCATCGCGACCAGCGCCCCGTAGATGATCCCGACGACCGCCAGCGCCAAAAACAGCGGCGCCGCCTCGACCGCGACCTCCGGAAACAGCGGGATCGCGAAGCGCAGGAAGCCGTAGGTCCCCATCTTCAGCATCACGCCGGCCAGAATCACCGAACCGGCGGTGGGGGCCTCGGTGTGTGCGTCGGGCAGCCACGTATGCACCGGCCACATCGGGACTTTGATCGCAAAGGCGAGTGCAAAGGCCGCAAACAGCCAGCGCGCGGCCTCGTGGCTGAGCGGCACGCCATAAAGGTCGGGCAGGTCGAAGCTCAGATGGCCGAGATGGGCGCGGGCGGCCGCGACCAGGTACAGGATCGCGACCAGCATCAGGATGGAGCCGAGCATGGTGTACAGGATGAACTTGAAAGCGGCGTAGACCTTGCGCCCGTGCCCCCAGATCCCGATGAGGAAGTACATCGGGATGAGCATCACCTCCCAGAACACGTAGAACAGGAAGAGGTCGATCGCGAGCAGCGCGCCCAGAAGCCCGGTTTCGAGCAGCAGCATGAAGAAGCAGAACTCGCGCGGACGGGTCTCGATGTCGCCGCCGCCCGAGTACAGCAGCGACAGCGTGAACAGGATCGTGGTGAGGAGAACGAGAAAGAGGCTAATGCCGTCGGCGCCGAGATGGTAGGAAATGCCGAATTCGGGGATCCACTGCGCGCGCTCGACGAACTGGTAGCCGGCCTGGGTCGGGTCGAAGGCGGCGAACAGGTAAAACGAGATCGCGAGCGGGAGCAGCGAGAAGATGAAGGCGGCGCGCCAGGTCGCGCGCGCCTCGGGCTGCACCAGCACGAACAGTGCGCCCAGCAGCGGGGTGAAAATCAGCGCGCTGAGCCAGTACACGCCCATCAGCGCACCATCACCAGGTAAACGTAGTAGGCGACGATCGCCACCGCGCCGAGCAGATAGACGAAGGCGTAGACCTGCACATTGCCGGTGGCTGAGCGGCGCATCGCTTCGCCACCCGCCTCGACGCCCAGGCCGGCGCCGTCGACGAGGCCGTCGATCACACCGCGATCGAGGCCGCGATTGAGCACGTCGGTCGCGCCCCAGAACAGCAAGCGCGAAAAGACCAGGTTGTAGAGCTCATCGACGTAATACTTGCGCACCAGCAACCGGTAAAGCGCGCTCAGGCTCTCGGCGATCCGGCCGGGCAGCGCGGGCGACTGGATGTAGAGGATGTAGGCGAGGAGGAAACCAACCGCCGTGGCAAGCATCGCCACTGCGCTGAGCGCGCCGCCGGACACCCCGCGCGCGGCCTCCTGCTGGAAGGTTCCGACCGACGGCGCGAGAAAATGTGTGAACGCGCCGCCCCATAGCCATCCTTCCGGCAGCTCGACCCATCCGCCGACAACCGAGAGCACGCCGAGGATAATGAGCGGCACGGCCATCACCGCCGGCGCCTCGTGAACGTGCTTGTCGGGGGCGACGCGCGAGCTGCCGTGGAAGGTCAGGAAGAGCAGGCGAAACATGTACAGGCTCGTCAGGCCGGCGGTGATCACGCCGAGCAGCCACAGCCAGTCGTCGCCGGCGGCGAAGACGCGCTCGAGGATCAGGTCCTTGGAGAAATAACCGGAGAAGCCGGGCACCGCGCTGATCGCGAGCGTCGCCGCCAGCATCGTGGCGTACGTCACCGGCATCCGGCGCCACAGCCCGCCCATCCGGTTCATGTCCTGCTCGCCGTCAAGCGCGTGGATGATCGCGCCGGCGCATAGAAAGAGCAGGCCCTTGAAGAAGGCGTGGGTCATGACGTGGAAGATACCGGCGGCAAATGCACCCGCGCCGACGGCCATGAACATGTAGCCGAGCTGGCTGATGGTGGAGTAGGCGAGCACGCGTTTGATGTCGGGTTGAACGATCGCGATGGTCGCGGCGAAGAACGCGGTGAGCATCCCGACCGTCGCGATGACGTGCATCGCCTGCGGCGACAGCACGTACAGGAAGTGCAGGCGGGCGACCATGTACACGCCCGCGGTCACCATCGTGGCCGCGTGGATCAGAGCGCTCACCGGCGTCGGACCGACCATCGCGTCGGGCAGCCATACGTAGAGCGGAATCTGCGCCGACTTGCCGGTCGCGCCGAAGAACAGCAGCAGGCCGGCCGTCGTCGCCACCGGCGCCAGAAATCGCGCGTTGTGCTCCATGCCTGGGAAGGTCACCGTCCACACGTTGTGTGCGGCGAGCGCGGCGATGATGGTCAGGATGCCGAGGATGAAGCCCGCGTCGCCGACGCGGTTGACGACGAAGGCCTTGCGCCCGTTGTAGGCGTACTGCTCGTTGCTGTACCAGAAGGCGATGAGCAGGTAGGAGCACAGCCCCACGCCTTCCCATCCGACGAACATCAGCAGCAGGTTGTCTGCCAGCACCAGCACCAGCATCGAGAGCGCGAACAGGTTCATGTAGGCGAAGTAGCGCGCGTAATCCTGGTCGTGGGCCATGTAACCGACGGAGTAGAGATGGATGAGCGCGCCGACGCCGCTGACCACCAGCGTCATTACCGCGCCGAGGGCGTCGAAGCGCAGGCCGATGAGCGCGTGGAAACGTCCGGCGACGATCCATTCCCACAGGATCACCCGCAGCGCGCCGCCCGCGGGCATCTTGAGCAGTTCGACGAACTGCCATACGGCTACCGCGAAGGCGGCGAAGATCACGCCGCTGCCGACCACGTTGACCGCCTGCCGTCCCGCGCGGCGGCCGAAGAAAATGTTGAAGACGACGCCGAGCGCCGGAAAGAGCAGGATCAATGCGAGCGGAGATCCGGTAGCCATCGCTCACCAGCGCAACAGGTTGAGTTCGTCGGCGTTGACCGTCTCGCGGTTGCGGAAGACCGAAATGATGATTGCCAGACCGACCGCCGCTTCGGCCGCCGCCACCGTCATCACGAAGAACACGATCGCCTGCCCGTCCATCGAACCAAGCCGCCGCCCGAGCGCGACGAAGGCGAGGTTAACCGCGTTGAGCATGATCTCAATCGACATGAAGATCACAATCACGTTGCGCCGCAGCAGCACACCGGCGACTCCGATCGCGAAGAGCACCGCGCTCAGCCCGACGAAATAGCTCACCGGAACCATCTCAGACGCCCTCCGGGCGCGTCGATTCGCCGCGCGCCGCAATACGCGCGCCCGGCTGCGCGATCGGAACGGAGCGCGGCGCGCCATCAGCCGGCGCGGGCGCGGCGTTCGCCTGCGCCGTATCGGTGATTGTCCGCGACGCCGGGAGCCGCCGGGCGAGAGCAACCGCGCCCACGATCGCGGCCAGCAGCAGCACCGAAGTCACCTCAAACGAGACCAGATATTCGGAAAACAGCGTCGTCGCGAGCTTGTCGATCGAGCCGTAGCCCTCGGGTACGGTGGCCTGCGCGCCCGCGGCGCTCGGCGCGTGCCACAACACGATGAATGCCTCGGCCGCCAGGGCCGCGCACAGCAGCGCGGCGAGCGCCTTGAGCAGGAGATGGCCGGGCGCGGTGCGCACCTCGGCCTGCAGATTCAACAGCCAGATCACGAACAGGAACAGGACCATGATCGCGCCGGCATAGACGATGATCTGCAGAAAGCCGACGGTCGGCGCGTGCAGCCCGATGAACATGATCGCGATCACGAGCAGGGTGACGACCAGCGCGAGCAGGCAGTGCACGGGGTTGCGCTGCGCGATGGTGCCCAGCGCGGAGATCACCGCCAGCGCGGCGAGAAAGATGAACAGCCCCAGCGGCATCTCAATGCGCTCCCGCGACCAGCACCACCACCAGCGCCGTCACCACCACGTTGGCAAGCCCCAGCGGCACCAGCCCTTTCCATCCCAGACGCATCAGCTGGTCGTAGCGGAAACGCGGCAGCGTCCAGCGCACCAGAATCTGGAGCCAGCAGAAGATGACGGTCTTCACCATGAACGAGACGACGCCGAGAATCGCGACTGCCACCTGCGGCAGCAGCAGCGTCGCGCCGCCGGGGAAGTGAAATCCGTCGCGATAGAGCCACGGCACCTGCCATCCGCCGAAGAAAAACACCGTGATCAGCACCGCGACCAGCACGATCTCGGCGAAATCGGTCATCATGAAGACCGCCTGCTTTCCGCCCGAGTACTCGGTGAAATAGCCGGCCACCAGCTCGGATTCGCCCTCGGGCAGGTCGAACGGCACCCGCTTGGACTCGGCCATCCCGGCGGTCAACAGCATCAGGAAGGCGACCGGCTGGAGGCAAATCCCCCACCGCGGCAGCCATCCGAACCACACCCCGCCCTGGGCGTGGCACATCGCCTGCAGGTCGAGCGTGCCGTAGGTCATCACCACCGAGATGATCGCCAGGCCCAGCCCGACCTCGTAGGAGATCATTTGCGCGCTGGCGCGGATGCCGCCGAGCAGTGCCCAGCGGTTGTTCGAGGCCCATCCGCCGAGCGCGATCCCGTACACGCCGATTCCGATCGTGGCCAGGATATAAAGCGCACCGACGTTGAGGTCAGCGGCCTGGAGCGTAATCGTGCGGTTGCCGATCTTCACGATGTCGCCGAAGGGCACCACCGCGAACGTGATCATGACAGGGAACAGCGCGAGGAATGGCGCCAGGCCGTGGAGGAACTTGTCCGCCCCGTCAGGCACGAAGTCCTCCTTGGTGAAGAGTTTGATCGGATCGGCGAGCAGCGTGTTGACCAAGCCGAGGTTAGGCAGGCCAAGGCGCTTGCCGAGACCAATGATCGCGGCGCGGTTGGCGCCGACCCGGTCCTGGATGAGCGCGCTGCCTTTACGCTCGAACCACAGCAGGACGCCTGCCAGGTTGAGCACCAGCAGCAGCACCACGATCGCCTTGACGGCGTCGATTATGAAATCAATCAGCACGGGCGGCCAGTTCGTCGATGAGCTTGGCGACGGATTCCTCGGTCAGATTTTCGTGGTAGCGCTCGTGATTTAGCTGGAGCACGGGCGCGGTGGCGCAGGACGCGATGCATTCGACCAGGCTGAGCGTGAACTTGCCGTCGGCGGTGGTATGGCCGGGCGCGATGCCGAGTTTGCGCTGGATACAGGCCACCACACGGTCCGCGCCGCGCAACCGGCACGACAGGTTGGCGCAGACTTCCAGGTGCCAGCGTCCGATCGGCGCGCGGTAGAACATGGAATAGAACGTGACCACGCCGTGGACGTGGGCGAGCGGCAGCTCCATCAGGCGCGCGACGTACTCCTCGACCGCGGGCGAGATCCAGCCGAACTCACGCTGGGCAATCCACAACGTCGGCAGCAATGCGGCCTGGCGTGTCGGATAGCGGGCGAGCAGCGCGCGATGCTCGTCGAGCGCGGCGGGTGAGAAGCAGACTTCGGACCTAGTCGCGACCGACTTCACTATAATCTGGCCTTCAAGCGGGAAGTTTTCCGACTTCGGGAATTCTTATGGCCGAGCCCGGAAACCTCAAGATAGCTAACGCAAATCACCGCCGCACGCCAGAGCGCGCGAGGGTCGGCGGCGGCGGCCAACTTGCGAGCGCGCGGCGGCTGGGTTATGGTCCGCCCGTCGGGCCGCGAACGCAAGAAAATTTGCCGTACCATTTATTCCCCATGTTGGCCGCTCACGCCCGTGGCATGACCACCGGCGACCGCGCATCCGTAAGATGAGAGTCATCGCGGGCGAGGCGCACGGGCGGCGCCTGCGTGCGCCGCGCGGGTTAGAGACGCGGCCGGCAACCGCGCGCGTGCGGGCCTCGATTTTCTCGCGCCTCGCCGCGCGTACCGAGCTTGCCGGCGCACGCGTGCTCGACCTCTTCGCCGGCAGCGGCTCGCTCGGTCTCGAGGCGCTCTCGCGCGGGGCGCGTCACGCCGTCTTCGTCGACTCCTCGCGCGCCGCCGCCGCCGCCATCCGCGACAACCTGCGCACGCTCGGCCTCGCCGAGCGCGCCGAGGTGATCGTCGCAGGCGTGGAAAGGGCGCTTGCCCATCTGCGCGCGCGCGGCGCGCGCTTCGACCTCGTCTTCATTGACGCGCCCTATCGCCACGATATCAGCGAGGCGGTGCTCGCGTTGCTTGCAGCGGGCGGGTTGCTGGAGGCGGGGGCGTGGGTGGTGGTGCGTCAGGCCGCGCGCGCGCCGCGGCCGGCGTCAGCGGGGCTGGAAGAGGCCAGCTGCGCGACCGTCAGCGACCATCGCATCGCCCTTTACCGCGCCCCCTTGTTGCGCTAGTTCGGATAAGCTCCTTGGAATGGTGATGCAAGTGAAGGACTCGAGACCCAGGTGTGCGATCTATCCGGGCACCTTCGACCCCATCCATCACGGCCACATCGACGTCATCCGGCGCAGCGTGGCGATCTTCGACGAAGTGATCGTGGCGGTGGCCTACAATCCGCACAAGGACCCCGCCCTGTTCACTCCCGACGAGCGCGTGGAAATGATCCGCGAGGCCATCCGCGACCTCGAGCCGCGCGCGCGGGTGGATAAGTTCAGCGGTTTGTCGGTCGATTACGCCCAGCGCATCGGCGCCCACGTGATCATCCGCAGCCTGCGCGCGGTCACCGATTTCGATTACGAATTGCAGATGGCGCACATGAACAAACAGATGTTCCCGCAGATCGAGACGGTGTTCCTGTTCGCCAATCCCAAGCTGTTCTTCACCGCCTCGCGGCTGATCAAGGAAGTCGCAAGCCACGGCAAGCGCCTGCCCGAGCTGGTGCCGGAGCCGGTGATGAACCGGCTGCGCGCCAAGCTCAAAATCGACTGAGCCCCGCGGCTCTGCTAGGCTCGAAGGCTCCGCGCGCCGCAAAGGCGGCGCGCGCGTTTGCCCCCAGGACCCACAGCGATGCTCAAGCTCAACCGCAGAGTGGCCGGGATCAAACCGTCGGCCACGTTGGCCGCCGACGCCCGCGCAACTGAACTAAGGGCCGCCGGCGTCGACGTCATCCCGCTCGCCGCCGGCGAGCCCGACTTCGACACCCCCGAGCGCATCAAGGAGGCCGCCCGCCGCGCGCTCGCCGAGGGCAAGACCAAGTACACCCCGGTCTCGGGCACCCGCGAGTTCAAGGAGGCGGTGCGCGTCAAGCTCAAGCGCGACAACGGCCTGGAGTACGAGCCCGCCGAGATCATGGCGTCCGCCGGCAGCAAGCCCGCCGAGTACAACGTCATCGGCAGCCTCTTCGACGAGGGCGACGAGGTTATCATCCCGACCCCGGCGTGGGTGAGTTTCGTCGCGATGGTGCAGTTGAGCGGCGCGACGCCCAAGCTCGTGCCCTGCGCGGAAAGCGACGGCTTTCTGCTCGATCCCGAGCGGCTGCGCCGCGCGATCGGCCCGCGCACGCGCGGGATCATAATCAACTCGCCCTCCAACCCGACCGGCGCGGTGTACGGCACCGAGGAGCTAGCCTCGCTGGGGCGGGTGCTCGCGGAATCGGACGTGTGGGTGATGTCCGACGATGCCTACGAGCACATCTCGTACGGCGGCGCGCGGATCCCGCATTTGTTCGAGGTCGAACCGCGGCTCAGGCAGCGCGGAATCGTCTTCAACACGCTGTCGAAGACCTATGCGATGACCGGCTGGCGGATCGGTTTTGCGGCCGGCCCGCGCGAGGTCATCGCCGCCGCGGTCCGCCTCCAGAGCCAGAACAGCGGCAACCCCAGTTCGATCGCCCAGGCCGCCGCGGTCGAGGCGCTGACCGGAGCACAGGACGAAGTGCATGCGATGGCGGCGGAGTTTCGCGCGCGGCGCGACCTGGTGGTCGAGCGCATCCGCCGGCTTGCCGGCTTCAGCCTGCCCAACGTGCCGGCCGGCGCCTTCTATGTCTTCCCCAACGTCTCGGCGCTGCTCAGGCGCCAGTACAAGGGTCGTCCGATCGGTGACGGCGACCGCCTGGCCGAGGTCATCCTCGACGAGGCCCAGGTTGCGATCGTGGGCGGCAACGACTTCGGCGCGCCCGAGCACGTGCGGATCTCCTACGCGACCTCGCGCGAGCAAATCAACCGCGCCTTCGACCGGCTCGACAAGCTGACCCACGAGCTCGCGCGCTAGCGGCGGGCGGCGGCCGCGTTGGCGGCAAGCCGCGTGACGAAATCCGCGGTGGTTTCGATCCCGACGCCCGCGCTGCCGAGGCCGGTAAGCGCGCGGCGGCGCGCGGCTTCGCTCGCCGCGCCCACCGCGTCGGCCAGGACCGTGACCCGCAGACCGCGGCCGAGCGCGCCCCTGGCGGTTGCACTCACGCACGCGTCGGCATAGACCCCGCACAGGACGACGCGGGTAATACGGCCGGTGCGCACGAAATTCACGAGGGCCGGATTGGCGAACGCGTCGCCGCCGCGCTTGGCGAAATAGGGCGCCGCGCCAAGCCGCCGCAGGCGCGGATCGAGCGCGGCGCCCGGCGTGCCGCGCAGCGCCGCGCCGTGGCGAAACCAGTTGCCCGGGATATCCCAGGGCGTGAACTCGTTGCCGACGTAGACTACCGCCATGCCCGACCCCCCGGCGGCCGCAATCGCGCGGTTGGCCGCGGCAAGCACGGGAGCGATTTGCTCGCGGGCGATCGGCATCCGCCCGTTCGGCTCAAGAAAGTCGACCTGGAGATCCAGCACGAGCAGCGCGCTGATCAGGCCGGCGCCGGCTTGTTTGCCCGCCGCGGTCATTGTCAGAGCAGATAAACGCCGCCCCGTGCAGAGTCAAATACGTGGGCGAAACGCCCGGCGGCGCGTGCGAATCATTAAACTTCGCGCGGAGGTCTTGGGTTCCCATCGTTTCCGCTTGACCGCGCGGGGCGCGCCCGTGAAAGTCTGGCCCTGGCGCGCGGACGATGGCTAGCGGCGAGTACGAGGCGAACAGACAAGGGGGGCTGCGTCCCGTGCGACGCCATCGATGGGACCTTACGCCGCGCCAGGCTATCGCCCTCCAGGCGCGGATGCGCGCGCGCCTGATCGTTCGCGGCGGACCGCGCTCGCCACGGCTCGTCGCCGGCGCCGACGTCGCCTACGACAAGGCGCGCGGGCGATGCTACGCGGCGGTGGTGGTGCTCAACCTGCCCGAGCTGCGCATGGTCGAGTACGCGAGCGCCGAACGCGCGGTGAGATTCCCCTACGTTCCCGGCCTGTTGAGCTTCCGCGAAGGCCCCGCGGTGCTCGCGGCGCTCGCCCGCCTGCGCCATCGCCCTGACCTGCTGATGTTCGACGCCCACGGCTACGCGCATCCGCGTCGCTTCGGCCTCGCCGCCCATCTCGGCTATTTGCTCGACGTCCCGTCGATCGGATGCGCCAAGTCGGTCCTGGTCGGCGAACACGGTGCGGTGGGATGCGAGGCGGGAAGTTTCGCGTGGCTGGTCGATCGCGGCGAGCGGGTCGGCGCAGCGCTGCGCACGCGCGCGGGCGTGCGCCCGGTGTATATCTCGCCGGGCCATCGCGTCGGCTTTCGCCAGGCGCTGCGGCTGGCCCTGATGGCGGTGGGGAAGTTTCGCGTGCCCGAGCCGACCCGGCTCGCCGACATCATGGTCGCGCGGCTCAAGCGCGAGGCCGCCGTTGCGAACGCCCCGGGCGCTACTGCGTTGCGGGCGCGCCGTTGAGAAAGCGGATCGTAAAGGTTGAACCCTTGCCCTTTTCGCTCGCGACCGAGATCTGCGCGCCGTTGAGCTCGAGGTATTTCCTGACCAGCGCGAGCCCCAGGCCGACGCCCTCGAACTTGCGGGTCAGGCTGCTGTTCTCCTGCGAGAAGGGCTCGAAGACATGGGGAACGAAGCGGGCGTCCATTCCGATCCCGCTGTCAGCGACGTCCAGGCATTGCACGCCCCCACTGTCGCAATACACGCGCATCGACACCGCGCCGCGCTCGGTGAACTTGATCGCATTCTGGAGCAGGTTGGTCAGCGCGTTGGACAGACAGTTCTCGTCGAACCTGACCACCGCCTCGGGGGTGTCGATGCGCGCCGAAAGTTCCAGCCCCTTGCGCGCGGCGAGCACCTTGAACTCGCCGAGCAGGCGGCCGGCAAAATCGCCGAGCCTGATCTCGCGCGGTGCCAGCTTGTAGCCGCCCGCCTCCATCTTGGAGATTTCGAGGATCGCGTTGATGGTTTCGAGCAGGCGGTTGCCGGCGCGGCGCACCGGCTCGCCGAATTCGCGCGCGCGCTCCTCGTCGCCCAGTTCGCCGAGCCGCTCCGCCATCAGGTCGGCGTAGCCAAGGACGATGTTGAGAGGGGTGTGGATCTCATGCGTCATGTTGGCAAGGAAGGCCGACTTCAGGCGCGAGGATTCGAGCGCCGCGTCGCGCGCCTCGGTCAATTCGCCAACCAGCATCCGGTAGCGCTCTTCGCTCTCGCGCAGCCGCTCGGCGCTGCGCTGCGCCTCGTCGTAGAGCTGGCGCAGATGCTGTTCGCGCAGGCGGCTGTAAATCAGTCCCAGCTCCTCGGCACAGTAGCCCCACAGCCGGCTGAAGCATAGTTGCACATAGATGGCGCGGCCTTCGGCGGCGCCGAGCACGTTCTGGATTTCCTTGGTGAGCGGCACGCGCAGCAGGCGCGCCGCGCCGAACAACGCCTCAATCGTGGCGCGCTGGCGCTCGGGCTCCTCGAGCTGGCTGCGAATGAGCTTCTCGATGAACCCCGAGTAAACCTCCAGCGCACCCTCTGGATCGCGCTCGGCCAGACGCTCGAAAAACCCGCTGAGTACCTCGGTGTTCAGCCCTTCCAGCGTCTGGCGCATGCGCGGAATTTTCTCGGCCGGCGCGTCGAGCCGGATCGCTTCGGCCCATCGGCGCGCCACCGCGCTGACATTGGGCTTCACATGGCGCGCGACTTCAGCCATCAGATCGCGTTCACGATCGTTGAACACCACGGGCGAGGGAGGCTTGTCGGCATGCGCAGCCATAGGCAACTTGGCCCGAGATTAGGACCTATCGGCGCACAAAGCAACTGCGTTAATAGTCAGTTAACCATTCTAAGTTAAAATTACTCTATTTAGAGTTTCAAGAAACAATATTGGCAATTTCGCTGAAGCGGGCCGCCAGCATCCGAAATCGCCTGTGTTCGTCAAGATTCGCCAGAGCCGGGCGATGTTGCGCACAAGGGCCGCGGCGGCAACACTCCGGGTTGACCGCCACTGCCTCGATCTGCGAATGACCATTGACGAAACCATCTCTCGACTCGCACACCAGGAGGAAGGGCGATGCCAATCTTCGAGCGCGCGGGCGTGTCGCTGTATTACGAGGAGTACGGCGCGGGCTATCCGCTGCTGCTGTTCGCGCCGGGCGGGATGCGCTCGAGTATCGAATTCTGGCGGCGCAGCCCCTTCGACCCGACCGCCGAGCTGGCGGCCGACTTCCGCGTAATCGCGATGGACCAGCGCAACGCCGGGCGTTCGCGCGCACCGCTCAGCGCGACCGACGGATGGGAAACCTATGCCGCCGACCATCTCGCCCTGCTCGACCATCTCGGCGTGCGCCGCGCCCATCTGATGGGCGGCTGCATCGGTTCCTCCTATTGCCTGGGCGTAATCAAGGCGGCGCCCGAGCGGGTCAGCGCTGCGGTGCTGCAAAACCCGATCGGGCTCAGCGCCGAGAATCGCAAGGCCTTCCACGAGATGTTCGACGGTTGGGCGGATGAGCTGAAGCAGGAGCGTCCCGGGCTTGACGACGCGGCGCTGCGCGCCTTTCGCGCGCGCATGTACGACGGCGATTTCGTCTTCGCGGTCTCGCGCGACTTCGTGCGCGGCTGCCAGACCCCGCTGCTGGTGTTGGCGGGCGACGATCTCTACCATCCGACGCCGATCGCGCAGGAGATCGCGCGGCTCGCACCCAGGGCCGAGCTGATTATGAAGTGGAAAACCCCCGACGCGACGCCGGCGGCCGTCGCGCGCGTCCGCGCCTTCCTCAAGGCGCACCAGTAGCGCGCGCTCGGCCGCCGCAGCGGCTTGCGCGCGCTCAGCGGATGCAGGCACGCGCGAGCTCCTCCAGTTCACGCTCGAAATTGTCGGGCGCAAGCGTAGGCGCGCTCACGAGCACGCGATGGGCGCCGGCCTCGTGATATTCATGGATCGCGCGCGCCGGCTCCTTGGGCAACTCCAGCATCAGGAACGTGATCTCGATCCGGCCGAAATCGCGCTTCGCTTCGGCGCACATCCGGCGCAGATTGCCAAGCTCGGTGGCAAGCTGGGCGGGGCTGAGCCCCAGCGGCATCCATCCGTCGCCCATCGCGACCGTGTCCTTTAGCGCGCGCTCGCAACTCGGCCCGATCCCGCCGGCGCCGATGATGACTGGCGGATGCGGCTTCTGTACCGGCTTGGGGAAGAACTTCACCTTGGGAAACCGGACGAACTTGCCTTCGAAGCTGGGCTCGGGCCTGGTCCACAACTCCTTCATCGCCGCGATGTACTCGCGGGTCATCGGCCAGCGCCGCTTGAAGTCGACCCCCATGATCTCCGACTCGTCGGCGAGCCATCCGGCGCCGATGCCGAACAGGAAGCGCCCGCCCGACCAGAAGTCGAGCGTCGCGATCTCCTTGGCCATCACGATCGGATCGCGCTCGGGAACCAGACAGATCCCGGTCGCGAGCTTGATCCGGGTGGTTGCGGCGGCGGCGTGCGCCAGCGAGACGAAGGGGTCCGGCATGTGGGCGTAAAATTCGGGGATCGAGCCGTCGCCGAGCGGGTAGGGCGTCCTGTGGTGGACCGGAATTATCGGATGCTCGGGGATGAAGATCGAATCGAAGCCGAGCGCCTCGGCCTTGCGCGCGATACGCGCCGGGTCAGCGGTGCTCTCGCTCACGAACGCCTGCAATCCTACCGTCATATGTGCGGCTCCTTTCGCACCGGGATGCGAAGCCGACTTATCGCGCAAAGCGCGCCGAATGCCAAGCGCCGCGCGCGCTATTCGATCGCGAGGCTGGCGAAGGAGACCAGCGAATCGGTCTGCGGCTCGAGCGCGATGTCGTAGTGAAGCAAACGCGCGCGCCGGCCGCGCAGAAGCTCGAGCTGCGTGTACATCGGGGCAAGCCCGCAAATCTTGCGCGCGTCGCCCTCGCGCGCGATGTCGGCGAAGAAGCCGCCCGGATCGCCGGCCTTGATGTTCTCGATCAGCGCAAGGTCCTCGCGCCGCACTCGCTCGGCCACGCCGTTGCCGATCCCGAAGGGGTCACCGAACTTGCGCCCGACGTGGGCGAAGTCAACGCCGGAGAGGATCAGCACGCGCCGGCGCTCGCGCGCAAGCTCCGCGCGCAGCGCTGCAAGGAAGGCGGCCACGCGCGAATCGTTGGCCGGCTGCTCGCCGCCGCGCACCATCTCGTGGAACGAGCCGACTAGCACCGGCACGACCTGGTAGTCGCCAACGCCCAGCGCCCACGCCAGGAACAGCGCCTGGAACTCGATCGAATGCTCGTTGCGATGCAGCAGCTCGTCGGCGAACAGGTCGCCGCCGCCCGCCTCGCCATAGCGCGCCCCGAGCCGCTCGACAAAGCCGCAGTCGGTGCGCACCGCGCCGAGCGGGGTCAGATAGTCCTTGCGCGTGGCGCTGAAAAGCTCGGGGCCGGCGCCGTAGTGCGAGGTGCCGAGGATGACCACGAGCTCGGGGCGCTGATGGCGGCGCAGTTCGCCGTAGGCCCACGCGTAGGCCGCGGCGCCGCGGCGCGGATCGATATGCGGCGCGACAAGCCCCGCCAGCTCGCCCTCGGGCGCCGGCGCGGCGGCAAGCGCGTCGCGGCCGGGCGCGCCCGGCCGCTCAAAAAACGACTCGATCTCGGCCCGCAAGCGCGGCGCCTCCGTCTCATAGCACAGCCCTGCGAGAACCGCCGGGCGCGCCGGACTCTTTTCGAATTCCTCGCGCACGGCGCGCACTCGTTCGGCAAACGCCGGCGAGTCGAGGTAACCGGCACGATCGAGCGCCGCGATGAGCTCGCGGATCTGCTCGGAATGAATGATCGTCCCGAAGCGACGGCTGAACGCGGCCTGGAGATCGAGCACCGAGTTGGTGCCGTCGAACAACGTAACCAGGAAGTAAGCGCCCATCCCGAGCACGATCGGATCCGGCGCAAGTCGGCTCGGATCGCGCAGGCAGACCACGCTTTGGCCCTCCTGCTCGAGGGGAAATGCCTCCACCGGGCGAATCCGCGGCTTGTCCATCGGCGCGTGCTGCGCGGCCACTCGCCCCGAAGCGGCGGGCGGTGTCGCGCCTCCTGTTGAGTATAATGAGCGGCGCCTTCGCGGATGGAAAGGCCGGGACTATCGAGGATGGCAAAGATCGGCGGCCGCTCGGGCGGCCACAAGGATGAGCGCGCGACGAACGCGAAGCGCGGCGCGCGCCGCGCCATCCGTTACCGGGTGTGCTCGACCGGCGCGCTCAAGCCGGGCGAATCGCTGAAGTTCATGCTGCCGGTGCGCGGCGCCGACGAGGAATGTTTCGTGGTCAACTTCCGCGGCCATTTCCACGCCTACGTCAACCGCTGCCGCCATGTGCCGATGGCAATGGACTGGATCGACAACCAATTCTTCGCCGAGCAAGGGCGCTACCTCATGTGCCAGACCCATAATGCCTACTACGAGCCCTCCACCGGCGAGTGCATCGCCGGACCGCCCAGCGCCTGCGGCAAAGCGTTATACCGCGTGCCGCTGGAGATCGACGGCGGCGTGATCTACGCGTGTCCGCCCAAGCAGGAGTTCGAAGACTAGGGCTGGCCCCGCGCCCCGGAGCGAGCGGATCGTCATGGTTGCGTGAGAATGAACGTTTTTGCTATGAGCAAGCGAAACTGCGGATTTCGGCCAGGAGGGAGGAAGTCAATGACGACAAAGTCTTTGAAATTGGCGATGCTGGGTTTGGTCGCGGTCTGCGTCGCAGTTGTCTTTTCCGCCTCGTCGTTTGCGGCGGAAGCGTCGCCTGAGGCTGTGCCGACCACCGCGCAGGCGCCGTACGGCCCCAAGAGCGGAACCTGGCACAAATACCGCAAGGAGGACGTGCAGGCCACGATGACCAAGGTTGGCCAGGACGTCTGGCATGCGCAGCTCTCAGGGGCCAGCGCGCAGCACATGCAGCAGCTTTTCCTCGAAGGTCAGCGCGCCTACTTCAAGGGTGACTACGACAAGGCGATGCACGACTTCCTCGCCGCCGAACGGATCACGCAGAAGTATCCGAACGACATCACCCAAGGCAAAGATTAAGCCGTCCAAATCCTCGCTGCGGGCTCCCTCGAGTGCGCCGCGGCCAGGTGCGATTACACGGGCGATGCGCGCCACCGCGGGTGGCCACGCGCATCGCCCTTACTTTTGCCGACCCCGCAGAAGTCAGGCGCGCGGCGCGCCTTGGCGCCCGGCGCCGTGGAGCGCCACAGCGCGATCGAGTCGTGAGATTTGAAGAGAGAATGCGACGCGCGAGGGCCTGGCGCGGGCGGCTTACTCGTACTCGTCGCCGAAGTGCGCGCGCACGATACGCGCCTTGAGGTACTCCAGCGTGCCGAGATCCTCGACGATGTCGCCGCCGGTGTCGTAGAAGAAGAGCTCTCCGTTTTTGGTCCGACCCACCGCGATGATCCATTCGAGGTCGTCGCGGTCCTCCAGCAGATAGTTGATGGTCTGCGCCACCCCGCGGCCCGGAATGATCGTAATCTTCGGGCGCGGCTGCTTTTCCTTTTCCTGCTTGGGCATCGCTTCGCTGACCCTCTGCTGGCGGGGGAAACGCCGAGGCGGCTCCTACCTAGATTAGGAACGCGGTGCAACCGATGTCAATACCGCGTGCGCGACGAGCTCGACGTGATGCGTGTTGGGAAAGAAGTCGAGCGCGCGCACGGCGGCGATCCGATAACCACCCGCGCACAGAGCGCGCAGATCGCGCGCTAGCGTGGCGGCGTCGCACGAAACGTATATCAGCCGCGGCGCGCGCATCGCGACCAGCGGCTCGATCAGCTCGCGCGCGCCGGTGCGCGGCGGGTCGAGGATCACGGTGTCGGGGCGGTAGCGCGCACGAAGCAGAAAGCGCGCCAGCTCCGCCGCCCGCAGCGCCGTGAACTCGGCGCGTCCGAATCCCAGGCGTTGCGCGTTGCGCGCGGCCGCCGCCACCGCCGCCGGCTCCGCGTCCACGCCCGTGACCGCCGCGCCGCGGCGCGCCGCGGGCAGGCTGAAATTACCCGCGCCGCAGAACAGATCGAGCACGCGCGCGCCTGCCGCGGGGGCCCCCATCTCCATCACCATCGCGACCAGTCTCAGGTTTTGTGCGCGGTTCACCTGGCTGAACAGATCGGCGTCGGCTTCCAACACCAGCCCTGGCTCGAGCGCCACCTGCACGGCGGTCTCGCCCACCAGCGCGCGCGTCGCGCCCCCGCGCATCACGACGCCCGCAAGCCGGGGGTCGCGCGCGACTATCGCCCGCGCGCGCGCGACCTCCGCCGCCGCAGGCGCGCGGGCCAGATGCGCGACTAACACCTCGCGCCCGCGGTCGGCAACGACCTCGATCTCCTCGCATCTGATCTCGCGCACGAACTCGCGCGGCATCCGGATGTCTTCTGCCGCGACCATGCAGTGCTCGACCTCGACCAGATGCCGGCTGCCGGCCTGGTGGAATCCCAACTCGCCGCGCGGCCCGACCTTGAACCGCACCCGCGCGCGGTAGCCGAATTCGGCGGGCGCCGGCTCGACCAGCGTCGCGGGATCGAGTTCAAGGCCCAACGCGCGGCGGAGCAGGCCCGCGATGACCTCGCCCTTGAGCCGCGCCTGCGCGGGATAATCGATCTGCTGCCAGTCGCACCCCCCGCAGCGCGGCAGGTACGGACACGGCGGCGTGCGCCGTGCGGGGCCCGCGCGGAGCACGCGCTCGGCGCGCGCGATGAGATGGCCCGCGCGCCGGCCGACGACCGTTACTTCGAGCAGGTCGCCGGGCGCCGCGTTGGGCACCATCACGGTGTCGCCGTCGAGCCGGCCGACTCCGAACGGCCCGAATGTCATCGCGGTGATCTCGACCTCCGCCATCGCCGCGCGCATCCTGCGCGCCGATCGGATCCTATCCGATGCGTCGGTCGATGTCCGGCCGGCGCCCGCAGTTCGGTTCTCGCTGCGACCGCTTTCCGGTAGCCGCGCGCGCATCGCGCGATTTATAATTCGGCCCGGGCGCAGCGCACGCCTCCAACTCTCCCCGGAGCGACAGATTTGGCCAGCGAATCAAACCTGCAAATCGCCGAGACGGAATCCGCACGCGAGGAGCAGCGGCGGCTGGCGATCTTCAGCCAGCGCCTGTTCGAGCGGCTGCCGCCCGAGGCGGCGGCCGCGATGTCGGCCGACCAGCGGGCGCGCCTCGCCGCCGACGCGCTGGAATTCTTCGCCGTGCGTGCCGAGCCGGTAAAGCTGCGAGTGCAAAGCGGCGACGAGCACGGCGCCGGCGCGTTCGTCGAGAGCGCGATGCCGGATTGCCCGTTCATCGTTGACAGCCTGCTCGAATACTTCCATCAGACCGCCATCGGCGCGGGAATGCTGCTCCATCCGGTGCTCAGCGTGGCGCGCGACGCCGCGGGGCGGCTGGTCTCGCTGGAGAGCGGGCGCGCGATCGAGCGCCCCGAGTCCTTTGTCCACCTCGAATTGCGCCCCCAAGGGGCGCTGCACGATCCCGAGCGGATTGCCGCCGACCTCCGCGTCGTGCTCGAAGAGGTTCGCCGCGTGACCGACGACTTCGAGGCGATGAGCGCGCGGGCGCTGGAGATCTGCGAGGAAACCGCGGCGCAGCGCGAACTGGTCGAGGTGCGCGATCTGTTGCGATGGCTGGTCGGCGGCGGCTTTGTCTTTCTCGGCTACCGCCGCTACCGGCTGATCGCGCGCGACGGGCACCGCGCGCTCGAAGCGGTGCCGGATTCGGGACTCGGCCTGCTGCGCGAGCACGGCCGCTCGCGCTACGCCGCGCCGGTTGACCTCGACGCGCTCGAGCCCGCGCAGCGCGCGCTGCTCTTTGACGGCCCCGCGCTGATTATCGGCAAAAGCCGCAGCGTCTCGCGCGTCCACCGCCGCCGCCTGATGGACGACATCACGCTGCGCCGTAGCGGCGACGACGGACAGCCCATCGGATTCGATCGCTTCCTCGGCCTGTTCACCTCCAAGGCCTACGCCGAGGAGGCACAGCATATCCCGGTGCTGCGCGCGAAGCTGCGCGAGGTGATCGAGGCCGAGCGCGCCACGCCCGGCTCGCACAACTACAAGGAGCTGGTGACCGCGTTCAACAGCTTTCCCAAGGAGGAGCTGTTCCGCGCGCCGGTGGCCGAGCTGCGCGATGAGCTGCGGCTCATCCTCGAACTCAAGGACGAGGCGGCGGTGCGGCTCAGCGTGCGCTACGACGCGGTGCGCGGCAACGTCGTCGTGCTCGTCATCATGCCGCGCGAGAGCTTCTCGGCCGAGGTGCGCAAGCAGATCCAGGCCGCGCTTGGCCGCATCCTGGCAGGCGATCTGATCTACTACTATCTCGCCCTGGGCGAGGGCTACAGCGCGCGGCTGCACTTCTGCTTCGCCGCCGCCTCGCCCACCGCCGCCCAGATGCGCGCGATGGAGACCGAAGTCGCCGCGCTCGCGCGCACCTGGGAGGAGCGCCTGCGCGAGGAACTGCTCGAGCGCTTCGGCACCCGCCGCGCCAACGCGCTCGCCCAGCGCTGGCTCGGCGCCTTCAGCAGCCACTACCGGGCCAGCACCACGGTCGCGCGCGCGGCCGCCGATATCGAGCAGATCGAAAATCTGCTCGCCGGCGGACGCAGCTTCAACGTCGAGCTGGTGCGCCAGGGCGGCGGCGGCGCGGCGCACGAGGGCGCGCTTCACAGCGAGCTCAGGATGTACGAGCTGGGCGAGGCGCTGCGGCTGAGCGACGTGATGCCGATGCTGTCGAACTTCGGCATCAGCGTCATCTCCGAGGAGGCGCACGAGCTGCGCGCGGGCGCAGCGGGCGGCGAGCTGCGTGTCTTCGTCCAGTCCTTCCGCGTGCAGGGACCGGGCGGTCAGCCGCTGGAGAGCATGAGCGGCGCGGGCGCGATCGCCGAGGCGCTGACCGCGGTGCGCAGCGGGCGCGCCGAGGACGGGCCGCTCAACGCCCTGGTGCTGGGCGCCGGGCTGGGCTGGCGCGAGGTGGGGCTGTTGCGAGCCTACGTCGCGGCGGCCTTCCAGATGCGCCTGGGCGCGTCGTTGCCGGCCTTGCGCCGCGTGCTGCTGCTCAATCCGCGGCTGGCGCGAATGCTGGTCGAGATGTTCGAGCTGCGGATGGATCCGGCGCCGGCGGCCGAAGAGCGCGAGCGGCGGGCGGGTGAGCTGCGCGCGGCCTACCTCGCCGCGCTAAGCGCGATCGACAACCTCGCCGACGACCGCATCGCGCGCGCCTTTCTGGGGATGATCGAGGCTACCGTGCGCACCAACTACTTCCGCACTCCGCCCGCCCTTTACCTGTCGCTCAAGTTCGAGAGCGCGCGCATTCCCAATCTGCCCGACACCCCGCCGCTGTACGAGATTCACGTTGACAGCCCGACCATGGCGGGATGCCATCTGCGCGCCGGACGCATCGCGCGCGGCGGCATCCGTTACTCCGACCGCCCCGAGGATTTCCGCACCGAGATCCTCGACCTGATGAAGACGCAGACGGTCAAGAACGCGATCATCGTGCCGACCGGCGCCAAGGGCGGCTTCATCGTCAAGCCGCGCCCGGGCGCGGCGCCCACCCGCGAGGAGGTCGTCGAGGCCTACAAGACGCTGATCCGCGCGATGCTGGAGCTGACCGACAACGTGATCGACGGCCGCGTCGTGCATCCCGAAGGCGTGCGTGTGCTCGATCAGGACGGCCCCTACCTGGTGGTCGCCGCCGACAAAGGCACTGCGGCGTTCTCCGACCTCGCCAACGCGATCGCCGAGGAGCACAACTTCTGGCTCGGCGACGCGTTCGCCTCGGGCGGCCGCCACGGCTACGACCACAAAGCGCTCGGCATCACCGCGCGCGGCGCGTGGGAGTCGGCGCGCTGGCATCTGCGCGAGATGGGCATCGAGCTCGGGCGCGGCGCGCCGGTCACGATGGTCGGAATCGGCGACATGTCGGGAGACGTGTTCGGCAACGGGCTGTTGCGCTCGGATCACGTCAAGCTCATCGCCGCCTTCGATCATCGCCACATCTTCATCGATCCCGACCCCGACCCCAAGGCGAGCTTCGCCGAGCGCAAGCGCCTCTTCGAGCTGCCCAACTCGCAGTGGTCGGACTACAATCCGGCCCTGCTGAGCCGCGGCGGCGGCGTCTTCCGGCGCGGCGCCAAGACCATCGTGCTCAGCCCCGAAGCGCGCCGCGCGCTCGGCTGCGAGGCGGAGGCGCTCGACAGCGACAGCCTCATCCAGGCCGTCCTGCGCGCCGACGTTACCCTGCTCTACAACGGCGGCATCGGCACCTACGTCCGCGCGAGCGACGAGCGCGACGCCGAGGTCGGCGACCACGCCAACGACGCCTGCCGCATCACCGCGCGCGAGCTGCGGGCGAAGATCGTGGTCGAAGGCGGCAACCTCGGCTTCACCCAGCGCGCGCGCATCGAGTACGCGATGGCGGGCGGACGCATCAACACCGACGCCATCGACAACTCGGCCGGCGTGGACACCTCGGACCACGAGGTCAATCTCAAGATCCTGCTCCAGCCGGCGCTCCAGCGCGGGCGGATCACGCCCGAGCGGCGCAACCGCGCGCTCGCCGAGGCCGCCGACGAAGTCGTCGCCCTGGTGCTCGGCGACAACCGCGATCAGGTCGTGCTGCTCAGCCTCGAGCAGCTGCGCAGCCGGACCCAGGCCAGCATCTTCCGCGACCACCTTAGCGCCATCGAGCAGCGCGGCGTGCTGCGCCGTTACGAGTCCGCGCTGCCCAGCCACGAGGAGCTGCGCGAGCGGCGCGGCCGCTATCCCGGGCTCACCCGCCCCGAGCTCGCGGTGCTCTGCGCCTACACCAAAATCGACCTCTTCGCCCAACTCGAATCGTGCCATCTGCTCGACGACCCGTACCTGACCGCGCGCTTCCTGACGCCGTACTTTCCGGCGTCGATCGCGCGCGACTTTGCCGACGAAATCCCGCGCCACGGCCTGCGCCGCGAGCTCATCGTGACCACCCTGGTCAACCGCATGGTTGACCTGATGGGCGCGAGCTTCATCTTCCGCCTCGCGCGCAGCCGCGGCGTGCGCACCGAAGAGGTGGTGCACGCATGGATTTTCGCCGACGGCGTGCTCGAGCTCCGCGAGCAGGCCGAGCGGCTGCGCGCGGACGCGGGCGGGTTGGGCGCGCAGGCCGAGCTGGCGGCGCTGCTCGCGCTGGAAGGCGCGGCGGCAGGGGTGTGCGGATGGGCGGTCGGCGCACTCGAGGCCGGGGGCGCGCTGGGCCCCGCGATCGCGCGCTTCAAGCCCGGCTTCCAGAGCCTGTGCGCGCAGTTCGAGACGATGCTGGCGGCGGGCGAGCGCGAGCGCTTCGAACGGTTGTACCGCGAGCTGCGGGCGACCGTTTACACCGAGGAAGTCGCCCATCAACTCGCCCGGCTCGGCTTCGCCGACCATCTCCTTAGCGTGCTCAGCCTGAGCCTGGCGCACGGCACGCCGCCGGCTGCGTGCGCGCACGCCTACTTCGCGCTCAGTGACCTCGCCGAGTTCGCCGCCCTCGAAGCGGCGCTCGAAACTATCGGCATCGACGACCGCTGGGAACGGCAGGCGGCTGAGGATCTCGGTGCGCAGCTGCGCGCCGCCCGCCTTGCGCTGTGCCGCGCGGTGCTCGCCGAGCGTGGGATGGAACCCGTCGAGGCGGTGCGCGCGCTGCGCCGCGGACGCGAGCGCGAGTTCGACGCCGCCGCGGAGGTCATGGGCGAGCTGCGCACGATGCCGGCGATCGGGCTGCCGGTGCTCCAGGTCGCGGTCCGCGCGTTGGCGCGGCTCGCGCACGCCGCCTCCGGCGCCGGCGGCTGAGGCCGGCCGTTTCTTTCTAACCCCGCCTACGAGCAGCGGGCGGCTTTGCGCAAGCGAAGCCGGTGCCCCTCAGGCGCTGACCGACGGCAGCGGCGCGGTCGGCGGCAACTCCCGCTCCCGCGCCGGCGCCGCTTCGGCCGTGATCGCGCCGAGATCCTGATACAGCCGCAGCGCGGCGGCGAGCAAAAACGCGATCGTCGTGTAGGCGACCGCGACCGCCAGCAGATCGACCACGAAGATCGACGCCCACAGCGCGCCCGTGATCAGCCCCACGGAGCCGACCAGCAGGCTGACCGCAAAGAACGTCGCGCCCGCCCACGAGTTGAAGCCCGACCAGAAGGCGAGAAAGACGACTATCCG
The DNA here is from genome assembly GCA_035650475.1 of Candidatus Binataceae bacterium. Lineage (NCBI taxonomy): Bacteria > Candidatus Binatota > Binatia (SeqCode) > Binatales (SeqCode) > Binataceae (SeqCode) > Binataceae bacterium (SeqCode). Next base: position 70,349 of record DASRHP010000006.1, read on the forward strand.
CATCGCGACCCGGAAGAAGATGCCGCGTTCGAGGTCGCGACTGTGCAGCAGCGCCGCCCAGCTGCGCCGTCCGTCGAAGACCAGCGCGTACTGCGAAAAGTACAGCCACACGTAGGCGAGGATCCCCGGCACCACCAGCAGCACCACGCCTACCGCGATCGCGAGCACCTGCAGCACGCTCACCCACACAAACGGCCCCAGCAGCCGCCAGGCCTCGCGATACACCGCGACGCCCTCGTCCAGCGGACGCGCCATCCGCTGCCCCGCCTGTATCCGCTTGAGCGCGCACAGTACGACCAGGTTCACGCCGATGAGCGTGATCGCGATGCTTACCAGGTGGAGCACGGTGATCGCCCAGGCGGGGAACGGCGGGCGCGGCGCGCTGCGCGTCGGCGGCGCGTAGGGCGCCTGCGCGGGCACTATCCATCCGACGCTGGTCGTGCCGGGCTCGAAGGTCTGCACCAGCTTCCATTGCAGGTTGACCGCGTCGGGCAGGATGCATAGCGCCGAGGCGAGCACCAACGGCGCCAGCACGAGCGCGATGATCGTCCAGTTGCCGCGCAGATCGTTGACCGCGTTGGCGAGGTAGATGAAGCTCGAACGAAGCCGCGTTTGCGCCATCGCGCCCTGAGGTTGGCATCCCACGCCGTGCAAAACAAGCCGCGGCCGCGCCGGCCGCGTGCGCTCAAAAACGCACGCGCCGATTGCTATACTGCGGGAGCGGCGGGCGCCCCCGGGCCCCGCGCGCGATTCGATTGCGGGGATTGCTACCATGGCTCAGGACGATCGCGCGGCGCTCATTGCGCACGAAGACCGGATGATTCGCCGGCTGCGTTTTCTGGTCGACCTCACCTTCGCCACCATCGCGCAGGACGACTCTCTCACTCTCGACGAGGCCTGGCAGCACGTGCGCGCGCTCAAGGGCGCGGCGGTCGCGATGTTTCCGGGCAAGGAAGACACTTTCGACCTCATCTACCTGCCGCGTTTTTCGCGGCTGCTCAAGGAGCGATTCCACGCGAACTGAGCCGCCGCCATCCCGCCCGCGATGAGACGGCTGCGCGGACTCGTCGCGCGGGCCGACGGCTCGACGCTGCCCGGCACCGTCAGCTTCGAGGAAACGATCATGTCGGTCGAAGCTGCCGGCGACTCTGCCGGCAGCGACTACGTGGTGCCCGCGTTCATCGATCTCCAGCTCAACGGCGCAGACGAGATCGACGTGATGGACGCGTCGGCCGACGCGCTGTTGCGTCTTAGCGCCCGGCTGGCGCGCGAGGGCACGGGCGGCTGGCTGCCGACGGCGCTCACGGCGCCGTTGGAGCGAATCGAGAAGACGGCCGCGGCGATCGCCGAGGCCGCCGCCGAACAATCAGCCCGCGTCTGCGATGCTTTCAGTACGGCGGGCGCTGCGGCCCGCGGTTGCGCAGCCGTGGCGCCAGCGACGATCCTCGGGATGCACCTGGAGGGGCCGTTCATCTCGCCCGCGCGCCTCGGCGCCCATCCGCCGTTCAATCTTGCGCCGCGCGGCGAGGCGCTGCGCCGCGTTGCCGCGCTCAAGCCGCTGCGGCTGATCACGCTCGCGCCCGAGCTTGACGGCGCGCTGGAGGCGATTGCGTATCTCGGCGCGCGCGGCGTCGCGGTTTCGCTCGGCCATACCGACGCCACCCTGGAGCAGGCGCAGGCCGCCCTCGCGGCAGGCGCGCGGATGTTCACCCATACGTTCAACGCGATGGCCCCGCTGCACCATCGCCGCCCCGGGGCGGCGGCCGCCGCGATGCTGCCGTCGCGCGCGCGCGCCGCCGTGGTCGCCGACGGTGTCCACCTGCATCCGGAGATGCTGCGCCTGCTCTACCGCGCGCGCGGCGCAGCGGGAATCTGCCTCACCACCGACCGCGTCGCGACCGCCGGCGAAGCGGGCGTGGCGGTCGCCAAGGACGGCGCGGCGCGGACCCCCGACCACAGGCTCGCCGGCAGCGTCATCTCGATGCTCGACGGGGCGCGGACAATGATCGAGCGGGCCGGCGCGAGCGTGGGCGAGGCGGCACTGATGGGGGCGACGAATCCAGCGCGCGTGCTGGGGCTCAGCGACCGCGGCAAAATCGACGTTGGCGCGCGCGCCGATTTGCTCGTGCTCGGGTCGGCGCTAGAGTTGAAGGCGGTGCTCATTGGCGGGCGCGAGCTTGCCTGACCGGGCCGCCTCGTAATCCTCCCGCAAGCGCAATAGCGATGCCGCTCAACCGCGAACTCATCGGCCACGAATATCCGCCCACCCACGCGACCGTCACCCGCGAGGCGCTCCAGGCCTACGCGCGCGCGTACAACGACGCCAATCCGCGCTACTTCGATCCCGCCGTGAGCGGCGGAATCGTCGCGCCGCCGATGTTCGGCGTGGTCGTGACCTGGCTCTCGGTGATCCAGGCGGTTAGCGATCCCGCGCTCGGCGTCGACCTCCTGCGCCTGCTCCACAGCGAACAGGACATGGAATTTCGCCTGCCCTTGCGGCCCGGCGACGAAATCAGCTCGACCGCCAAGGTCGCCGCGATCGAGGCGCGGCCAGGCGGCGAGGCGATGACGCTCGAACTCCTGGCGCGCAATCGCGCGGGCGAACTCGTCCAGCGCATCCTCTTCGGTGTCTTCATCCGCGGCGGGCGGCGTGAGCGCGGCGCGGGTGCGCCGGCGCGCGCCGCCGAGCGCCCCACGACCCCGCAGGGCGAGCCCGTCCTCTCGGTTACGCAAACGATCGACCCCGACCAGACCTACCGCTACGCCGAGGCCTCGGGTGACCGCAATCCGATCCACGTCGATGAAGGCGTCGCAAGGATGGCTGGGCTGCCCGGAATAATCGTCCACGGGCTGTGCACGATGGCGTTCACCTCGAGGGTTGTGATCGACGGGTTGTGCGGCGGCGAGCCGACGCGGCTTGCGCGCCTGCGCGTGCAGTTCAGCCGCCCGGTGCTTCCGGGCCAATCGATCACGACCAGGGTATGGCCGGGCGGCGAGCGCGGCGGCCGCCGGGTCTACGCCTACGAGACCTACAACCCCGACGGCCTGGCGGTCATCCGCGGCGGGATCGCTGAAATCATTCTGTGACCGCGCCCCAGAAGCTTCCTGCTCCCCTTCCCTTCAGGAGAGCGATGCAGGGTCATCCCGAGCGAAACGAGCAGCGCGAGCGAAGCAAGGAATCTCGGACGGCTCCGTGCCGGCGAAGCCGGTACGGGTTCTTCGTTCGCCAAGCGCTCCCTCTCCGACAAAGAGAGCTGTGCGCAATCAGCGCAGCGACAAGGTCCCATGATGGAGGGGCGGCTTAGCCTGGGGCTGTCGCTTTCCCTTGGCGGCCCCTACGCCGCGATGGGGCGTCAGGCCGAAGCCGCGCTTCGGCTCTTCGTTGCCGACGTCAACGCGGCGGGCGGCGTCCGCGTCGGCGGCCGCGCGCTCGAACTCGCGCTGCGATGCCACGACGACCAGAGCGACGCGCGCCGATGCGCCGCGATCTATCGCGAATTGTGCGTCGGCCCCAATCGCGTCGATCTCCTGCTCGGCCCGTACTCGAGCCGGCTCGCGCGCGCGGCCGCGCCAATTGCGGAAGCCGCCGCAATGGTGATGCTCAATCACGGGGGCGCCGACGACGGGCTTTACGCGCACGGGAGGCGGATGCTGGTTGGCGTGCTCAGCCCGGCGAGCGATTATCTCGTCGGCTTCACCCGCCTGCTCACCGAACTCAAGTTCTGGCGCAAACGCCTCGCGATCGTCGCCGCGCCGACGCCGTTTGCGCGCGCCGCCGCCGACGGGCTGGAGCGCACGTGCCTCGAACGCCGTCCGCGCCGGCGCGGCGTGCGCGTGCGGCTCAAGTACGCCGGCGACTTCGCGCGCGCCGAGGCGATCGCGCGGCTGCTGCCCGCGCTCAGGCGCAATCGCGTGAATGCGCTCGCCGCCGCCGGCAGCTTCGCCCAGGACGTGTCCCTGATCCGCGCGGTCGTCGCCGCCAACCTCAACATCCCGGTCCTCGGATGCGTGGCCGCGGGCGTGCGCGGCTTCGCCGACGCGCTCGGCGAAGCCGCCGAAGGCATCGTCGGCCCCAGCCAATGGGAGGAGCAGGCGCGGATCGCGCCCGAGCTGGGGCCGACGCCGGCGGAATTTGCGCGCCGGATGCGCGCCGCGGGTTATCCCGATTGCGATTATCCCGCGGCGCAGGCCTACGCGGCAGCGCTGCTTGGATGCGCCGCGATCCGCGAGAGCGGCTCGCTTGAGCAGGGCCGCCTCCGCGCCGCGCTCGGCGCGATGCGCACCAGCACGCTATACGGCGACTTCGCGATCGACGCCGTCAGCGGCCGCCAGATCGCGCATCGCCTGCTCCTCGTGCAGTGGCATCAGGGGCGCAAGGTGATCATCGAGCCCGAATCGCACAGCGAACTCGGCACGATCGAGTTTCCCTCCGGATGGCGGCTCATCCTGGCCTCGATGCACAGCCTCAAACTCAAGCTCGGCGCCGCCGCCCGCGGCGACGAGCCCGACGAATAACCGCCTCCCGTCGCCACGCGCGGTCTGGTCGCGACCTATTCGAGGCCTCGCCCAGCAAAGCTGTCCGGGGTTCCGCCGCGCGAGGGTCGATGCATATTGTCTGGCGGCGGGCACGCCTGTTTAGCTGGTGGCGGCGGCGCCGCCTGTTGCATACTTCCATCCACGCCCCGGGCGCTGGAAAATGAGGCGGCGCAATCGCTGAGGGCGTCCCGGCGCGGTTCGCGCTGCGCGCCCGCGCTCATCGATGTACACCCAGGATACGATCGTCGCGCCGGCCACGCCGCCCGGCAGGGGTGCGGTCGCGATCGTGCGGCTGTCGGGCCCGCGCGCAACCGCGATCGCGCGCGCGCTATGGCATCCGCGCGGCCGCAAGGCGGCCGCCGCGCACGACGATGCGCTGCCGCCCGCGCGCCGGCTGGCGCTTGGCGAAATCCGCGACCCGGATAGCGGCGCGATTATGGACCGCGCGATGTGCGTCGTGATGCCCGCGCCGAATAGTCTCACCGGCGAAGATGTCGTCGAACTGCACTGCCATGGCGGCCCCTACGTCGTGCGCCGTGTGCTCGGCCTTGCGATGGCGGCCGGGGCGCGGATGGCCGAGCCGGGCGAGTTCAGCCGCCGCGCCTATCTCAACGGGCGGATCGATCTCACCGAAGCCGAGGCGATAGCCGACCTCGTCGATGCGCGCAGCGAGAGCGCGCTCCAGCAGGCGATAGCCCAGCTTGGCGGCGCACTGGCGCAGCGTGTGAGCGCGCTGCGCCGTGGAATTATCGCCGTGCGCGCCCATCTTGAGGCCGAGATCGACTTTGCCGACGAGGGGCTGAACCTGCCCAGCCGCCAAGAGATCGCCTCCGCGCTCGCGCGCGTCGGCGCCGACGCGGCGCTCCTGCACGACAGCTTCGCACGCGGGCGCCTGATGCGCGACGGCGCGCGCGCGGTGATCGTCGGCAAGCCCAATGCCGGCAAATCCAGCGTGCTCAATCTGCTGCTCGGCGCCGACCGCGCGATCGTCACTCCCGTACCAGGCACCACGCGCGACGTTATCGAGGAGTCGATGACGGCGGGGCCGTGGCGGCTGGTTTTGCAGGACACCGCCGGCGTGCGCGAGGCGGTTGACGAGGTCGAGCGAATCGGCGTCGCGCGCACGCTGAGCCATGCCGGCGCGGCCGACCTTTTGATCGCGGTGTTCGATGGCTCGCGCCCGTTCGAAGAGGAGGACGCGCGCGTGCTCGCGCTGTGCGCGGGACGCCCGGGCGTCGCGCTGCTCAACAAATCCGACCTGCCGGCGGCACTGCTGCCCGAAGATCTGATCGCGCGGGGGTTGGGGATGGCGCTGATGCGCTTCTCGGCGCTGAACGCCGACGGCGCGTCGACGCTGCGCGACGAGCTCGCGCGTGTGCTCGCGGCGCTCGCCCGGGGCGCGCCGTCGGACGGCGTCGCGATCTCGCGCGAGCGCCATCGCGATGCGCTCTCGAAGGCTCTGAGAGCCATCGAAAATGCACGGGACGCGGCGCTGGCCGGAATGCCGCCGGAGATCGTGGCGGTCGATACCGCCGCGGCGGCCGAGGCGCTCGGCGCGATTACCGGCGAGGTCGGCGTGGAGGACGTGCTCGACGCGGTGTTTCGCGAGTTCTGCATCGGAAAGTAGCGAAATTCTACTGATTGTAGGAGAGAGAGCGCGCCGTGCGCGGCCTTGGCCGAAGCGGCCGGGCGCGCAATAATTCACGGTCCGTATGAACTTCGGCGTGATCGTCGTCGGCGCCGGCCATGCCGGCATCGAGGCTGCGCTTGCGGCGGCGCGGATGGGTGTGCGCACGCTGATGCTCACGCTCAACCTCGACCACATCGGCCAGATGTCCTGTAATCCGGCGATCGGCGGGATCGGCAAGGGTCACCTGGTTCGCGAGATCGACGCATTGGGCGGCGAGATGGCGCTCGCGATCGACGAGACCGGCATCCAGTTCCGCTTCCTCAACACGCGCAAGGGCCCAGCCGTGCGCGCGCGCCGCGCCCAGGCCGACAAGGCGGCCTACCGCGCACGGATGAAGCGCGTGCTCGAGGCCGCGCCCAACTTGGCGATCCGCCAGGCCAGCGTCGAGCGGCTGCTGGTCGAGGACGGCCGCGTGCGCGGCGTCGAGTCGCAGATCGGCGAGGTCTTCCAGGCTGACTGCGTGGTGCTGACGACCGGCACTTTCCTCAAGGGGCTCGTGCACGTCGGGCTTAAGAATTATCCCGCCGGGCGCGCGGGCGACTTTTCCGCGATCGGGCTGAGCGAGAGCCTCGCGCAACTCGGCTTTCGGATCGGCCGGCTCAAGACCGGCACCTGCCCGCGGCTCGACGGCCGCACGATCGACTACTCCGCACTCGAGGCCCAGCCGGGCGACGAACCGCCGCCGCCGTTCTCCTTCCGCACCGCGCGGATCACGCAGCCTCAGTTGACCTGCTATCTGACCTACACCAATGCGGCGACCCACGAGATAATCCGCAGCGGGATCGATCGCTCGCCGATGTACTCCGGCGTGATCCAGAGCCGCGGGCCGCGCTATTGCCCGTCAGTCGAGGACAAGGTGATGCGCTTTCGCGACAAGGAGCGCCATCAGATTTTCCTCGAGCCCGAGGGGCGCGACACAGTCGAGGTCTATCCCAACGGGCTCTCGACCAGCCTGCCGCTCGACGTGCAGCTCGCGATGGTGCGCTCGATCCGCGGACTCGAACACGCCGAGATTATGCGCCCGGGCTACGCGATCGAGTACGATTTTTCGGACCCGACGCAGCTGCACCCGTCGCTGGAGACGAAGCTGGTCCGCCGGCTCTTTCTCGCCGGCCAGATCAACGGCACCACTGGCTACGAGGAGGCCGGCGCGCAGGGGCTGATCGCCGGAATCAATGCCGCGCTCGCCGCGCGCGGCGAACCGTCGCTCGTGCTGCGCCGCGACCAGGCCTATATCGGGGTCATGATCGACGACCTCGTGACCCGCGGGATCGGCGGCGAACCCTACCGGATGTTCACCTCGCGCGCCGAGTACCGGCTCCTGCTGCGCGAGGACAACGCCGACCGCCGGCTTGCGCCGATCGGCGAGCGGCTCGGCCTGCTCGGCGCAGAAGCGGCTGCGGCGATGCGCGCCAAGACCGAACGGGTCGCGTGCGAAGCGCGGCGCCTGCGCGAGACGCTGGTCCACGCCAGCGACGCCGTCAACGCCGCGCTCGTCGATTGCGGCTCGACGCCGATCGCGACGCCGCAGCGCGCATGGGAGCTCTTCCGCAGGCCCGAGGTCTCGTACGACGTGGTGCTCCGGATGGCGGGTCTCGCGCCAACGCTCACCCCCGACGAGGCCGCGGAGCTGGAGATCGATGTCAAGTACGAGGGCTACGTCCGCCGCCAAGCTGAGATGGTCGAGCGTTTCAAGCGCCTGGAGGACGCAGTGATTCCCGAAACTATCGACTACGCGGCGGTGGCTGGACTATCCACCGAGGTGCGCGAGCGCTTGAGCGCAATGCGCCCGCACTCGCTCGGCCAGGCTGCGCGGATACCGGGGATCACGCCCGCCGCAGTCGCAATGATCGCGGTTCATTTGCGCGGCCGGCGCGGACGCGGGGCCGCCGACAACGCGCCCCCGGGCTCTGATGTTTCACGTGAAACATCCCTGCTGCCGAGCCGAAAATGTTTCACGTGAAACATTCTCTTGCGCGGCACCGTCCGCTTCATCGGCGAGGTTTCACGTGAAACATCCGTCCCGGCCGACGTTACATATTTGAAACACGCGGCCACTATCACTGACCCCGCCGCCATCGCCGCTCGCGCGCGCGCGGCGGTCGCGGGATGGCTCGCCGAGGCCTCGATACGGCCACGCGCGGGCTTCCTGGAACGGATCGAGAGGATGGCGGCGATGCTTGCGTTCTGGGGCGCGCACACCAACCTGACCGCCCATCCCAACGACCCCGAAGAGATCGCCTTCCATGTTATCGACAGCCTCGCACCGCTCGCCTTTGCTCCTGCCGAGGAGCGCGCTGCCCTCGAAGGCGCCCTCGCCGCGCAAGCTGCGGCGCTCGACATCGGCGCTGGCGCCGGCTTCCCCGGCCTCGTACTCGCCGCCGCCTTCGAGGCGCGCTTTACGCTCGTCGACTCGCGGCGCAAGCGCGCAAGCTACCTCGAAGTCGCCGCGCGAGAGATGAACTTGTCCAACGTCGTCGTCGAGCAGCGCCGGATGAGCCCGCGCAGCGTCGAGCCCCGTTTCGATCTCGTGACTGCACGCGCCTTCGGCCTGCTCGCCGACGTCTACGCGATCGCGGCGGCCGCCCTTGGGCCGCGCGGAATCTTTTTGCTTTACGCGAGCTCGAGCCAGCACCTCGACGTCCCCGCCGCGCAGGCCGTCGGCCTTCTCGCTGCGGCGACCTGGAGTTACCGAGTCGCGCACGGGCCCCATTCAGCGACGCGCACCGCAGCGCTATGGCGGGCGCGGGGCTCGTGAGCGCAGCGGCGAGGGAAGCTGTTAATAGGCGGCGCGCACGCTCTTTTCTTTGACGTGCGCCGATGTCAGTATCAGGTTGAAAGCGATGCGCGCCGGTCGCATCGCCGGTCCGGGTGTTTGTTGAGGCGGCGGTGGGGCGAATCATAGCGATCGCCAATCAGAAGGGCGGCGTCGGCAAGACCACGACCGCGGTCAACCTCGCCGTCGCGCTTGCGCAATCCGGCCAGCGCATCCTTCTTATAGATCTCGACCCGCAGGGCAATGCGACCTCCGGCCTGATGTCCGAGCCGGTCAAATCGCGCACCATCTACGATTCGCTGGTCGGGCACACGCCGCTTAGCGAGATCATCCGCGAGGCGCGCGCCCAGCTCCATCTAGCGCCGTCGAGCACCGACCTGGTGGGCGCCGAGATCGAGCTGGCGACGCTGGAGGGGCGTGAGCGGCGGTTGAAAGCCGAGCTGGAGGCTCAATCGCCGCAATATAACTATGTTTTAATTGATACGCCGCCCTCACTCGGCCTGCTTACGCTCAATGCCCTGGTCGCCGCCGACGCCGTGCTGGTTCCGATGCAGTGCGAGTACTACGCGCTGGAGGGGCTGAGCTCGCTGCTGGCGACGATCCGACGGGTCAACGGCGCGCTCAACCCGAAGCTCGAGCTGATGGGCGTCGTGCTCACGATGTTCGACGCGCGCAACCGGCTGAGCCACGAGATCTCACTCGAAGTCCAGAAGCACTTTCCCGAACGCGTCTTCGAGAGCGTGATCCCGCGCAACGTGCGGATTTCCGAAAGCCCCAGCCACGGCCTCGCCGTGATGGAGTATGACCCGAAGTCGGTCGGTGCCGAGGCCTACCGCCTGCTCGCGCTCGAGCTGCTCGAGCGCGCAAGCGGCCGGGCTCCCGCACCGGCCAAATCGCCGGCGCTGTCCGTGGCGGTGGATTCCGCCGCGCCCGCCACGCCCGTCCGCGCGGGCGAGGCGCAGGCCAACGGCGCGCCCGCGCGGCGCGGGCTATGGAACCTGCGGAGCATCTTTGCGCGCTCCGCTGAACGGGCGAGGAGAAACGACGGATGATACGCAGACCGCTCGGACGCGGACTCGACGCACTGATCGAAAGCACCGGGACGCCGGCGCCGGCCGCGCCCGCCTCTGCGCCGCGGCCGGGCGACGGCGCGCTGCTCAGCGTCGCGCTTGACCGGGTCGCGCCGAGTCCGCTCCAGCCGCGGCGCCATTTCGATCCCGAGCGTCTTGAAGAGCTGGCGCAGGCGATTCGCAGCCAGGGCGTTATCGAACCGCTGGTCGTACGCCCGATTCCCCCCGGCGCCGACGGCGCATCGGACGACCGCGCGCCCCGCTACGAGCTGATCGCCGGCGAGCGGCGGCTGCGCGCGGCGCGCATGGCTGGCCTCGACAGCGTCCCGGTGATCGTGCGCGAGCTCGACGACCATGCCGCGCTCGAGATGTCGCTGGTGGAGAACCTGGTGCGCGACGAGCTCAACGCGGTCGAGGAAGCGCATGCCTTCCGCCGCCTCAACCAGGAATTCCGACTCAGCCACGAAGAGATCGCCGCGCGGATCGGCAAGAGCCGCCCCTATGTGACCAACCAGATGCGCCTGCTCGAACTCGCGCCCGCGGTGCAGGAGATGATCGAGCGAGGCGAGCTGACACCTGGCCAGGCGCGCCCGCTGCTCGGGTTGCCCGCGCCGAGCCAGGCCGCCGCCGCGCGCCGGATCGCCGAAGGGCGCATTTCCGCGCGCGGCGCCGAGCAGCTCGCGGGCGCGGCGCGCAGCCCGCGCAACGGCTCCTCGGCGCGGCGCGCGGCCGGCGTCGATCCCAACATCGCCGCGCTCGCCGAGGCAATGCAGCGCGCGCTCAAACGCAAGGTGCGGATCGTGCTCGCGCGCGGCCGCACGCCCGGCCGGATCGAGCTCGAGTACTACGACATCGACGACCTGAGCACGCTCGCCGTGATGCTTGCGCGCAGCGCCCACGGCGCCTCGGCAGCGTCGTCGTCGTGAGCCGCGGCCGAGCCGAGCGCCAGATTCGATGAAGCGGCCGGTTCGAGCGCCCGCGCGCCCAGCTGCGATTGAGCCGCGGCCGCGCCGCGGCGCGCGCAAACCCGGCCGTCCCTCGCGCGAGCATCGCGAGCCCTACGACATCGAGTCGATCACCGACGCCGCCGTGCGCGTCTTCAACCGGCGCGGCTACGAGGCGGCCTCGATGGAGGACGTCGCGCGCGAGACCGGGCTTAGGAAATCGAGTCTCTACTATCACGTCTCGGGCAAGGAGGAGCTGCTGGCGCGCGCGCTCGAGCGCGCCTTCAACCGACTGCTCGGCATCCTTGAGGAGCCGGGGTCCAGGAGCGGCTCGCCGCTCGCGCGGCTGCGGCATATCGTCTATCGCGGCGTGCTCATCACGCTGGAGTTCGTCCAGGAGGTCGAGCTGCTCCAGCGGATCAAGGGCAACACGCCGACCGAGCGGCAGGCGATGGCGCGGCGGCGGCGCTTCGACCGCGAGGTGGCGGCGCTCGTGGCCGAGGCGGTCGCGGCGGGCGAGCTGCGCGCGGACATCGAGCCGGGGCTGATGACGCGGCTGATCTTCGGGATGAGCAATTCGATAACCCAGTGGTACCGCCGCGAGGGGCGCCTGCGCCCCGAGCAGATCGCCGAGGCGGTCTTGAGCCTGGTCTTCGAGGGCATCACCCGCCGCTCCGCTTAGCAGGCGTGACCCTTGGTCAGGGACGCGAACGGCTAACGCGGGGCGGGCTATCCAACTGATCTCGGCTCTCAGTAGGACGGGCTTGCCCGCGCGCATCGGGTATGGTTCGATTGTTTGTTCGGCGCGGGCCGCTGGCCCCGCCCGTTTTAAGGCAAATTCCGTGGGCTCGGCGCGAGCCGACATGACGATCGGGCCAGGATTGGCCGCAGGCGATGAAAAGGACCTATCAACCGCACAACCGCCGTCGCAAACGGACGCACGGCTTCCTGGCGCGCATGGCCACGCCGGGCGGCAGAAACGTACTCAAACGCCGGCGCGCCAAGGGACGCAAGCGCCTGGCCGTGGCGATTCCCCCCAAGCAGCCGGGCTAAACCCTCCACCTCGGGGCGGGCTGGGCAGGAGCGATCGGCTGCGCCGGCCGGGCGAATTTCTTCTGATCCAGCGCCGCGGCGCGCGCGTGCAGAGCGCGCACTTCGTGCTCTACGCGATGCGCGGCGCGGCGGAGGGGCGCTCAAAGCTGGGGCTTACGATTTCGCGCCGGATCGGCAACGCGGTGGTGCGCAACCGGCTCAAGCGCCGACTGCGCGAGTGCTTCCGGCTGCGGCTGCGGCCGATGATGCCGGCGGGAGTTGCGATGGTGGTGATCGCGCGCCGCGGCGCCGGCGAGCTCGACAGCGCCGCCATCGCTGCCGAGCTCGCCGCAGTCGCCGCCAACCTCAGGCGCAGGCTCGAGAGCCGCGGCGAGGACGGCCTGTAGTGCGTAAAGCGTCAAACACGGAGGGGGCCGCGCGGAACGACAGGAAGCCATGCTGTCATTCTGAGCGAAGCGAAGAATCCCGCGGCCGCGTCTGCGCGGCGGCGGCGCCACGGTTACGCGCGCTCGCGCTGGGCGTGGCGCTCGCCGCGCTCGGCCTGTATCGCGCGCTTATCTCGCCGCTGCTAGTGGCGACGCTCGGCCCCGCCTGCCGCTTCGAGCCGAGCTGCTCGCAGTACGCACATCAGGCGCTGCGCCAGCACGGTCTCGGCCGCGGCCTTTACCTGACAATCCGTCGCCTGATGCGGTGCCGACCGTTGGGCGGATGGGGCTACGACCCCGTGCCAGCCTCGCCGACTTATACCATGACGTCATCCCTGAAGGAGAAATTTGGACAGTAACCGTTCGCTCATCATCTTCATCCTGCTGCTCCTCGCGGCCATCTTCTACACCGACGTCGTCCGCTGGTTTCGCCCGCCACCGAAGACACCGCCCGAGCAAAGGGCGCAGGCTCTCGCGACGCCCGCTGCGCAGGCGCAGCCGACCGCGGGGGCGCCCCAAGCGGCGTCCTCCGCCGCCGCGGCGGCGCCCACCAGTGCCCTGGCCACGGCGGCCGCCGACGAGGGCGTGCCCGGACCCGAGCCGCTCGAGGCTGCGGCGCCGGCCGCCGGGGCGCCGCGCACGATCGAGGTGGACACCAACTTGTATCACGCGGTGTTGACGACCCGCGGCGCGCGCCTGGTGAGTTTCCGGCTCAAAAACTATCGCGAGAGCGTGGCCACAAACAGCCCGTTGTACGACCTCGTCGTGCCCGGCGAGCGCCTACCGCTGGGCCTCGTGGTCCAGATCGGGGACCGGATTTTCGGCGACCAAACGCTCGATTACACGAGCACCGCGCCGCCGCGGATCGAGGTCCGCAAGGGGTCGGACGCCACGCTCAGCTTCACTGCCGACGTTAAGGACGGGCTGCGGGTGACCAAGACCTTCACCTTCCGCGACGGCAACTACATCTTCGACATCGCGGCCGAGGCCGCCGGCGCGACGGCCGCGGTCAAGGCGGTCGGGCTGACGCTCAGCCAGCCGCTGGTCGAACTCGGGGAGGGCTACCGCGATTATCCGGCGCTCCAGGCTGACGTCAAGGGCAAGGTCCTCAACGAGTACGAAAAGGAGCTGAAAAAGGGCGTCCAGCCGGTGGTAGGCGAGATAACGTACGCCGGAATCGGCGACCGCTATTTCTTGTCCGCCTTCGTGCCCAAGACACCGGCTGCGGGCGAGCTCCGGATGGAGTACAGCGGAGGCGAGGCGCGCGCCGAGATGCTCTTCGCGGGCGCGCTCAAGGTCGTCTCAGGCGTTTACATGGGGCCCAAGCAGCTCGGAGTCCTCGAAGAGGCGGCGCCGGGGCTGAGCAAGGCGATCAATTTCGGGTGGTTCGGCTTCCTGGCGATCATCTTCGTTCGCCTGCTCCAGCTTTTCCATGTGGTCGCCCCCAACTACGGCTGGGACATCATCTTGCTGACCCTGGCGGTGCGGCTGGCAACGCTGCCGGCGTCGATCAAGGCCCAGCGCTCGGCGTTGCGGATGCAGCGGCTGGCACCGCAGGTCGAAAAAATCCGCGAAAAATTCAAGAACGACTCGGCGGCGCTCAACCGCGAGATGATGGACCTCTACAAGCGCAACCACGTCAATCCGCTCGGCGGATGTATCCCGACCGCGATCCAGTTTCCGATCCTTTACGGGCTGTACGAGGCGCTGCTCAACGCGATCGAGCTGCGCCACGCGCCGTTTATCGGATGGATCCGCGACCTCTCGGCGCCCGACTGCTACCCGGTGGCGTGGATGCCCAAGGTGCCGTGGATCGACTGCCACGGGATCCCGGTGCTGGTTCTGCTGATGGGGGCGAGCACGTTTTTGCAGCAGTGGATGATGCCCAAGCCGGCCGACCCCAATCAGCAGAAGATGATGATGTGGATGCCGATATTTTTTACCGTCCTGTTCATAGCCCTGCCGGCGGGGCTCTCGCTCTATTACTTTGCCTCCAATCTCCTCGGTATAATCCAGCAGTACTTTCTCAACCGCGAGTTCAAACAGCCCGCGCCCGTTGCCGCATGAGCGAAGCATACGAAGCGATCGAAGTATCGGCAGCCACCGTTGACGAGGCGATCAAGGAAGCGCTGGAGAAGCTCGGCGCCGCCGAAGACGACGTCATTATCCAGGTGCTGAGCACGCCGCGCGCGGGCGTGCTCGGCCTCGGCGCCCGCCAGGCCCGCGTCCGCGTGGTCCGCCGCCCGCCTGAGGCCGCTACCAGTGGCGTGACCTCGCCGCCGCCCGCGCCACCGCTGCCGCCGCGGCGCGCCGAAGCCGCGCGCGCGGCGCAGCCGCCGCCGACGGCTGAGACTCCGCAAGCGCCTCCAACCGCGCCGCAGCCTCTGCCAAGGCGCCATCCGATACCGCAGGAACAGCCGCCGCCGTCGGCGCCGCGCGCCGCGCGCCGACCCGAGGGAGAAGCGCCCGAGGAGACGGCCGGCGGGGAAGAGGAAGGCGACGGCGCCCGCAAGCCCGCCGACCTCGACGCCCAGGCCGCCGAGGCCAGCTCGATCCTAAGCCGGATCCTGGAGCTGATGGGTGAACAGGGCAATGTCACCGTCACCGAGGAGGATTCGGAGGGGATCGAGCTTGCGATCAAGGGCGACGGCTCCGGCCTGCTGATCGGCCGCCACGGCCAGACCCTCGATGCGCTCGAGTACCTCGTCAATCGTATCCTCGCCCGCAAGGTCAAGGACGCGGTACCGATCACGATCGACACCGAATCCTACCGCGAGCGGCGCCGCCGCCAGCTCCATCGGATGGCGCTCTCGATGGCGGAGCAGACCAAGCGCGAGCACACCACGGTGACGCTCGACCCGATGCCGCCGCGCGACCGGCGCATCGTCCATCTCGCGCTCAAGGACGACCCGTTGATCACCACCCGCTCGACCGGCGACGGCTTCCTGCGCGCGGTCGAGATAATCCCGGTCGGCGAGCGGCGCGAGGGCGCGGGCGGCGGCGGGCGGCGCGAGCGCGGCGGAGGTGGTGGTGGTGGTGGTGGTGGCGCAGGCGGTGGCGGCGGGGGCGGACGGGGCCGTCAGCGCGGGCGCGAGCGGGAGAGCGAGCGCGAGGCGCCGGTCGGCCAGCAGGGTGGCTTCAAACACGGCCAGAAGCGAATTATCTGAGGAAGCCTTGCGCTAGCCGCCGCAATGTTCGGTGCGCCGCGGCGGGAGTGCTCTCCGACAGCGGGGCGGGCATCCGGGCCCGCCGGCTCAAAACCCGCGGGCACTTTCGCGCGGAAGCGACGCGCGGGAACGGTCGGAGAATCGCGACGAGCGGCGACCGCCGCCCACAAAAAAAACGGTACCGCCGCGCGAAGAGCGGCGACGGTACCGTGGTTGGAAACAACCCTCGGCGCGTGTGCGCCGCAGGCCTCAGGCCTCAAGCCCCCACTTGCGCTTGTTCGCGGCGATCTGTTCGGGCGTCGGATGCTCCTTCTGGACGAAGGTCTTGACCTTAAACTGGTCGCCGAGCTCCAGCGTGGCGTGGTTGAGCGCGATGTCGTCCTTGAAAATCTCGGGCACCGCGGGTTCCTCGAAGATCGCCTGCCACGGGCATTCGGGCTCGCAGGCGCCGCAATCGATGCACTCGTCGGGGTTGATGTAGAGCATGTTAGGGTAGTGTTCCTTGTCCTCGCCCACATACTCGTAGATGCAATCCACCGGGCAGACGCTGACGCATCCGGTGTCAACGCAGTCGATGCACAATCGGGTTATCGTCCACGGCATTGTCCGTCGCTCTCCTGTCGGAATCCGAGTTTTCCAACTATAACGGCGCGCGCGAGGGCTGAAAAGCGCGCGCGCATCTGCACGGCCGAAGGGGCAACCTTGGTGGCCCCCGCCGGCGCGCATCCTCTATAACATAGAACGGCGCACGGGCGGATCGAAAGTGGTGCGGCCGCCACGGCGCATCGGACGCCAAGGGAGGACGCGATGGAGATCAACGGCGTGGCGCACGTGATGCTGACGGTGAGCAACTACGAAGCTTGCCTGCCCTTTTACGAGAAGCTGCTGCCGCATCTGGGCCTGACCCACGTGGTGCGCAAGACCGACTCGCAATTCTATTGCATCGGCGGCCGCACCGGCCTCGGAATCCATCGCGCCGATCCGCACCATCGCGACGAGCGCTTCACCCAGCGGCGCGTCGGACTGCATCACGTATGCTTCCGCGCGCGCGAGCGCAAGGATATCGACGAGCTCTACCGATTCCTGCTCACGCTCGACGCCAGGATTGTCCATCCGCCGCAGGAAGGCGCGTGGGCGCCGGGCTACTACTCGATTCTGTTCGAGGACCCCGACGGCATCCGGCTGGAAGTCAATCACATCCCGGGTAAGGGACTGCTTGGCGGCGCGCCCCAGAAGGCGGGCTGAGAAATCGACTTACTCCCCCCAGGCGGCTCTCCTCCCGGTTCTAGGAAGGAGAGTGAAACGTTCCTGCGCGCTCGGGATCGCAAGCCGGGCATTCTTGAAACGAGATGAAGAGGCGGGCGCGGGGCGCGGGGCCCGCGCGCCCGCCGTAGGACGGGCACCCTGCGCGTCCGAAGTTACATCGGCGGTACCGGCTGACCCGTATCGGGGTCGAGGAAGAGCCGACGCGACGGGGCGCCGTTATCCGCGCTGAAGTCGAACATGTTATCCAGCGGACCGGCCAGCGCGTCGAACGAGC
Organism: Candidatus Binataceae bacterium; assembly: GCA_035650475.1. Taxonomy (NCBI): domain Bacteria; phylum Candidatus Binatota; class Binatia (SeqCode); order Binatales (SeqCode); family Binataceae (SeqCode); species Binataceae bacterium (SeqCode). The sequence goes on from DASRHP010000006.1 coordinate 87,550, forward strand.
CGTTGCCGATCCGGCCAGTGCTCCAGTTGTCCTCGATAAAGCGCAGGATCGAGCTCTGGTCGGCGAGGCTGTGCGAGACGAAATTCGCCTTCGCCCACGGCGAGATGACGAGCAGCGGAATCCGCGGTCCATAGCCGCATCGTCCTTGGATCACATTGCCTTGGTCGTCCTTGAGCGGAGTGCCGTTGCCGCATTTGCCCGCGCCGTTGAGCTGATCGCTGTTTTTCGTGTCGGAGGGGTTGGCCACCGCCGACGGATTGACGATCGGGCTCATCTGATGGTCGTACCAGCCGTCGGAGTCGTCCCAGTTGATGAAGACGGCGGTGCTGCTCCATAGCGGCGAACGTTCCAGAGCGTTGATCACGGTGACGATGAACTGCTGCTCGAGCAGCGGGTCGGAGTAGCCCGCGTGGCCGTCCATGTTGGCCGGCGCCTTGAGGAAGCTGACCGCGGGCAGGTTGCCAGCGCGGAGCGCGTCGAAGAAGTCGTGGAGGTCGTATTCATGATTGGCGGCGTCGGCGCTGCTGCCGTACTGGCTCGGCGGCACCGAGGGGCGGATGTGATTAGGGTTGGCGGTTGAGGGCCAGTACTGGAAGAAGGCGTGATGCGGGATGTAGTCGGCGACCGAACCGCCGCCCGCGGCGGGGCTCTGCCGGGCGCATCCGGTGCTCCCGTCAGGGTTCTTCACCGTCAGGTCGAAGCCGCCCATGAACGAGCCCCAGCTGAGGCCCTTGGCGTCGAGGAGGTCGCCGATGTTCCTGCCACCCATCTGGATTGTTACGCCGGCCGAGCAGACGTCGCCGGTCGGATCCAGGTCGCCGACCAGGGTGCCGACGCCGTTGTTGATGTTCACTACCTTGGCTGAGCTTCCCCCGGAGGGGGTTGCGGGATAGGTGTTGCCCGCCACCAGGTTGAGCAGGCCGGGGGTTGAGGGGCCGAAGGTAGTGCCGTAGGCGTTGTCGTTCATGGCGAAGTGCTGGGCGTAGTTCCACAACGCCGTGACCGTGTTGCCGTCGTAGTAGCCCATCACCAGGCCGCTGCCCTTGCCGTAATCGAGGCATCCGCCGCCGCCCACGCCGACCGTGGCCGGGAACAGATCCATCAGGCCCTGATCGAACGCCTGCTGCTCGTGGCCGTAGTTGTGGTCCTGGTCGCAGGTCGCAGCCTGGGTGCGGTCGAGCCGGAAAGGATTGAGCGCGCTCGCACCGTTGGCTGGATTGCTGGCGTTGGGATTGTCGGTGAGCAGCACGCCCGTCGGCTCGCCCTGAGCCAACGTGCCGAGCCCGTTGACCGAGGGCGTTCCCCCACGGGCGTGGAATTGCGGTTCGCCCGAGGGGTTCTCAGCCTCGGGATAGGTCGCAAAATAATGGTCGAAGGAGACGTTCTCCTGGAAAATTACGACGACGTGATGGATTGGCGTCGTCGGATCGGCGCCCTGATGGGTGCCGGCGAGGGCAAACTGGGTTGCTGCGGGAGCGCCGGTTAGGCTGATCGCCGCGGCGAGCGCGACGGCGCGCGTCGCTTTGCCAAGTCTTATCGATTTGCGCATGTTGGTTCCCCTCCTGTGGAACGCGAGTGGATGCGAAACATCGGCGCGGCAGCCTAGCGAGCCGGCGTTTTGCGCGCGTGACAGGCGGGTAAATTTGGATGAATCGCGGATAAACTTATGATGAAGCGGGCGCTGGCCGGGCGCGCAGGCCCGCCCCACTGGATGCGTGCGGCGGCCGTTGTAATGCCTGCGCGGGCGCGGGAAGCTTGAGGGCGGAGGCGGGCGGCGGCCTTGGCCATGCCGCCAGGCGCGTCGCAGGCGCTTGCATTGCAAAATCGCGCCCGAGCCTACAGACTTTCGCCCAGATTCGATGCGCCCGGCGCGACGCGCCGTCGCGCGCATCCGCAGAGGACCCACAGATGGCAGACAAGCAAGGATTCCGCACCGAAACCGACAGCATGGGCGCGATCGAGGTGCCCAACGACCATTACTGGGGCGCGCAGACCCAGCGCTCGCTCCATCATTTCAATATCGGGCCCGACCGGATGCCGCGGCCGGTGATCCGCGCCTTCGGCCTGCTCAAGAAGGCCGCCGCGCAGGTCAATTGCGAGTTGGGCAAACTCGCCGCAGACAAAGCGCGGCTTATCGAGCAGGCCGCCGACGAGGTGATCGCGGGCAAGCTCGACAGCGAGTTTCCGCTGCGCGTCTGGCAGACCGGCAGCGGCACCCAGACCAACATGAATGCCAACGAGGTCATCTCCAACCGCGCGATCGAGCTGGCGGGCGGCAAGCTGGGGAGCAAGAAGCCGATTCATCCCAACGACGACGTCAACATGTCGCAGTCGTCCAACGACACCTTTCCGACCGCGATGCATATCGCGGCGGCCGAGGAGATCGTCCATCACCTGGTCCCCTCGGTGCGCAAGCTGCGCGACGCGCTGGCGGCCAAGAGCGAGGGGCTGCGCGACGTGGTCAAGATCGGCCGGACCCATCTAATGGACGCCGTGCCGCTGACGCTCGGCCAGGAATTCTCGGGCTACGTCGCGCAGCTCGACGCCGACTTGAAACGGATCGACGCCGCGATGCCCGACATTTATGAGCTGGCGATCGGCGGCACCGCGGTCGGCACCGGGCTCAACACCCATCCGGAGTTCGGCGAGCGCACAGCGGCGAAGATCGCGGCGTTCACCGGCTTGCCGTTCGTCTCGGCGCCCAACAAGTTCGCCGTGCTCGCCGCCCACGACGCGCTGGTGATGGCGAGCGGGGTGCTGCGCACGCTGGCCTGCTCGCTGATGAAGATCGCCAACGACATCCGCTGGATGGGCTCGGGGCCGCGCTGCGGGCTGGGCGAGCTGCGGCTGCCGGAGAACGAGCCGGGCTCGTCGATCATGCCGGGCAAGGTCAATCCAACGCAGAGCGAGGCGATGACAATGGTGTGCCTGCAGGTGATCGGCAACGACACCGCGATCGCCGCCGCTGGCACCCAGGGCAACTTCGAGCTCAACGTCTTCAAGCCACTCATCATCCACAACCTGCTCCACTCGATAACCCTGCTCGCCAACGCCTGCGTCTCGTTCACCGACTTCTGCGTGGTCGGGATCGAGGCCGACCGCGAGCGGATCGCGCACTACGTCGAGAATTCGCTGATGCTGGTCACCGCGCTCAGCCCGCATATCGGCTATGACAACGCGGCCAAGGTCGCCAAGAAGGCGCACGCCGAGAACAAGACCCTGCGCCAGGCCTGCGTCGAGCTGGGCTTGCTCAAGCCCGAGGAGTTCGACCGCTACGTGCAGGCGAACAAGATGCTGGCGCCGGAGGGCTGAGCCGCCCGACCCAGGTGGGATATGGCGCGGGTGTCCCCGCGCGAGTAATCCCGAATTCCGCCGCGATCGACCATTAGAGGAGAGGAGACGCAACCCATGGAAAAGCTGCCATCGGCTTACAAGCAGGTCGGCCCCAACCGTTACCGCGAAGCCTTCGGCCTGTTCTTCGAAGACTTCACGCCCGGCGACGTCTTCGAGCATCGCCCCGGCCGCACGTTGACCGAGACCGACAACACCTACATGACGCTGCTCTGCATGAATACGCATCCGCTGCACTTCGACGCGGCGTACACCCAGACCACCGAATGGAAGCGGCCGCTGATGAATTCGCTGATCACGCTGTCGGTGGTCACCGGGATGAGCGTGCACAGCACCAGCCAGAACGCGGTCGCCAATCTGGGCTGGGACAAGGTGCGACTGTCCAATCCGGTCTTCGCCGGCGACACGCTCTATGCCGAGACCACCGTGCTATCGAAGCGCGAGTCGAAGAGCCGTCCGACCCAGGGGCTGATCAGCGTGCATACGGTGGGGATGAAGGTCGACGGACGGACGGGCGAGTCGGGAATCGTCGTGATCGAGTTCGACCGCACCTTCCTGGTGTATAAGCGCGACCACGCTCCGTTCACCAAGGCGAGTTACTGATAAAACGACGGCCGCCCGGACCAATTGGTCCGGGCGGCCGGTTCCTTACGTAAGTTCGACGCGCCGGAGGTTCGCCTCAGGCCGCCGCGCGCGCCTGCTTCTTGAAGTACGGAATCACGTGGCGCTGCATCAGCTCCATGCTCCTGAGCACCTTGCGGCTGTCGAGGCCGCCCAACCGCGTCCAGCACAGAAGCTGGGTGAAGCCGTACCTGCGCTGGATCTCGGCAATGCGCTCGATGCAATGGTCGGGGTCGCCGCAGATAACCGCGCCCGCATCGATTAGCTGCTGCCAGCTGACGGTTTCGGCGAGCTTGCGCGTCTGCGCGTACAGCTCGTAGGTCTTGACCGGCCCCTTCTCCGGCGGCGGCGCGACGTACTTGGCAATCGTCCGGTAGTACCACATCACGGCATCGGCGAACTCGCGCCGGGCCTGCTCGGTGGTGTCGGCGCAGTACACCATGTTGAGCGCCGCGATCTCGCGCGTCGCCGGATCGTGGCCGCCGGCGATCAGCGCTTTGCGGTACTGGTCGAGCAGCGCGTCGGCACTCTTGCCCTGGAAGCCGAAGACCGGCGCGCACAGCAGATTGAAGCCCCACCTGCCCACCATCGCGAAGGTCGCGTCGGTGATGCCTGCGATCCACACCGGCGGATGCGGCTTCTGGAGCGGCTTGGGCCGCACCTCCTGGTCCTCGATATGGAAGTGAGCGCCTTTGAAGTTGACGCGCTCCTTGGTCCACGCCTGCAGGATGACCTCGAGCGCCTCGTTGAAAATCCCGCGCGATTTCTCCTGATCGACCTGGAAGCCGCGGTACTCGATCGGCTGGTAGCCGCGCCCGACGCCGAAATCGACCCGCCCGTCGCTCATCAGGTCGAGCAGCGCGAACTCCTCGGCGACGCGGATGGGATTGTGGAACGGCAGCACGACCACCCCGGTGCCGAGCCGGATGCGCTTGGTGACCGAGGCGACCGCCGCCAAGCTCAGCGCCGGCGAGGCGCAATAGCCGTACTCGGAAAAGTGGTGCTCGGCGGGCCAGATCGAATCGAAGCCGAGATCTTCCGCCGCCCGCATCAGGTCGAGCTGTTCCTTAACGATCTGATGCTCGGTTTTGCCGGCGGGGTTTTCGAACAGATGAAGCATGCCGAATTTCATCGTCTCCTCCTCGAGGTGGCTCGCCTCCCTTAGGTGGGCGGCCGGTTTTTGGGATTCGGGCGCGGGCACGTTGCTGCGCCCCGCCGTACGCTGCTCAGATACTGCATCGGTTGTGCCAAGAGAACGCTTGCTTGCTTTTCAGGAAACCAGCGCTGAGCCGTCTCGCTTTGCTCCCTCAGGAACCAGACTGGCCCGGCTCATAGACCCGATTCGGCACACCGAGGCAGACCGTCGCCACCCTCCCAAAAACGGCGTGGGCGGCTACCCTCTTTCGGGAATGCCGCCCACGCACTGGCTCGCCTGCCATCCCAACAGGCTGAGCGACTGGCAGCCACCTCTACTGCATGATGTGCATCAGGCCACCCGGCGTCGAGTAGCGCGTGATGTCCTTATATTGCTCGGGAACCGCGCCGTTGATCACGGTGTCGCGGCCCTTGGCGTCGGCGCCGAAGATATGGCTGGCATGGTCGTTCTGAACATCCCAGTACTGCTCGATGTAACGGCCCCAGGCGTAGGTCTGGCCGGAAGCCGGATCGGTTAGCGGACCCTTGGCCAAATGGGCGAACTTCCACGGCTGCATGTTGCTGTCGTAAAGCTCGATCCACAACGGCGCTATTGTCTGCTTGTCGAGGAACATCACGCGCTTGCCGTAGCAATAGCCCGCGGAGAGCGCCGGGATGCGCCGCACATCAATGATATAGGCGTCGCGCAGACTCCACTTGCCCCACGACGGCTTGGCCCAGCCCAACGGCAGGTCGTAGTTCTCGGGGAATTTGCCGTCGGCGGTGGTCAACTCCATCTGGCCCAGGATCTTGCGATCGCCCAGCCAGTTGGCCTGGAAGTTGACGAAGCCGCCGTTGAAGCCGGTTTTCTGATCGTCGTGGGTCATGTCGCTGCCGAGCAGCGGTGCGCAGCGTGCAGAAACCGACAGCCGCATCGTCCGCCGCAGCGCCGGTACGAAGACGTAGTTGTCCTCCTGGCGCGTGAAATCCTGCCAGAACAGCGTCAGGTCGGCGGTGTACTTCGACTCTTCAGGCTCGTCAACCATGATGTATTCGGAGTAGTAGGCGCCACCCGCGCCCGGCTCGACGCGGGGCACGCCGGGATCGGTGTTAAAGGCCAGCGCCCGATAGATCAGCGTCGAGCGCACGCACGCCCGGTTGCCGAAGCGGTCCTGAGTGCAAAAGCTGACGAGCCCGGTCTCCGGCGACTGCACATAAAGGTGCGCGCCCGGAGGGAACCATTCGTCCACAAGGATCTTCCATCCCTTGTGCGGCTCCTGTGGATTGGGGAACGGCATCCCGGCGACGTAGTTCTCGATATTCATCCCGCCATTGGGCAGCGTCACAATCCTCACCTGCCCGCTGTACTTCTCGGTCGCCTCGCGATAGCTCGGCGGCAGCGGATGGTCCACCGTCGGCCCGATCTCCATCACGACGTCCGACGGCATCTTCCAGAAGTACTTGCCCTCGAACATCGCGACCATCCCCGGCGGCATAAACTCCTTATACTTGCGCCAGTTGTCCATGGTGATCCGGGTGCCGGGGGGAATCGTTCCCTGGGTAGCGGTCGCTGCGAGATAACTCTGCATCTCGTCCTCGGCCGCCGCTGCGACGCGCGGCATCGCGGCCAGCGCGATCGCAGCAAGCGTCAGACAAAGCGTCGACAGCCTCCTTGTACAGCTCATGGCCTGTGGCCCTCCTCTGCGTCAGCGGCAGGAATCGCTGATTGAGGAGTGTGCATCATCGGTGCCAAGAAAACGTTTGGTGGAATCGGAGCCGCGCCGGCAGTCGCATGACGCCTTTTGTTTCCGCAGGCGCCAAAGCGTTCCGCCATTGTGCCGATCGAAACAGACCGCACGGCGGCGAATCGACCCGCCGCGCCGCTCGCCCGCATATACAGGTCGGTTTGCTGAAGCGTGACGGACCCTGCCGACGCTCTGCCTCGGGCACGCTAAATGCCTAATCGGCTTGTGTGAACGACGTAGAAAGGAGCCGTGCGGTGATGTCCAACAAAATAGATGAACGGATGTCGACCGCCGACGGCCTGCTTGCGGGACTGTTCGGCGCGGTCGTAGTGATTGCCTCCTTCATGCTTCTCGACATGGCACGCGGAGCGGTCGTTGCCGCGCCGGCGCCGGAAGGCGGCGCGGATTTGACTGCCTACTTCTGGCGCACGATGGCGACCGGCGGGATGCTGTTCGCGGCCTTCTCGTTGATCGGCGTCGCCGGCGAGTGGCTGCTGCGCCGCGGCGAACGCGACGCCTCGCGCTTGCCGCCGATCACGGTTTTCGTCGCCGCGCTCTTCGTCTTCGCGATCGTCGGCGCGCTGCTGTTGGGGCCAGCGGCCGAGCATGCGCTGCCGTGGTGGAAAGTGATGCTTGCCGCGCTGGCCGGCGGCGCTGCGATGATCGGCTATTTGCTGTCGCGCGAGCCAGTCCTCGCCCACGACGCCTGGCAGGCATGGCACGGGCTGCTCGGGCGGCGGGTCGAGGTTATCTGCCCCGAGACCCGTGCCCCCACCATGATCACGGTGGATCAGCGCAGCGGATGGATTCAGTCGTGTGCGCGATGGCCGGCGCGCTATACCTGCGCGCGAAACTGCGTGGAGCGTCGGCCGGAAACCGACCAGCCGCAGCGTTAAGCGCGCGCAGTTGGGCGGTCGCCGGAGGGATCTGTTTTGCCGGCGACCGCTCCGGTCGCCCGCCGGTTTCCTTCCGGATGGTCATTCGGAGCGAAGCGCGCAGCGCGAGCGAAGCGAAGTCTGTCGGAGAGCTTCGGACAAGCGAAGCGCCTACCGTCGTCCGCGAGGCGATTCTTGCGGGGCCCTGAAGGCGTGTCCTCCGAAGGCCGTCGCGCCCGCCGCGCACGCTACATCCGGAACACGCCGAAACCGGTGGCGGGCGGGATGCCGGCGTTGAGCGAGGCCGCGATCCCCAGCGCCAGTACCGCGCGCGTCTCGAGCGGGTCGACCACGCCGTCGTCCCATAGCCGGGCGCTCGAGTAGTAGCAGCTCGATTCGTACTCGTACTTCTCCAGCGTCGGGCGCATGAACTCGGCCTGCTCCTCCGCCGTCATGCTCTTGCCCTGCGCCCTGAGCTGGTCGAGCTTGACCGTGAGCAGCGTGTTGGCCGCCTGCTCGCCGCCCATCACCGAGATCCGCGCGTTCGGCCACATGAAGAGCAGCCGCGGCGAGTACGCCCGCCCGCACATTCCGTAGTTGCCCGCGCCGTTGGAGGCGCCGATCACCACGGTGAACTTGGGCACCTGCGCGTTGGCCACCGCGTTGACCATCTTGGCCCCGTCCTTTGCGATCCCGCCCTGTTCGTAGCGCTTGCCGACGATGAAGCCGGTGATGTTCTGGAGAAAGAGCAGCGGGATGCGCCGCGCGCAGCAGAGCATGATGAAGTGCGTGGCCTTGAGCGCCGATTCGCTGAACAGCACGCCGTTGTTGGCGATGATCCCGACCGGGTAGCCGTAGATCCGTGCAAAGCCGGTCACCAGCGAAGTGCCGTAGCGCGGCTTGAACTCGTGCATCCGGCTACCGTCGACGAGCCGCGCGATCACCTCGCGCACCTCGTACGGCTTGCGCGTGTCGGCCGAGACTATTCCGTAGATTTCGCGCGGGTCGTAGTAGGGATCCTCGGGTTCCTCCTGCTGGAGCGTGTACTCGGGAGCGACGCGCGGCCCGAGGTTCTCGAAGATCGCGCGCGCGATCGCAAGCGCGTGCTCGTCGTCCTCGGCCAGATGGTCGCTGACGCCGGAGAGCCGGGTGTGGACGTCGCCCCCACCGAGCTCCTCGGCGCTGACCTGCTCGCCGGTCGCCGCACGGACCAGCGGCGGCCCGCCGAGGAAGATCGTGCCCTGCTCGCGCACGATGATGTTTTCGTCGCACATCGCGGGCACGTAGGCGCCGCCTGCCGTGCACGAGCCCATCACCACCGCCATCTGCGCGATCCCCGCCGCCGACATCCGCGCCATGTTGTAGAAGATGCGCCCGAAGTGCTCGCGGTCGGGAAAGACCTCGGACTGGAGCGGCAGGAAGGCGCCGCCGGAATCGACCAGGTACACGCACGGAAGCCTGTTCTCCATCGCGATCTCCTGCGCGCGCAGATGCTTCTTGACCGTGATCGGGTAGTAGGTGCCGCCCTTGACCGTGGCGTCGTTGGCAACCACCACCACTTCGCGCCCGTGGACCCGTCCCACGCCGGTGACGATGCCTGCCGCCGGCGCCTCGTCGTCGTACATTCCCCACGCGGCCAGCGGCGAGAGCTCCAGAAAAGCGCTCTGCGGATCGCACAGCTTCTTGATCCGCTCGCGCACCAGCAGCTTGCCGCGCTCGAGATGGCGGCGCCGCGCGTGTTCGGGCCCGCCCTGGCGCGCGCGCTCGACCGCCTCGCGCAGCCGCTTGACCGCCGCCTCCATCGTCTCCGCGTTGTGGCGGTACTCGGGGCTCGACGTATTGATCCGGCTTTCGATTCGTTCCATCGCCTTCCTCTCGAAGCAAGCGCGAGCGCGCGGCGCTCGGATAGTGCCTGTGGCCGCGCCGTGGGCTAGATATTAGCTTGACCGGACGGCGGACGGCGAAGCCGCCGCAAGGGAACCGGCGGCACGACGATGCGCGAACGAGACCTGCGGGCGCTGGAGTTCAATAAGGTGATCGGGCTGGTCGCCGCGATGGCGGCCTCCGAGCCCGGGCGCGCCGCGGTCCAGGCGCTGCGCCCGGCCGACGAGCCGGCCGAGGTCGCGACGCGCCTGCGTGCGGCGGCCGAGATGGTCGCGCTGCGCGGGCATGCCGGAGCGCTGCCGATGGGCGAGTTCGCTGACCAGCGCACGCTCCTGCTCGCCGCTGCGCGCGAGGGCGCCGTGCTCGACGGCGCCTCGCTAGTCAAGGTGCGCGACTTCGTGCTCGCCGCGCGCCACGTCGGCGCCTTCATGCGATCGCGAGTCGAACGCCTGCCCCATCTGGCCGCGCTCGCGCAGAACCTGATCGCGCCCAAGGAGCTGGCCGACGCGCTGCTCGGCGCGCTCGCCGACGACGGCGGCCTGCTCGACGAGGCCAGTCCTCAGCTCGCCCGTCTGCGCGAGCGCCTGCGCGCTGAACGGGTCGAGCTGGAGGCGCGCCTGATGCGCTCGCTGAGCGGGCCTGGGATGGAGCCGTTCGTCTCCGACTACCTCGTCACCGTGCGCAACCATCGCTTCGTCCTCCCACTCAAGCTCAACTACGCCGAGCGCCTGGAGGGAATCGTGCAGGACCGTTCGGTGTCGGGCGAGACGCTGTTCGTCGAGCCGATGTGGGCGGTCGAGCTCAACAACCGCCTGATGATGCTCGAGCGCGACGTCGAGGCCGAGGAGCTGCGCATCCTCGCCCATCTGACCGCCATGATCCGCGGCTATGGCACGGAGCTGAGGCTGACGTTCGACGCGATGGTCGCGCTCGACGCGCTCAATGCCCGCGCGCGCTTCGCCGAGCGCTTCCGATGCGTCGAGCCGGTGATCGTCGAGGCCGACCAGGGCGGCTTCGAACTGATCGAGGCGCGCCATCCGCTGCTCATCGCCGGCGGGCGCGAGGCCGTGCCGATCGACGTGCGCATCGCGCCCGGCATGCAGGGCATCGTGATCTCCGGCCCCAACACCGGCGGCAAGACCGTCGCGCTCAAGACTATTGGGCTGCTCGCCCTGATGGCGCAGGCGGGGCTGCTGATCCCGGCACGCGAGGGCAGTCGGCTCACCGTCTTTCGCAGCATCTTCGCCGATATCGGCGACGAGCAATCGATCGAGGCCAACCTCTCGAGCTTCGCCGCCCATATCGTCAACCTGCGCGAGATGGCCGAGGCGATGCGCGAGCCGGCGCTGGTCATCCTCGACGAGCCGGGTGAGGGCACCGACCCGGTCGAGGGCGCGGCGCTGGCGATCGGCCTGATGACGTGGCTGGGGCGGCGTCGATGCCTGGTCGCGATCGCGACCCACACCGCGGCGATCAAGCTGCATGCCTACTCGCGTGCCGGCTACGAGGCCGCCGCCGTCGATTTTGACCCCGAGCATCTCCAGCCGCTCTACCGGCTCAAGCCGCATACGATCGGCCAGAGCTACGGGCTGGCCGTGGCCGAGCGGCTCGGCCTGCCCGCCGAGATCGTCGCCGCCGCGCGCGCGGCGATGCCGGCCGGAACGGCCGAGCTGGAGCGCGCGCTCAAACTCCTCGAAGAAGAGCGCGCCAGGCTCCGCGACGAGCTCGAACGCATCCGCGAGCGGGAGCGTGCCGCCGCCGCCCGCGCGGCCGAGGCCGAGGAGAAGCTCGAGCGCGCGCTGCGCCGCACCGAGGCCGAACGCGCGCGTGTCGCGGCCGAGGGGCGCGAGCTGGTGGTCGAACTACGCCGCGAGGGCGCGGCGCTGGCCGAGGAAATTCGGGCCGGGCGCAAGGCGCGGCGCGAGATGGGCGCGCTGGCGGCGCGGGCGGCCGCGCGTGTCGAGCAGCTTGCGCCCGCGCGGGCGGAGGCCGAGGAGCGTCCCGAGGCGCGCGCGCCGCTCAGCGTTGGCGACCAGGTCGAGTTCGGAGACATCCGCGGCGAGCTTATCGCGCTCGGCGAAGGGCGTGCAGTCATCGGCCGCGGCGGCCTCCGGATCGAGGTCGCGCCGGAGCGCCTGCGGCGGGTGTCGGGGCGTGCCGAGCACGGCGCGCCCAAGGTGATGGTCAGCGCGGGCGCGGGGGAATTTACAGACGGCGGGGAGCTCAACCTTATCGGGATGCGCACCTCCGAGGCGCTGCGCAAACTCGAGGAATTTCTCGACCAGGCCTATCTGACCAACCGCAGCGAGGTCCGGATCGTGCACGGGATCGGCTCGGGCGCGCTCAAGAAGGCGGTCCACGAATACCTGGCTGGCTCGCCCTACTGCGCGGGATTCCGTCAGGCCGAGCCGCATCAGGGCGGTGCCGGCGCCACCATTGTGCAGCTTAATTTGTAGGACGCGCGCCGGCTCGCCCTGCGCGTGGCTGCCGCGCGCGGGGTCCGGTCCTCTCGTGCGCGACCGACGGGCAGGAGCGCCCCGCCTCCGTCGCCGCGCCGCCACAAGGAAGGGTCCAGAGCGCGTTCTTCGTCCGCCTCCTCTAGCGGAATAGCTTCTGGAGCGGCGCGAGCGGGTTGGCAGGCTGCGGCGCGGCGCCGGGCGACGGCCCCGGCGCGGGACCGCCGAGGCCAGGGATCAGGCCGCCCGTCTTCTTGCCGAGGAACTTCTGGATCGCCTTCTGCCCCTGCTCCTGCGCCGCGTGGGTTGCCGCCCGCTGCGCGATGTCCTGGACATTGGGCGTAACCGTCGGCTTGGGCAGCTGACCGCTGATATGGACCGGGATTTTGACCCGCTCCTGACGATCGGTCAGGTAGGCGATGTTCTTGCGCTCGGAAATCATCTCGCGGCTGAGCTGCGGCGACAGCAGAAGGTCGACGTCCATGTCGATCTTCTTGTCGAGGTCGAACCATCCGTCGCCTTTGACCGTGTAGTCGGCGGTCGAGGCGACGATATCGTGCGAGGTGATCCGCGGTCCCTGGATCGTGAAGCCCATCCCGAGCTGGTTGAGATCGGTGTCGGGCGACTTGAAGAGCTCGGGATGGCGGGCGATCATCGCCGGCGAGACCAGCGCGCCGATTCCCGGTATCCCGTTGACCTTGCGCATTGCGTCGGCCACCACGTTCACACCCACGAGCTTGCCGTTGGCGACCGAAACCCGACCGTTGCCGCTAAGCGTCGGCTTTATCTGTTCGAAGGTGCTGCCGCGCCCAGCGACCCGCAGCTGCCCGGTCAACTGGCCGCGCACGGTGTCGGCTGCCTTGGAGTTCTGCGACAGCAGCAGCGGCCTGAGCCCAATCTGATTACAGTTGAGCGCGACGTTGAAAGCGCGGTCGCCGGCCAGCGCGGCGTTGCCGCTGCCGTCGATCGTGCCGTTGAAGGCGGCAAGCTTGAGCGAGTTGAGCGTCAGGCGCTGGCCGCCGTAGTCGGCGTCGAGGGCCAGGTTACGATAGGCGACGTTTTGCAGGGTACCGCCGGGCGAGGTCAGCTTGGCGGTAACCTCGGGCGCCGCGAGACTGCCGCGCACGGTGCCCTTGACTGCGAGCTGATCCAGATGGTCGCCGGCCGTCTCGGGCTTGGAGCTCTGAGTCAGCTCGGCGGGCTTGAGAACGTCGGTGCTGAACGAGTAATTCGCGCTTATCGGCTCGAAGGACTGGGCGTAGGCCTCCAGCCGGCCATGACCCGAGCCGAGGTCGAAGGTCAGCGGGCCGACCACCGCGCTCTTCCCGGCCATCTTGATGTCGCCGGTCAGGCCGCGCAGCAGCGCCGGCTTGCCCGGAGGGACCAGCGTCACCGACGCCAGGGTCACGACACCGTCGAGCTCGGGTTTCTTGTCGGCGACCTTGACCATCGCGTGCAGCTCGGCCTTGCCCGACGCGTTGTACTTGCTGAGCGGCGTCACCATCTTGCCCAGCGAAGCGAGGTCGAAACGATTGCTGTTGAGCCGCGCGCTCATCGTGTCTCCGCCGAACTGGATCTGGCCCGCCTGGACGTTGAGGTCGCCCAGCGTCAGCATCGCCTTCTGGATATCGAGCTTGCTCTGAATCCCAGCGCTGCGCGTGCCTGCGGCGCTGAGCCTCATCGGCACACCCGCCGCCTTGTCCAGCATGCCGGCATACACGACCTCGTTCGGCGTCAGGTCCGCATTGACGTTGAAACCCAGCACCCGGGTGGTGCCAGTGAGCCGCGCTGTGGCTGAAACCGGGTTGGTTATCTTGACCTCTGCCGGAATCGCCTTGGCAAGCTGCGGCATCGCGCGCAAATCGGCCAGCGTGAGCGGTCCGACGCCGGCGTTGAGCGCAAGCGGGATTGCGGTGGTGTCGATGATGCCGTTTTTCATCACAGGGCCGACCGTGCCCTCCAGCGTCAGGTTCTTGCGCGTGCCCAGCGCCGCCATACTCAGGTTGAGCGTCACGGGCGAGCTCGCGCTGAGGTTCTCGACGTCGAGGTTGAGCGAGCTTATCTGGAGCGGCTGAGCGCCCGGCTCGGTGTAGGAGATCGTGCCGTTCTGGATCGCGAAGCTCGAGATTGAGACGCCGGCCAGCGCGGTCGCCGACTTCTGCTTCTCTCCCGTCGCGGTCAGGGGAGCCGTACCCAAGGGCTGTCCGGCGGCTGGCGGCTGCTTGCCTCTGGCAGGCGCCTGGGGCGGGGGCGCGGCGGCTTCACCCGCGGCATGCTTGTGCCCGATCGTGCTGACGTTCATCTCGCCGCTTTGATTGCGGATGATCCGGACGACCGGCTGCTTGAGCGACAGCCGCTCGACCTCGACCTGGCGATGAAGCAGGGGGAGGACCGCGACCTTGGCATAGACGTCCGAAGCGGTGACGAAGGGTTTGTCGGAAAACGCCGGGTCGTCGGCGATCGTGACGCCGCTCAGGTCAACGCTGACGCCCCAACCGAGCGACGCGCTGATATTCTGGACGTCGACCTTGCGGCCTAGCGAGTCGCTCGCCTTGCTCAGGATGCGTTCGCGGTTGGCGGCGACGATACTGTTGAGGTTGACGACCGCGTAAATCATCACGCCGACAACCACAACCACGATGAGCCCAACGATGACGACGGCGGTCAGGATAGGCTTGCGCATGGTGGCGTCCTTTCTCGCGGAGAGATCTGTATTCTCCGCGAACAATGGGGGCTCGGCCAACGAAAGTTGGCCCCGAACTGGCGAGAACTGACGACCGGCCGGCGATCTGGTTTCAACCGCGTCGGCTTAGCGTTCGCCGGCCCACAAGATAGGCTTAGCGCCAAATGGCCAGGAGGCGAAAGACCATCGCGCCGCCCCGGCGCGTCGAGCAAAAGGCCGAAAAGCCGGTCTTCGACTCGCCCTTCAAGGATCTCAAGAAGATGCTGGGCGTGCGCCCGATACCGTCGGCGCCGTTGCCCGCATCCGCCCGGTCGTCGAAGACTGCGCCGGCAGCGCCACGCGGTTCGAAGTCCGCCTCCGCTGCACCCGAGCCGTCGCCCGCCGACGACGAGGCGATGTTTCGCCAGGCGGTCGA
The DNA here is from genome assembly GCA_035650475.1 of Candidatus Binataceae bacterium. NCBI lineage: Bacteria > Candidatus Binatota > Binatia (SeqCode) > Binatales (SeqCode) > Binataceae (SeqCode) > Binataceae bacterium (SeqCode). Next base: position 102,714 of record DASRHP010000006.1, read on the forward strand.
GGGCGTGCGGCCGCTTGGCGGCTCGCGCGCGACGCGAATCGCGCCAAACCCCGAGATCAATCGGGAGATCGTGAGCGAGGACGCCGAAGTGCTGGCGCGGCTATCCGACCTGATTGCCGGCCAGGGCCACTTCGAACTGACCGAAACGGACGAGTACGTCGAGGGCGCACGCGTCGGGATCGACCCGCGCCTGCTGACCCGTCTGCGCCGGGCCGAGTTCGCAGTCCAAGCCCATATCGACCTCCACGGGATGATCCAGAGCGACGCCAAGGAGGCGCTGGAGCGCTTTATCCTCGACGCCGTGCGCAAGGGGATGCGCACGGTGCTGGTGGTGCATGGGCGCGGGCTGCGCTCGCCGGGCGGCACGCCGGTGCTCAAGCATGCGGCCGCGCAGTGGCTCTCGCACGGCCTTATCGGCGGCTACGTGCTGGCGTTTTCTACCGCGCGGCCGGCCGACGGCGGGGCGGGCGCGATGTACGTGCTGCTGCGACGCGAGCGGCGCCGCGCCCCGTTCGACATCCTGCACGGCGCCCGTCGGCGGGACTGAGCCGGGGCAAGCCTCGGTTCCCGCGGCTTGCGTCGGACGGGCGTGGACGCCGGCGCTACTGAGCAGACCGGATTGATCCTGCCGTGGGGGTGGGCCGCGGCAGTCCTCGTTAGGGCAGGATCCTGCGGGCGACGACGGTCTGCAGGTCCTTCAGATGCGGACGGATTTGGGCGGTACGGCCGAAGTCGCGCGCGCGGTTCCATTCGGATGTCTTCGGGATTCCGCCCTCGCGCATCTCATAAATCGCCAGGTACTTGGGATCGCCCTCGACCGCGACATAGCGCCGCGCGCAGTACACGCCGGGCACGGCGGCCAGCGCCGGCACGTGATCCTCGTTGTACCAGGCGTTGAACTCGGCCTCGTGGTCCGCGGGGGTATTGAGCCGCACGGTGAGGACGAATTCCGCGTCGCGGCCGGGCCGCGCGCCATGCGCGAAGATCTGGCGGAAGGCGCCGATCTGGGTGTTGCGGAACTGGGGGATAATCTTGCGGCTCCATGGAGTCGGGTTATCGCGCCCCTCGCGGAAGGCGTCACTTTTGAGCACGCTCTCGTCGCTCAGGTCGTAGATAGCGATGTACTTCGGCTTGCCGTCCACCGCCTGGTACCGTCGCCCGCTTAAGAATCCGGGGATGCCGACCAGCTGCGGAATGTGCTCGTTGTCGTACCATCGATTGAACTCGGCTTCGTACTCGGGCGCAACGTCCGTCCACACCACCAGCAGTCCAGTGCCGCTTTGCGTGGATACCATGGATGGAGTCCTCCTGCCGCTGTGCTTAGACCCGCGCGGGGCGAACCGCAAGCGCACGAAAAGAAAAACGGGGCCCCGGACGGGGCCCCGCTCTTCAAGGTCGGTCGGTCGCCGCAGATTAGATTTTGCCTTGCAGGATGAACGAGATGACCAGTGAATAAAGGGTCAGCGACTCGACGAAGGCGAGCCCGATGATCATCGGGACAAAGAGCTGGTTGGTGCTGTTGGGATTACGTCCGATCGATTCCATCGCCGAGGCCGCCAGTTTGCCCTGACCCATGCCGCAGCCCAACGCCGCAATCCCGATTCCGATGCCGGCGCCGAGCCCGATAAGGCCCGCGCGCAGCCCGTCGCCGCCGCCACCCGTGCCCGCCGCCTGCGCCATCGCCAGCAGCGGCGTGCCGAGGACCATCGCCGCGGCTAACCCGAACCATTTGCCTAACCGTCGTAACATCCTTCTGCCTCCTTGGTTGCTCGCGGCCACCGGCCGGATCCAGGGCTCTTTTTTCCTCGCCTCTATCCTCTTCCACACCACGAACCGGACCATGCCTGGTCGCGAATAGTTGCTTTATGCCGTGAACTCCGCGGCCTGCCAGCCAGCCGCCGTCTCAGTAGTGGGCGTGGCTCGCCATCCGGACGTAGGCGACGGCCAGAATCACGAAGACCAGCGCCTGCACGATGCACACGATCGAGCCCAACGCATAGAAAGCGAGGGGCACCAGCAGCTTGGTCAGTCCGGTGAAAAGCCCGAGCACCTTGTGGTCGGCGAACATGTTGGCGAACAGACGAATGCCGAGCGAGAAGGGCCGGAACAGGTTGTCGGCAACCTCGATCACAACGAAAAACCACGACAGCCACCAAAGCGGGCCGAGAAAGCTCCGCAGATAATAGAGCCCCTGATGCTCGAAGCCTTGGTACAAGTAATAGAAGAAGCAAATGATGGCGAGGGCGAAGGTAAGGTCGGTGTCGTTGGTGGGCGGCTCCATCCCGGGGATCAGTCCCAGAAAATTGGCAGCCAGAATGAACATGAACAGTGTCCCGAAGAAGGGAACGTAGCGCCGCGCGCCGTGCGTCTCGAGTACCCCCGCCACGAAGCCGTCTAGCCACTCGGTCATCACCTCACCCACCGAACGCAGGGTCACTCCCTCGTCCGGGATCGTGGGATCGGTCGCCGCCATCAGGGCCCGCCGGGCGAGCAGGCCGAAAATGATCAAAACCCCCATGACCAGCCAAGTGCCGACGAGCACCGGCGGCAGGCGGGTGCTGTCCGCGATGAGGTCGATGAAATTGACCGGGTCCAACGTTACCCCTTTCGCGCCGGCGCGGACCGCCAAGCGGCCCGCGCCGAAACACGCCACGTCTCAATAAAGATCGCGCCCGGCTGAGTCAAGGCACCGAGCACAAAGCCCGGCGCGCTGAGATTGGTGAGGCTGAAAAGCAGGGCTACGACGCTAACAATAAACAGTAATTTCAAGGGCGCGGCAACAATTCCGATCCGACTCGCCCCGCCGCTTTGCGCCGCCACCGCCAGGATCCATCGCCCAACAAGGGTGAGCAGGTACAGGTTGGCGATCATCACGACGCCACCGACGGCACATCCCACGGCCAACGCCGGCGAGCCAACGCCGAGCAAAAGCAGCGTCAGCGCGCCGGTCAGGACCGCCGCGATGCTCTGAATGCCCGCGATCGCCGGCACGGCCCAATTCACTTGGTCAAATTCCTGCGGAACTCGCGCATTTCGAGAATCAGCCGATAGAAGGCGAGAAACACACCGCCAAGCAATCCGACCAGTGTCCATATGGCCCCGGTGTGGAAATGCTGGTCGATATAATAGCCGACCACCGAACCTCCGATGATAGGGGAGAAGAACTCGGCTCCAATCGCAGCATACCGCCACAGGCTCGGCTGGCGCCGGGCCTGCGGCTGCTCGCCATCGGGAGCGGAGTGCCGAAAGTCGCTCACCTAGGGCTCTTCGTGATCGCGGCAAGCGACTCGCGGGCGGCGGCAACGGTGCGGTCTATGTCGGCCTCGCTATGGGCGAGCGAGACGAACAGCGCCTCGAATTGCGAGGGCGGCAGGTAGATCCCGCGCTCGAGCATCGCGTGAAAGAAGCGGGCGAAGCGCGCTGTGTCAGCGCTGCGCGCCTGCTCGGCGTCGCTCACCGCCTCGGGGCCGATGAACATGGTGAGCAGCGAGCCTACCCGGTTGACGCAGCCCCTCAGTCCGGAGGCCCCCAAGGCGTCGCTCAGGCCTGTGCCAAGCCGGGCGGAGAGCGCTTCCAGTCGCTCGTAAGTGCCTGGCCGGGCAAGGATTTTGAGAGTTTCCAGGCCAGCCCGCACCGATAGCGGATTGCCCGACAGCGTCCCCGCCTGATAGACGGGACCCGCCGGCGCCAGCAGATCCATCAAATCGGCGCGCCCTCCAACCGCTCCGATCGGCATCCCGCCCCCGATGATCTTGCCGAGCATGACCAGGTCGGGCTGCGCGCCCAATTGCTCACAGGCGGCGCCGTAGCGCAGTCGAAATCCAGTTATGACCTCGTCGCAGATGAGCAGCGCGCCGTAGCGATGGGCAAGCTCGCCCAGATCGCGCAGGAACCCGGGTGCTGGGGGTATGACCCCCATGTTGGCGGCGACGGGTTCGACGATAATGGCCGCGATGTCTCTCGGCTCGGCATGAAAATAACGTTCTACCGCGTCGAGCGAGTTAAAGGGCGCGACTCGGGTCAGCGCCGCCAGCGCCTCGGGCACCCCCGCGCTATCGGGCACCCCCAAGGTCATCACGCCCGAGCCCGCGCGCACCAGCAAGGCGTCACTATGGCCGTGGTAGCAGCCGTCGAACTTGATGATGCGCTGGCGGTTGGTGGCCGCGCGCGCGATCCGAATCGCGGTCATCCCGGCTTCGGTACCCGAGCTTACCAGGCGCACGCGCTGGGCGGTCCTAATCGCCGCCGCGATCCGTTCGGCCAGCTCGACTTCGAGTTCGGTCGGCGCGCCGTAGCCGAAGCCGTCGTGGGCCTGAGCGCCGACTGCGGCGACGATCGCGGGATGGGCGTGGCCGAGGATCGCCGGGCCGTAGGAGCCGACGTAATCGACGAAGCGGTTGCCGTCGGCGTCGATAACGGTGGGACCCTCGGCGCGCGCGATGAAGAGCGGCGCCCCGCCGACCGCCTTCCATGCGCGCACCGGCGAGTTGACCGCGCCGGGGATCGCGGCGGCGGCGCGGCGGAGCAGCGCGGAGGAGTTTTTGTTCGTGATCATCGCTTCATCGTGCTCGCTAACATCGGTTGGCGGGACAGTCAAACCCACGTAGCCGTCAATTTTAACCAAGCATCGCATTCTGGCTCCGGCTTCCAGAGCCAACGCGCGCGATCGACAAAAAAGTGCGGCACGCGGCTGTCGGCGCGCGGGCGATCCGCGCGGTGGATTTCCGAAAAAAATCGCGCGCTTGTAGAAACCCGATCATTTGCGCTTGAGCCATTCACGAAAAGAGTTTATCACGTTGGCTTCATCGGCACGTGTTTACGAGCGGCGCGCGAGCCCGCGCGGCCGATCGTAGAGCGACCGACAGGATCATCGTGGCCGACCGTCACGCGATCTTTCTCCGTTACGTTCACGAATCAGAAGCCGAAAGTCCGCAACGCCGGGGGGACGAGTTGATAGACCTGCGTTCACGAAGCACTTTTCCGCTCTGGAGACGGGGAAACTTTGCTTATCCACAGATGTGGATAACCTTGTGAGTAATTAACGGGGCTTGCTCGATACCGTGGGGGCCGTGGACGGGCTGGCGGTCCCCCTTTTCGGGGAGGGGACTCATGGAAGCATTGTGGCAGAGAGCTGCCGATCGGATGCGAGATACTTTGGGCCAGGTCGGATTCGAAACCTGGATTGGACCGCTTAACTTTCTCGGCTTGCAGGGGCGCACGGCCACGATCGAGGCGCCTAACCGCTTTTTCCGCGACTGGGTCAGCGACCGCTACCTCGAACTGCTGCGTCAGTCGCTCTCGGCCGAAGCCGGGCAGGTGGTTGACGTCAAACTCACGCTGGGACTGAACGGCAACGGCAGCACCTTGCGCGAGGCACCGCCTCGGCGCATCGCGCCGCTGTCCAACGGCGCGGCCGCCGACCATGCCGGAGCCCAACGCGAGCAGCACCCGCAGCTCAACCCGCGCTATACCTTCGCCGAATTTGTGGTCGGCTCGGCCAACCAGTTCGCCCACGCCGCAGCGCAAGCGGTTGCCAATCAGCCCGGTGAAAAATACAACCCGCTGTTCATCTATGGTGGGGTCGGGCTGGGTAAGACGCACCTGGTGACCGCGATCGGTCATCACCTGTGGGCGAGCGGCAAGCGCAAGGTGCTGTTCATGCCGGCTGAGGTCTTCATGAACGAGCTTATCTCGTCCCTGCGGCGCGACCGGATGGGTGAGTTCAAGGAGAAGTTCCGCCGCGTCGACGCCCTCATCCTCGACGACGTCCAGTTCCTCGCCGGCCGCGAGCGGACCCAAGAGGAGTTCTTTCACACGTTCAACTCGCTTCACGCCGACCGCCATCAGATCGTGCTGACCTCGGACAAGGTGCCGCGCGAGATTCCGGGACTCGAGGAGCGGCTGCGCAATCGCTTCGAGTCGGGCCTGATCGCGGACATCGCGCCGCCGGATCTCGAAACCCGAGTCGCCATCGTCCAGAAGAAGGCGGCGCTCGAGCGCCTGGCGCTGCCGGCCGAGGTCGCGCTCTACATCGCGCAGAACGTCTCCTCCAACGTGCGCGAGCTGGAGGGATGTCTGACCCGGCTCTCTGCGCTGGCTTCGATGGACCGGGCGCCGGTGACGGTCGAGTTTGCGCGCCAGGCGCTCCACGACCTCATCCGTGTCCACGATCAACGGCCGGGAATCGAATCGATCCAGAAGACGGTTTCCGACTTCTTCCACATCCGGCTCGCCGACCTCAAATCGAAAAAGCGCACTCAGCACATCGCGTTCTGCCGCCAGGTCGCGATGTACCTGTGCCGCAAACTGACCGACAACTCGTTTCCGGTGATCGGCGAGCATTTCGGACGCGACCATTCGACAGTGATCCACGCCTACAACCTGATCGCGCGCCGGGTGGCCAACGACTCTGCGTTCAGGATGTCGATCGAAAAGATCGAGCGCGAGCTGAAGGTCGATCAGAAGGCAGCCTGAGCGGGGCTCTTAACAATTCTGTGGAAAATTCCTTTACAATGGGCACAGTATCGACAGCCGGCGTCAGCGGCGCGGCGGAAGCGGCGACAGGGCGCGCCCTGCCCCACGGCTTCATGCGCCGGGATTGTGCCGGAATAACGGGGGCTTGCGGCCCGAATCAACAAATCGACAGGGCCTACTGGGATCTACTGATCTCTTCTGATCAAGATTAATTTGTAAGGATCAGAAGAGCGCAGACGAGAGGGTTAATGGAACTTGTAATCGAGCGCGCGGCATTGCAGGACAGCTTGGCGATGGTTCAGGGGATCGTTGAGCGGCGCAACACGGTGCCGATCCTCGGGCACGTCCTGCTTGAGCCCAACGGCGCCAACCTCAAGCTGGCGGCGACCGACCTCGAAGTCGGCATCCGCACCGAGGTTCCCTGCCGTATCGACAAGAAGGGCAGCGTTACGCTCAACGCGCGCAAGCTGTTCGAGATCGTGCGCGAGGCCGAGGGCGGCGAAGTCTCGCTCAAGTCGCTCGACAACGACTGGGTCGAGCTCCGGTGCGGGCGGGCGAGATTCAAGATGATGGGGCTCGACCCGCGCAGCTTTCCCGCGATGCCGAGCCAGAGCGCCAAACCCCAGGGCGACGCTGCGCGCAAGGCGGTCAAGGGCGATCTGACCATCGCCACCCGCGTGCTCGCGGGCATGATCGACAAGACCATCTTCGCGGTCAGCCCGGACGAGGCGCGCTACAACCTCGGCGGAGTGTTGATCGAGTCGCCGTCTAAGGGGGCGGTGCGGATGGTTGCCACCGACGGCCATCGGCTCTCCATGATCGAGCGCGAGGCGGCGGAGTTCACGATGCAGGGCAGCGCGATAATTCCGCGCAAGGGGCTTGCCGAGCTGCGCAAGCTGCTCGACCAAGAAGGCGACGAGCAGGTGCGGCTGATGGTGGACGGGCAGCTCGCCTGGCTCAAGCGCGGCGCGACCGAAGTCTCGATGCGTCTGGTCGAGGGCGAGTTTCCGGACTACCGCGGGGTGATTCCCAAGCAGTCGAAGTACACGATCACGGTCGGCCGCGACGCCCTGCTCAATTCGATCAAGCGCGCCGCGATTTTTTCCAACGAGCGCTACCGCGGGGTGAAGCTGACGATGGCGCCCGGGTCGCTGACGGTTTCCTCAACGAGCCCCGAGATGGGCGAGGCGAGCGAAACGATCGACGTCGACTTCAAGGGCGAAGAATTTTCGATCGGCTTCAACGCCACCTACATGACCGAGGCGCTCGGCGTGATACCGCCGGAGAGCGAGGCCCATCTGGGGCTCTCCGACGACGTTAGCCCGGGCGTGATTGGCACACCCGCCGATACGCAATTCACTTACGTCGTGATGCCGATGCGGCTGTAGGGCGCGTCACCCGCCCGCAGTCCCGTCCTTTATTTCTCCTGGTCTGGCTGACGTCCCCATTCCTTTCGGTCGGTCAGACGCCCCTGCCTTTCTCAGTGGTGGCGAGCATCCTTGGCCACCGATCGCTTCGGGCCGGCTCCCTACTTAACGGACCCGGGCTTCTCAGGGGCTTGCAGCACCACGAGCACCTCTTTGTTGAGCGTGTGCTTGTGAGGCTCGAACGGGAACGCCTTCTCGCGGGCGGCGACCGATGCTGCAAGGCGCAGCGCGCTCTCGAAGGTGGCGAGGTCGCGCCGGCGCACGATCACCCAGCGCACGTTGCCCTCCAGCGCGTCGCGCCGGAGGCGGGCGGCGTCGTCGTAGTAGGGAAGCGGATGGGGGAGGCCGAGGTAGAATATCGGTCCCTCACTGCGGTAGAGGACGACGCCCGACGTCGCAGTACCCATCTGGCGGCGGATGGCCTCGGCGAAGCTTCGCTCGCCGCGCCACTGGTCGGCAGCGGGCATCGCGAAAATATACAGATAGCCCAGGAACACGACGGCGACCGTTGCGGTTGACGCGGCGGCGCGGCGCGAATCGAAGCGGCGAATCGCATAGAGCACCGCGCCGAGTGCGATGATCCAGCAAGCGGCATAGAGTACCCGGTCCGGCGCCGGCGGCAGCGCGGCCAAGCGCCCGGGCAGGATCCACGCCGGCGGCAGCAGCACCACAAATGCGCCAATTACTCCGACCGCGATCACGGCGTAACCCACCCGAAGTAGCCTGCGGCCGAGCGGCGAAAGCGCGTCCAGCGAAGTTGTCAGGGTTTGCCCCACCAGCAACGCGGCGGCGGGCAGGATCGGCAGCAGGTAGTAGCTGCGCCGCGAGCCGGAGAGCGTGAAGAAGATAAAGGTCGCCCAGAAATAGACCAGCGCGAAGCGGTTGCTGCGCGGGCTGACTTCGGATGGACCGCCCCTGCGATGGGCTTCGGCGAGCGCGGCCGGCAGGAACGCTGACCACGGCATCATCAGGGCGAAGATCACGTAAACGTAGAGATAGATCGGTCCGCGGTGGTCGAAGGGATGGAAAAAGCGCACCACGTTTTCGCGGTACACCATCTCGAGCCCCTTCTCGGAGCCGGTGCTCGCCGCCGAGATCGCGAACGGCACGTAATAGATGGCGCCGCCCAGCGCGATCGCCGGGATCGACTTCCAGTTGAAGAGCCATCGGTTGCGTTCGATGAGCCAGCCGATGCGGTCCGGGATCGCGCCGCGCGCCACCCGCCGCCAGAGCTCCGCCCATCCGTTGGCCAACGCCGAGTACAGCCCGATCACCATCAGCGGCAGCACGAAGCCGAGTAGCCCCTTGGTCAGCGAGGTTGCCGCCATCACCAGCCACAGCCCGACCACCCACCATCCATCCTGCCGCTCCTCGTTGCGCAGGAACAACGCGAGCGCCGCCAGCTCGCCGGTTGCCGTTTCCACGTCGGCCGAGGCATGGCGGGCGAAAAAGACGAAACTGAAGCTGGTCGCGAGCACCACACCGGCGAGCAGCGCGCTTCGCTGATCATAGAGCCGGCGTGCAATCAGGATGAGCAGCCAGACGGCGAGCAGGCCCGCGATCGCGCACGGCAGGCGCGCAGCGGTTTCGTCCACACCGCCGGTCAGCCATGCGGCGCCGAGCACCAGCCAGTAGGAGCCCAGTGGCTTGTCGTAATACACCTTGCCGTTGATCGTCGGCCAGAAGTAGCGGCCGGTGAGATGCATCTCTCTTGCGATCTCGGCCCATCGGAATTCCGACGACCACAGCGCGCGCGCGCCCAGCCGCGCGAAGAACATTACCGCCGCCAGTCCCAACACTGCGGCGACCGCGGCGCGCCACGGCACCGCGCGGCCGAAGATTTCGACGGTTGAACCGTCGAGGGCGCCCGCCAAGGGGCGCGCGGCGGCGCAGGCCGTCGCGCCGGCGCCTGTGCAGGCGCGATTCGGATCGGCAGCGCTTTCCATTCGCGCACCACCTTCGCAGCCTGCATCCGTAGGTTCAAGTACCCGCATGAAGCTGCCGCCGAGAATTCCTCTGTTGCCCGTTGCCTGCGAGCGCCGCGAGACCAGCGTAGTAAGCACCGGCGGGCACGTGCTAGCGTTTAGAGGTCCACTAACGCGCGCCGGCGCGAGTCCCGAAAAGTAGAGCTTCCTGATGAGCGACGAACGCGGTCACGAGCCCTTGGAGCGCAAGCCCAACCGCCTGATCCACGAGCAGAGCCCCTACCTGCGCCAGCATGCGTACAACCCGGTGGACTGGTACCCGTGGGGAGCCGAGGCGCTCGCGCGCGCCCGCGCCGAGAACAAGCCGATCCTGCTCTCGATCGGCTACTCGGCTTGTCACTGGTGCCACGTGATGGAGCGCGAGTCGTTCGAGAACGAGCAGGTCGCACGCTTGATTAACGAGAACTTCGTCGCGATTAAGGTGGACCGCGAGGAGCGGCCCGACCTCGACCAGATCTACATGGACGCGGTCCAGCTCCTGACAGGGCGCGGCGGATGGCCGCTGACGGTGTTTCTTACCCCCGAAGGCAAGCCGTTCTTCGGCGGCACCTACTTTCCGCCGCAGGATCGCCAGGGGATGCCCGGCTTTCCGCGCGTGCTACTGGCGCTCGCCGCCGCCTTCCGCGACAAGCCCGCCGACGTCCAGCACAACGTCAAGCGCCTGGCCAAGGGCCTCGAAGGCCTCGCCGAGTTCAGTCCCGATGGCGGCGAGTTGGGGCCCGACGCGGTGGAGAAGGCGGCGCGCGCGCTCGCCGAGCACTACGACCGAGTCAACGGCGGCATCGGGCGGGCGCCGAAATTTCCCAACATCTTCGTCTTCTCGCTCTTCCTGCGCAGGTACCAGGCCGAGGGCGATCCCGAATACGCCCACATGGTGCGCGAGACGCTAACGAAGATGGCCAAGGGCGGCATCTACGACCAGCTCGGCGGCGGCTTCCATCGCTACAGCGTCGATGACCGCTGGCTGGTGCCGCATTTTGAAAAGATGCTCTACGACAACGCTCTGCTTGCCCGGCTGTACCTCGACGCCGGCCGCGCGCTCGGCGAGCCAGAGTTCCTCACCGTCGCGCGCGAGACCCTCGACTACGTGCTGCGCGAGATGACAAGCCCCGAGGGCGGCTTCTACTCCGCCCAGGACGCCGACAGCGAGGGTGAAGAGGGCAAATTCTTCCTCTGGACCCGCGGCGAGGCGCATGCGGCGCTGGGCCAGGAGCTCGGCCGGATAGCCGAGCGCTATTTCGATATCAGCGAGGAGGGTAACTTCGAGGGCCGCAATATCCTCCATCGCACCATCGAGCGCGACGACGCCGCCCGCCTGTTCGGGACGAGCGCCGAGGAAATGGAGCGCGCGATCGAGGAGATTCGCCGCCGCCTGTTCGAGGCGCGCGAGCGGCGGGTCAAGCCCGCGCGCGACGACAAAATCCTGGCCGCGTGGAACGGGATGATGATCGGAGCGCTCGCCGAGGGCTATCGCGCGCTTGGCGAGGGGCGCTACCTGGCGGCGGCCTCACGGGCGCTGGACTTCGTGATGGGCCGGATGTGGGACGGGCGGGCGCTTAAGCGCTCGTTCAAGGACGGCGCCGCCCGCTTCAACGCCTATCTCGAGGATTATGCGCTGATCGCCGCCGGCGCCATCGACCTTTACGAGGCCTCGCTCGACCGCCGCCACCTCACGGCGGCGCAGACGATGGCCGAGGCCATCCTGGAGCGCTTCCTCGACCGCGACAAGGGCGGCTTCTTCTTCACCTCCGCCGATCACGAGCGGCTCATCACGCGCTCCAAGGCGGTCTTTGACGGTTCCACGCCGTCGGGCAACAGCGCCGCGGTGATGGCGCTGCTGCGGCTGTACGGCTACACCGGCGAGGTGCGCTACTTTGCCGAGGCGCAACGCACGCTCAGCCTGCTCCACGGCTTCATCGCGCAACAGCCGTTCGCGTTCTCCCACATGCTCGAAGCCGTGGACCTCTACCAGCGCGGCCCGGTGGAGATCGTGATGGTCGGCGAGCGCGGCGCGCCGGAGTTGATCGAGTGGATGGAGCGGCTCGGGCTGTTCTACCTGCCAAATCGGGCGCTGTTCGTCGCCGACCCGCGCGATACTTCCGACACCCGTCTGCCCGAGCAGGTGCGCGGCAAGGCCCAGGTCGGCGGCAAGCTTACCGCCTACGTCTGCCGCGAGCGCACCTGTACCGCGCCGATCACGTCGTTCGACGCGCTCCAGGCCGAGCTCGCGGGCTGAGCGGGGTCTCGGCGCGAAGACGGGGCGGGGATGGCGGGTCAGGAAGCGCTGCGGCGGGCCGATGCGAGCGCGCGCCCGGGGCCGCCCTTCGATCTTGTCGCGCTGAACCGCGCCTCCGTGGCGGCACGCTCGCCGCTCAAGGTGGTCGTCTTCAACGCCGGCGGTGGCGCCAACGTAAGCGCGATCGCGGCCTGCCTGAGCCGTCCGTCGATGGCCGACGCCGGCACTATACTCGTGTGCGAGGCGAGCTGGCGCGTGCCGCGTCATCGGCGCGTGAAATTCGCCTCCGAACTCGCTGCCCGGCTCGGGATGAGCTTCGCCTTCATCCCCGCGTTCGGACGTGCGGAGGATGGCGGCGAAATCCGCGCGGTCGGCAATGCGATCCTGTGCGCCCAGCCGCTCGACGATCTCCGCATAGTTCGTTTGCCCGATGTCCGGCCGCGTTTCCTGGGTTACTACAGGATGCCCGGGACGCCCACCGGATTGGCGGCGACTATCGGCGTCGCCGGCCGCCGGCTGACGATCGCGGTGGTGCATCTGGAGCGGCGATGCGCTCCGGCGGGGCGCGCGCTCCAGATGGAGCGCTTTCTCGGCGCGCTCGCCGCCGACAACCCGGTTGTGATCGGCGGCGACCTTAACACGACGACGCTCGACATGGGCGTGCGCGCGGCGCTGGTGCGAGCCGGGGCCACGATGCTCGTCAGGCCGCGGCGTTTCCGCGCGCCGCAGCCGTACGAGCCGCTGTTCGAGCGCCTGCGCGGACACGGCTTTGTGCTCGATGGGGCCAACGTCGCGCGCGCGCCGACCTTCGCGCCGAGCCGGCTGGTGCCGCCGCAATGGCGTCCAAAGCTGGACTGGATCGCGGCGCGCGGGCTGACGCCGGTGGCGGGCTCGGCCGCGGTCGTGCCCGCGCAGGCCGCGCGCTGGGGCCCGCGGATTTCGGATCACGACTTCGTGGTTTCAGAATTCCGGATGTAGGTGCCCGCGCGGTCGGTGCGGCGGCCGGAGCGCCGCGTCGAGGCTTGACATCCGGTCGGCATTGGCGGCATTCTTCAATTAAACCGACCGTTCGGTCGATTTTGGGAGAACATCGGCAGGAGGACCAGCGATGGCCGACGGCAGCCCCGCGATCAGGACCAACAGGCATCACCCCAACGGCACGCGCGCCGCGGACCTGGTGATCCCCGAGGGCGGCTTTGCAGCCGCGCCCGAGATCGCGCAGCCCAACATCTTTCCGCTCGAATGGGAGGTCAAGACCGAGTCGCTGGCCGCGCTCTATGAGAAGGCCAAGGTCCAGGCCTGGAACCCTTCCGACCTGCCGTGGAACAAACTCGACCCGGCCCGCCTCACTGCCGAGCAGCGGCTGGGGATCATGTACTGGTACGCGGTGCTGTCGGTGTTCGACGGCTCGGGGCCTGCGGTCTTCGCCAAGGCGATGATCCACTCCTACGAGGTCCATGCCGAGGATCCGATCCGCAAGTGCTTCTTCAGCGTCACCCGCGACGAGGTGAATCACGAAGAGTGCTGCCAGCGCGCGATCGCGCGCGTGATGCCGGGCGGGCCGCTGCGCTTCGAGGCGCGCACGGCGCTCGAGCGCGCTGCGCTCAACAACATCCAGTGGCTGTTCCATAACGGCGCCCGCTACTGGCGTGGCTATTCGGCCTCGCTCGACAAGTACCCGCTCTCGGTGCTCTTTACTTCCTTCCTGCTCGGCGAAGTCGCGGCCTCGACGCTGTTCTACGGGATGTCGCGCAAAACGACCTCGGAGGTTTTTAAGGGCGTCTTCACGCGAGTGGGTCAGGACGAGAGCCGTCACCTGGCGATTTGCCTCAAGATGCTCGAGGACGACTGGCCGGGGCTGACCGACGACTACAAGAGTCTCATCACCAAGCAGTTGCGCGCGGGCTTCGTCTTTCTCTCGATGATCCTGTGGGAGCCGCCCAACCTGTTCTGGGAGTTGCCGCCCTACTTCCTGCCCAATCATCGCGTGCTGATCGACTGCGCGCGCGACGCCGGGCTCGGCGTGCTGAGCTACGACGAGCAGGCCGAGAACTGGCGGATGGCAATCGCCAAGGTCAAGAAGGTGGTTGGCGACTGGGGGATCAAATTCCCGGCGATTCCCGAGCTGGACCTCGAGGGCGTCGACGTCGGCGACATCACCGCCGCCGACATTATCCCGGTCTTCTAGGCCGCGGCTCCCGCTCAGCAGCGGGTCTGCTATAAACCACCCAGCACGACCGCCGCGCAAGCGTCGGCGGCGAGGCCGGTCAACTCTGCCCAGGAGGATACCCCACGATGGCCGAGACGATTTGGGTCGCGCGCGCGGGCGGGATGGTCGAGATCGTGCTCAACCGCCCCGACAAGCTCAATGCGATCAACCATCTGATGATCCGCGAGCTGCACGCGGCGCTTGAGGAGGCTGCCGAAAGTCGGGCGCGCGCGGTGCTGCTGCGCGGCGAGGGGCGCGCCTTTTGCGCCGGACGCGATCTTTCACAAGCCGATCCGGCCAACGAGGACGCGACCGAAATTCTGCGCAACGACTTCACCCCGCTGCTCACGAGGATCTACGAGTTTCCGGGGCCGACGATCGCTGCCGTCCAGGGCGCATGCATGGGTGGCGGGCTGGGACTGGCGTTCGCCTGCGACATCGTGATTGCGGCCGAGGACGCGCAGATCTCCTCGCCCTTCGGTCGGCTCGGCGCGGTGCTCGATTCCGGCGGGCACTTCCACCTTCTCCATCTGCTCGGGCGCCATCTGGCCTTCGAGCTCATCTACACCGGCCGGCGGCTGAGCGGGCGCGAGGCGGCCGAGCGCGGGTTGGTGAACCGCGCGGTGGCGGCGGGCGAGCTGGCCGAGACGGCGCGCAAGCTCGCGCTCGAGATCGCGGCCGGGCCGACCGCGGCGTTCCGCATCTCCAAGGGTGTCATGCTCAAGACGATCGGCCGCGCGTGGGCCGACGTGCTGGAGGCCGAGGCGATCGCGCAGGGCGATGCCTCGCGCACGGCCGACTACCAGGAGGGGATGCGCGCGTTCCTCGAAAAACGCGCCCCGCAATTCAAAGGCCGGTAGCCCTCGGCAGAATCCCTCTTGTTTTGTCTTGGCGGGCGGGCGTCCGGCCGGCCGGATGTTTGGGCAAGCGGAATTTCGCCTGCGCGGCAGACATGCGCGCGGGAATGACGCACTTTGCAGCCAGCGCCAGAGCGGGGCCGTGGCGCAGCAGGACGAAGCGGTCACCGCCGACCTCCACGGTCAGCACCGGCGTGAGCTCGAGTGCCTGGCTGCGGTCGCGCGTCCATAGCCGCTCCGGCGCGATCACGTAGCCCGGCGGCGCGTCGCCGAGCTTGCCGCCGATGAGCGGCGCGGTGCGATCGAGATAGAAGAGCAGCGCCGCCGGATCCTCCTCGAAGCCCCAAAGGTAGAGCGGCTCGCCGGCGCCGACGACCCGGTTGATCCGCGCCGCCGCCACGGCGTACGAGCCGCCGACGCATCCGGCGCGCTCATGGCGCGGTAGATAGAAAAAGTTGAACACAACCATCGCGGCGCATAGTGCGCCGAGCGCCGCGGGCGCAAAGCGCGCCCGTCGCGCGCGCCGCGCCAGCGTCAGCGCGCCCCATGCCAGCAGGAACGCCGAGGCCGGCCATAGCGGCAGCAGGTAGGCGCGCCGCTTGTAGGCGGCGATGGAGAAGAAGACGACGGTTACGATCCAGAAGGTCGCGAAGAGGCGCGCGGCCAAATCCGCGGCGGGTGTGGATGGGATGGCGTGCGACCTCACCCCGGCGGGGGCGTCAGCGCTGTTGCTAGCACGAGCGTCTGACGTCTCCCCAACCATCGCCCTGGACGAAGCAAAGGAGCCTCCGGAGCCAAGAAGGGCGGCGGCGACAGCAAGCGGCGTGAAAAGACTCAGCGGCACCGAGTTCAGCAGCAGCGGCTTGACGTAGTACCACGGCGGCATCGCGCCGAGCGCTCCGAAGAAGCGGCCGAAATTTTCGCTTCCGAGCTGGCGGTTGAGAAATCCGTAGCGCGCGCCCATCGCGCACGCCGCGTACCAACTCAGGCTCACCACGATCGCGACGAACAGGCTGCCCGGCGTGAACAACTCCCATAGCTCGCTCAGCCGCCGCTCGCGCAGCAGGAACAGGCCGATCGCGCCGAGCGGCAAAATGATCGCGACCGGCCCCTTGGCGAGCACGCCGAGCCCGAGCGCGAGTGCGAACACGTAGCGCATCGCGATTTCACCGAAGCGCGCCGCCGCGCCAATGCCGGATTGCGCCGCCGCCTGCGCAGACGCGGCGGAGGGCGCGGCGCGCGGCGCCGGTAGCATCCACAGACACGCCATCAGCGCGAGCGTCTCGAAAAAACACAGCGCCATATCGACCCGCCCAATCCGCGCCTGGCTCATGTACTGGTAGGAGGCAGCAAGGACCAGACCGGCAAGGCAAGCGCCGCCTTCCCCCAACGGAGACCATGCGAACACGATCGTCAGCGCCACCCCCGCGATCGCGTACAGCGCCGAGGGCAGTCGCAAGTTGAAGGCGGTAACCTTGGGCGCGCCGGCGAGGCGGTCGAGCGCGGAGGCGGTCCAATGGAAGAGCGGCGGCTTGTACATCGGCGAGTTCCCGTTCTCCAGCGGGAACAGCAGCACGCCGTGCTCGACCATCTGTTGGACGAAGATTCCCTCGATGGCCTCGTTGGCGCCGCATACCTCGGCCGCATCGAGGCGATGGAGGGCGACGGCGGCGGCGGCGAGGATCACCGCGGCGGCCGCCAGACGCCATCGCAGCGCCGTCCTTGGCCGTCCGCGCGCGCGGGAGCGGTCGCGCGCGCCGCCGGGTGCTCGGGATTTCATCGCGCGCGGCCCGCAGTCAGGCGAGGTCGTAGCGGAAGATGAACAGCCGCGCCATCCGCGCTCGATCGTAGCCGCGCCACTTGGCCAGCGGCACGTCCTTGGGCGAAACGCGGCGGAACTTGAGCCGGGTAAAGAAGCTGGCGGCGCGCTCCTGCGCGGTGCATGCGAAGACGTAGCGCAGCGGCCGTGCGCGCGCCTCGTTGAGGACTTCCTTAACCAGTTCAGCGGCGACGCCCTCGCCCGCGAAACGGGTGAGAGTATAAAGCGCAGTCAGCTCGCCCGCGCGCTCGCGCCGGTAGGGCTCGGTGAGCAGCGAGCATACGCCCGCCAGATGTTCGTCGCCGACGCGATAGCCGAAACACGAGGGCAAGAGCTGGGCGATTTCCTCGCGCGAGCGCGGGAGCAGGTAGCCCTCGCTCTGGCCGCGCTCGATCAGGGCCTGGACCTCCCCGAAGTCGTCGATCGAGATCGGGCGGACGAAGCCGTAGCGGCGCTCGGTGAACAGCGTGCCGGTGCCGACGAAGCTGAACAGCTCCTCGTATACGCCGCGCGGCGCGGCCAGGTTGACCGAGCCGACGCCGTCGCCGAGCGCCCGCGCCACCGCGCGCAGCTCGGCGCGCCGCAGCCGGCCGCGGTCGGCGCGCAGCGCGTGCGCGATGCGTCCGAGCTCGACGAACGAGAGCCGCCGGCCGTCGCGGCCGGTGAGGCCGCCCTGGCGGTCGAGCAGGATGAGCTTGAAGACGCGCAGGCGGCTGGCCAGTTCCTGAGCGAACACTGTCAGATCGATCGGATCGTTGGTGTCCGCCGCGCCGACCACGATCGAGCCCGTGCGCAGCCCCTGCCAGATGCGGGCGACGGCCGAATCCGGTGGGTAGGGACGCGAGCGCAGGCCGGCGGCCGGATTGAAGACCGGCGGCTCGCCCGCCGGCGCGAGCCGTCCCAGTCGGCGCATCACGCGGCCGAGCGCGTTGCGTGAGGCGATCACGATGCCGCGGGTCTGGTTGCGGCGCAACTCGCGCAGCGTGCGCGCCAGCGAATCGAGTTCGCCCAGCCGCTCGCCGCTGGGAGGAACCAGCGCGAACAGCAGGCTCTTGCCGTAGAACTCCTCGAGGTAGAAGGACTTCTCGTTGAAGAGCGCGGCGCCGGCGGTCGCTTCCGGGGCTTCGCTGATCGATGCTTCGCTGGCGCTCAATGCGATCGGTCGGGCGGCGGATGCGCTCAGGCCTTGGCGGCCGCAATAACTTCCTTGTCGGCGGCGGCAAAGCGTCCGAGCCGGGCGGCCGTGGGCTGCGAGGATGCGATCTCCTGCAGCGTGGTCTGCGAGAAGACTTCGAGCAGCACGCGCTGCCCTTCCTCCCATACCCGGAACATCCGGCAGGTCGGCTGCAAGGCGCACGAACTCGAGCCGTCAACGCATACGTTGAGCGTGATCGGACCCTCGACCGCCTCGATCACGTCCTTGAAGGTGATAGCAGCGGCGGAGCGGGCGAGCTGATAGCCGCCGCCGGGACCGCGGCGCGCGCGCACCAGCCCGCGATGCATCAGGTCGCGAATCACCTTCTCAAGGTAGTACTTGGGAATCTGCTCGCGGCGCGCGATCTCGGTGCCGCGCGCGACGCCCTCGGGATGGTCGGCGAGGTAGATCATCGCCCGCAACGCGTATTCGATCTTGCGCGGTATCTGCATCAGGCTCATGACGCTGCTCCTGCCCTGCGCCGGCGCGGGCGCACGGCGCGGCGCGCCGGCTTTGCGGCTGCGCCGCCGTTGCGATGGGGCGCCAGGATGCGCTCGACGTACTTGACCATCATGTCCGCCTCGACGTTGACCGCCGCGCCCGGCCCTTTGCGTCCCAGCGTGGTGAGCTTCAGCGTATGCGGGATGAGCGCAACGTCGAAGCGCCGTCCGCGGATGCCGAACACGGTCAGGCTCACGCCGTCGATCGCGGCCGAGCCCTTCTCGACCAGGTAGCGCTCCAGCCCCGCCGGAACCTCGAACGTGTACAGCCGCGAGTCGCCCTCGGGCGTGATCGAGACGATCCGGCCGACGCCGTCAACGTGGCCGGAAACCAGGTGGCCGCCGAGCAACTTGCCCAGCGTCAGGCAGCGCTCGAGGTTGACCCGATCACCGGCCACAAGCGCTCCAAGCGTCGTGCGGCGTAGCGTTTCCGCCGAGACGTCCATCGCGATACTGCCGCGGCCCTTGGCGACCACGGTGAGGCACGCGCCGTTGACCGCGATCGATTCGCCCATCGCGATGCGTGCGACCGGCAGGGCGGTGCGCAGGCGGAGCAGCGCGCCCTTGCGCGTGCGCGTTATCTCCTCGACGATGCCGAGGTCTTCGATGATGCCGGTGAACAATTGTCTATTGTCTATGCGCGCAAAAAATCCAGAAAAATCTTACTTTTTGCGCGCGCCCGGCGCAACCGAGGAACTTTGCGGCGGCCGCGCGCTTGTGGTCGGACCTGTGAGCGCCGCGCGTTTGCACGCGGCGAACAAAGGCGCCGATAATTTGCGCGAGGTCCATTAACGATGGGGTTTCGAGAAGAGTCGGAGAAGCTTCTCAGTGGCGCGTTATCGATCCGCGAGCGCCACCCGTTGATGCCCACCGGCGAGTCCGAGGAGGTCGCGCCGGCCGTGATGTTCTGGCGATGGTTCGCCAACCTCACGGCGGTTAGAACCGAGGAGGGACTGGTCCTGATCGACACCGGCGCGCACCAAAACCAGGGCCAGACGCTCGCGATGGTGCGGCGATGGTCGAACGAGCGCGTGCACACCGCGATCTATACGCACGGCCACGTCGATCATGCGGCCGGGATGGCGGCGTTTGTGGCCGAGGCGCAAAGTGCGCGGCGCGCGCGCCCGCGCGTGGTCGGCCATCGCGCGGTCGCCGCGCGCTTCGACCGCTATCGGCGCACCGCCGGCTACAACGGCCTTGTCAACGCGCGCCAGTTCGGCGCCCCCGTGCAATGGCCCCAGGAGTACGTCTATCCCGATACCTATTTCGATCATCAGCTCAACGTCGCGGTCGGCGCGACGCGTCTGGAATGCCATCACGCGCGCGGCGAGACCGACGACCACTGCTGGGTCTTTATCCCCGCGCGCAAAGTGCTGGTGACCGGCGACTTCGTCATCTGGGCCGCGCCCAACGCGGGCAATCCGCAGAAGGCGCAGCGTTACGCGCGCGAATGGGCGGAGGCGCTGCGCGCGATGGCGAAGACGGGCGCCGAGGTGCTGCTCCCCGGCCACGGGATACCCGTGTTCGGCGCCGCGCGAGTGCGCCAGATGCTGAGCGACACCGCCGACTATCTGCAAAGCCTCCATGACCAGACGCTGGCCATGATGAACGCCGGCGCGACGCTCGACGACATCGTGCACAGCGTCAAGCCGCCGGCGGCGCTCGCCGAGAAGCCCTATTTGCAGCCCGTGTACGACGAGCCTGAATTTATCGTGCGCAACGTATGGCGGCTGGAGGGCGGATGGTACGACGGCGTGGCCTCACATCTGAAACCGCCAGCGCATCGCGCGCTCGCGGCCGAGGTCGCGGCGCTGGCGGGCGGCGCCGACGTCCTAATCGGGCGGGCGCTGGCGAAGCTGGAGGCGGGCGAGCTCGCGCTCGCGGCGCAACTTATCGACTGGGCGGCAGCGGCGGCGTCCGACCCGCGGGCGGCGCACGAGGCCCGGATGCGCATCTACGCGGCCCGCGCGGCCGAGGCGACGTCGACGATGGCGCACGGAATCTTCCGCGCCGCCGCGGTCGAGTCGGCCTCCAAAGCCGGCCTGCCGCCGCCCCCGGCCGCTCGCACGCTGTAGGTTTGCTCTTCGGGGGCGTCGCATTCCGCTTGGGGGGGCGGGTGGCCCCTCACCGTCTGAAGGGCAACGGGATTGCGACCCCGCGCGCCGCGGCTACGCGCGAGTTCATAGCCGCCGAGCGGGCTTGGGCGCCGCGCGTCAGGTGCCGCTTTGCCAACTGCTGAGGTACTGCTTCTGCTCGGCCGACAGGCGGTCGATTCGGATCCCCATCGCGGCCAGCTTGAGGCTCGCGACCTCGTCCTCGATCTTTTGCGGCACGTTGTGGACTTTGACCGCGAGCTGGGCCGCCGCCGCCCACTCGGCGGCCAGCGCCTGGGTGGCGAAGCTCATGTCCATCACTTGCGCCGGATGGCCCTCGGCGCAGGCGAGGTTGACCAGCCGCCCCTGGCCGAGCAGGAACAGCCGCCGTCCGTTGCGCAGGTGGTAGGTCTCGACTTCGCGCAGGGGATGGCGCTCGACTCTGCGCGCGAGCTTGCGCAGCCCGGGCAGGTCGATCTCGACGTCGAAGTGGCCGGCGTTGCATACGATCGCGCCGTCCTTCATCGTGGCGAGGTGATGGGCCGCGATAACCTCGCGGTCGCCGGTGACGCTGACGAAGATGTCACCCACCCGCGCCGCTTCCGCCATCCGCATCACCTGGAAGCCGTCGAGGGCCGCCTCCAAGGCGCGGATCGGGTTGACCTCGGTGACGATTACGTTGGCGCCGAGCCCGCGCGCGCGCATCGCGACGCCCCGCCCGCACCATCCGTAGCCGCACACCACCAGCACCGAGCCCGCGACCAGCACGCCGGTGGCGCGCACGATCGCCTCCATCGTGGACTGCCCGGTGCCATAGCGGTTGTCGAAGAGAAACTTGGTCTGCGCGTCGTTGACCGCGACCACCGGGATGCGCAGCGCGCCGTCCTGCTCCATCGCGCGCAGCCGGATCACGCCGGTGGTCGTCTCCTCCATCGAGGCCCGCACCTCCTCCGCCTGGTCGAGGAAATCGGTGTGCAGCAGGCTTACGAGATCGGCGCCGTCGTCCATCGTGATCGTCGGATGGCGCTGGAGGACGGCGCGCAGATGGCGGTAGTAGCTGTCGCGATCCTCGGCACGGATGGCGAAGGCCGGGATGCCGTACTCCTTGACCAGCGCGGCGGCGACGTCGTCCTGGGTCGAGAGCGGATTGGAGGCGCAGCAGACGACCTCGGCGCCGCCCGCCTTGAGCGTGCGCAGCAGATTGGCGGTCTCGGTGGTGATGTGCAAGCAGGCGGCGAGACGCTGGCCGCGCAGCGGCTTCTGCCGGGCGAAGCGCTCGCGGATGCGGCGCAGCACCGGCATCTGCTCGTCGGCCCACTCGATACGCTGGCGCCCGCCGGCGGCGAGCTTGAGGTCGCGCACGTCGTAGGCGGCGGCGCGCGCGCCGTTGCGCGAGGCCGTGGACAGAACTTTACGCTTGAGGCTCTTTGCTTCCATCAGTGGGGGTGCTCCGAAAATGTGTGATGCGGCGGCGCGCGCGGGCCGTGCCGCCCGCGGATCAGCGGCCGCCGTTGAGCCCGAAGGCGCTGCGCAGGGCGTCCACCATGTCGGTCTGCTCCCAGGGGAACAGGCCTGCGCGCGGCGTGCGGCCGAAGTGGCCGTAAGCGGCCGTCGCCTTGTAGATCGGACGCTTCAGCCCCAGCGTCCGGATGATCCCGGCGGGGCGAAAATCGAACAGCTCGCGCAGCGCCGGGGCCAGCTTGTGGTCGGGCACGGCGCCGGTGTCGAAGGTGTCGATCAGAATCGAGACCGGCTCAGCCACGCCAATCGCATAGGCGACCTGGATCTCGCACTTGGCGGCGAGCCCGGCGGCGACCACGTTCTTGGCCACGTAGCGCGCCATGTAGCAGGCCGAGCGGTCGACCTTGCTCGGGTCCTTGCCTGAAAAGGCGCCGCCGCCATGGCGACCGTAGCCGCCGTAGGTGTCGACGATGATCTTACGCCCGGTCAGGCCGCAGTCGCCATGCGGCCCGCCGATCACGAAGCTACCGGTTGGGTTGACGTGAAAGACCGTCGATTTGGTCAGGAACTGCTTGGGGATGGTCGGCTTGATCAGCTCCTCGATGATCGCTTCCTGGACCGTGGCGTGGCCGACGCCGCGGCTATGCTGCGCGGAGACCACCACGGTGGTGACCTCGACCGGGCGTCCGCCCGCGTAGCGCACGGTAACCTGGCTCTTGCCGTCGGGGAGCAGAAAGTCGGCCTTGCCCTGATGGCGCAGCCCGGCGAGGTTTTCCATCAGGCGATGCGCAAGCGCGATCGGCAACGGCATCGCCTCGGGCGTCTCGTCGCAGGCGAACCCGAACATCAGGCCCTGGTCGCCGGCGCCCTGTTCCTTGTGCAGTCCCTCGCCCTCGGTGACGCCCTGCGAGATGTCGGGCGACTGCGGCTCGATCGCGGTCAGCACCGCGGCGGTGTTGGCGTCGAAGCCGGTGTCGATATGGTTGTAGCCGATCTCGAGCGCGGTCTGGCGCGCGATCTTGGCGAAATCGGGATGGGCGCGGCTGGTGATCTCGCCGGCGAGCACGATGAGCCCGGTCTTGACCAGGGTCTCCAGCGCGACGCGCGAGTCGGCATCCTCGGTGATGAGCGCGTCGAGGACCGCGTCGGAGATCTGGTCGCACATCTTGTCCGGGTGGCCCTCGGCCACTGATTCGGAAGTGAAGAGGAAGTCCTTAAGCGGCATTCGCGGTTGTCTCCTTGGAAGGCAGCCGGCCTCGGTCAACGGCGGCTTCGGCGTGGCGCAGCCTCATCGGCGCTGCGGCGATGCGTCTCGGGCCCGCCGCGCGGCCACGGCTCAGGGCTGCCGCACAGCGCCCGAATCGATCAGAATTTTCCGTCCAGAACAAAAAAATGATGCCTTGGTATAACCAACCCATGCCGCCTGATCAAGGCGCTGGGCGCTGACCGCGGCGCGCGCCGCGGTCAGCCCTGCGCGCGCTCAGTCCTCGCCGAAGCGCTCTTCGACGAGCCGGCGCACCGCGTCGAGCGCGGCGCGCGCCTCCTCGCCCTCGGCGCGCAACTTCAGCCGCGCGCCCTGCGCTGCACCGAGCATCATCAGGTTGATAACGCTGCGCGCGTCGGCCTTGCCGCCGTCGGTGGTGACGGTTATCTGGGCGTTGAAGCGGCGCGCGGTCTCGGCGAGCTTGGTCGCCGCACGCAGATGCAACCCGAGGCGGTTGGTCACCTGCACTGTCGCCTCCACCACACCCATCCTCAACACGATAGACGCATGCGCGCAGGTGGTAAACCACGGAGGCGTTCCGCGTTGCGGCGCGCCGGCCGCGCGCGATCCGGCGGCGCGCGAGGCTAGTTGGAATCGTGGTCGTGTTCGCCGTGGAGCTGGGCTTCGAACAGCGCGCGCAGGCGCTCTTCGATCGCGCGGTCGCGCAGCGAGCCCTCGCGCGCGCGCCAGGCCTTGAGCGGGATGACCGCCTTGGACATGTTGCGATGGCCGCCGGCGCTGCCGATTTCGCCAAACAACCGGCGCACAACCTCGCCCGCGTTGCCGCGCCCAATCCCGTGGTTGCGCACGGCGATGACCAGGTTGTCGCCGAGCTTGCCCGAGACCACCGTCCACTCGACGTTCTCGAATTGCAGACAGAAGTCGGCCATCTGGACGATCAGGTCGTCGCGCTCGACCCGCCCGAGATGGATCAGGGCGACGCCGTCGCGCACCTCGAAGCGGCGCATCACGCTCGCCAGCACGCGGGCGAAGCGCGTCGGCAGTTCGGGCCGATCGATCTGGCGCAGCAGGTTGTAATTGGCGTGGGGATAGAGATGGGTAAAGGCCTGAATGTCGGCGTCGGTCACCTTGCGCTTGAGCATCAGGGTGTCGCTGCGGATGCCGTAGAGCAGGGCGGTGGCCAGACGCTCGCTTATCCGCTCGTCGGCCGCGATCAAGTACTCGGTCATGATGGTCGCGGTGGCGCCGTAGCCGGGGCGGACGTCCTGGAAGGCAGCGGTGCTCGGCGGATAGCCGGGATGGTGGTCGATGACGATGTCAGCGCGGCGCAGGCGCCCGTTGAAGTAGGGCGGCTGCACATCAACCATCGCCACCCGGTCAAAGGCCGCCAACTCCTCGGTGTCAGCCGGCGCGATCTCGATCTCGAGCAGGTGGGTCATGGTCTTGTTCTCTGGGCGGGTGACCGGAGTGAAGCTGAAGATCGGCGTGGTCAGCTTGTTGCGCCCGAGCAGGGCGCGCAACGCGATCGCGCTCGACATCGCGTCGGGGTCGGGATCGTCCTGCAACAGGATTGCGACGCGGTCGCCTTCGGAGACCAGCGCGCGCAGCTCCTTGATCTTCTGTTTGGTGTAGGATTCGTCCATGCAAGGGGAAACGCCCGGGCCCGCGCGCAGCATAGGGCTACGGGCGCCGACAGCTCAGAGCTTTATGCCAGGTTAAACGCTTGCAGTTGCGTGGGGATGGTCACTGCTATGGACCACACCCTTAACACGCCCGTCCCCGTCCATCAATGATATAACAGTAACCATCGGCGGAGGCGGATGTCAGATGGCGACCGACGAACAAAGTTGCGAACTCTGCCGGCGTCCGATAAAGGATTGGTTCCTGCGGCTGAGCGTGGAAGATCGGGGCGGCTTTCGTCAAGAAGCGTTAATCTGCGCTAATTGCGGCGTGAAGCTGCGTCTGGCCTCGGAAAAATCCCGCGACCTCCAGATCGACCCGTGGCTGCACGAGGCGGTCGCGCGTGTGCTCAAGGGCAGGGAATGAATGAAGTGGCGATGGCGGCGGAGCGCAAGCTACTTGACCTGTGGCCCTACGAGGAGGCGCGCCGGCTCGCCCTGCGTGTCGCCGACTATCCGCCGACGCGCGCGGTAATCTTCGAAAGCGGCTTCGGGCCCTCCGGCCTGCCCCATCTGGGCACGATGGGTGAGGTGCTGCGCCCGGCCTACGTCCAGCACGCCTTCAAGGTGCTGGCCGCCGTCGAGCCCGACAACCCCGCCTACCGCCATCCCAGTCGCCTCATCGTCTTCATCGACGACATGGACGGCCTGCGCAAGGTGCCCGAGAGCATCCCCAACCGCGAGCCGACCGCCCGCTACCTCGGCCAGCCCGTCTCGCGCATCCCCGACCCGTTCGGCGACTGCCATCCGAGCTTCGCCGGCCACATGATCGGGCTGCTGGCGGAGTTCCTGGCGCCGGTCGAGGTCGAATACGAGCTGATGCGCTCGAGCGAGGTGTACGCGGGCGGACGCTTCGACGACGCCTTGCGCCTCATCCTCGCTAGGCACGACGAGATTATCCGGATCGTCACGCCGACGTTGCGCGAGGAGAACCGGCGCGGATGGTCACCGTTCATGCCGCTTTGCCCGGCGTGCGGTCAGATAAACTCGACCCTCGTGACCGCGTACCATCCCGAGCGCGCCACGGTCGAATTCTCCTGCGAGCGCAGCTTCGGCGGCTCCCACGGATGCGGCTTTGGCGGCGAACAGAGCGTGCTCGGCGGCAGGGCCAAGGTGCAATGGAAGGTAGATTGGGCGCTGCGATGGTACGTGCTGGGGGTCGATTACGAGCTGTACGGCAAGGACTTGATCGATTCGGCGCGGCTGTCGGGACAGATCCTGCGGCTGCTCGGCGGGCGGCCGCCGCTCGGCTTCCCGTTCGAGATGTATCTCGACGAGGAGGGGCACAAGGTTTCCAAGTCGATCGGGCGCGGGGTCGGGGTCGAGCAATGGCGGCGCTATGCGCCGATCGAGGTGCTCAAATATTTCCTCATCCTCAACCCGCGGCGCGCGCGCAAGCTCTTCCTCGAAGCGATTCCGCAGTATGTGGACGAGTATCTCGACGCGCTCCAGCGATGGGCTGCGGCGGAGCCGGAGACGGCGCGGCGCAACTCGGAACTGGAGTTCGTGCTCCAGAGCCAAAGCGTGCGCCGCTTCAACTCGACCCTCCGTTTCGGGCTAATCATGAACTTGGTCGCCGCGCTCGGCACCGCCGACCGCGAGCTCATCTGGCGCTACCTTGCGCACTACGACCCCGGAATCGAGGGCGACCCGGAAACCGCAAAGATGGCGCGGACGCTGATGGAATGCGCGCTGAACTTCTACCGCGACTTCGTCGAGCCGACCAAGCGCCCCTACACGCCGAGCGACGGCGAGCGCGAGCAGCTCGCGGCGCTGCGTGACTGGCTCGTGCGCCACGCCGGCGCCGGTGCCGACGAGATCGAAAAGGCGATTTACGAGCTCGGCCGCGCGCACTACGACAAGCCGGGCCAGATTTTTCCGCTGCTCTACCGCGTGCTGCTTGGCCAGGAGCGCGGCCCCCGCCTCGGCCCCTTCATCCGCCTGACCACCCCCGCCCGCGTCGCCGAGATCGTCTCGGCCGCGCTCAACTGATCGCGCCAGCCTCAGGGCGGGCGTCCCAGCCTGCCGGTGTATTGATTTGAGCAGTCGCGAGCCCGAGCCAGCGTTTAGACGAACTCGGCGAAGATGGAGTCGGCGAGCTCTAGCCCGCGCTCGCTCAGCAAGACGCGTCCCGCCTCGCGGCGAATCAGGCCGCCCTCGACCAAAGGCGCGGCCCGCGCGCCGAAGACCTCATCGAAGGTGCAGTTGAAGCGCGATTGGAAATCGCCGAGCGCGAAGCCCGCGCGCAGGCGCAGGTTGAGGAAAACGAATTCGCCCATCGCGCTCCGCGCGTCAACCTCCTCGGCACCCGCCTCCGCGATACCCTCCCCAAGCGCGCGCTCGATATAGCGGGCGGGCATCCGCTCGTTCCACCATCGCCGGCTGCCGCCTGAAGCGTGTGTGAAGCTGTGCGCGCCCGCGCCCAAGCCGAGGTAGCTCTCCGCGCGCCAGTAGCTGAGGTTGTGGCGCGCTTCATGGCCGAGCGGCGCGTAATTGGAGATCTCGTACATCATGTAGCCGCGGCGCGGCAGCTCACGGCGTACGGCGGCGTACATCTCGGCCTGGCGGTCCGAGTCGAGCGGGCGGATGCGTCCGCGCTTCATATCGGCGAAAAACGCGGTGCCCTCCTCGAAGGTCAGGTTGTAGGCCGAAATATGGTCCGGCCCAAGCGCGACGGCCGCCTCGATATCCGCCAGCACGTCATCCACGCTCTGCCCGGGGACGGCGAAGATGAGGTCAAGGTTGAGCCGCGCGAAGCCCGCGCCATGGGCAAGGCGCACCGCCGTGCGGGTGTCGTCGGCGCTGTGGATGCGGCCGAGCAAGTTGAGCGTCGCCGGATTGAACGACTGCGCGCCGAAACTTATCCGGTTGACCCCAGCGGCGCGCATACCGCGCAGCTTCGCGCCGTCCACCGTGCCCGGATTCGCCTCCAGCGTTATTTCCGCGCCGTCTTCGATTCCGAAGCTGCGCTCGGCCGCCGCGATAACCGTGGCGATCGACTCCGGGCGGAAGAGCGACGGCGTGCCGCCGCCGAAGAAAATCGTCTTGACGCGGCGCCCGGTCCACGCCGGCTCGGCCGCCCGCCCGCGCATCTCGCTGGCGAGCGCGCGCACATAGGCATCCTCGGGCCAGCTCGCAGCGGCGTACGAATTGAAGTCGCAGTAGGGACACTTCGAGTGGCAGTAGGGGATGTGGACGTAGAGCGAGAACGCCGCGCCGCCGATACAACTGTCGGTAGGGGTCATGCCACTTGAGCCAAATTGTACGCTGGCCGGGAGCCACGGCGGTAGGGGCCTCGGTGAACGGCCGCTATCCAAGGCCCGGGCTGCAATGCGCGCTTTGCAGGCGGTTCGGGAGCACTTGCGTTGCGTGCTAGATCTCAACGAGGATTCGATGGTCGAGCGCAGGCGACATCGAAAAATGGAAAGGTCACGGCACGGTTCATGAACAGTCTCCTGGTCGCCAACCGCGGCGAGATCGCGATCCGCGTCATGCGCGCCGCCGCCGAGATGGGCATCCGCACGGTCGCGGTGTTCTCCGAGGACGACGCCCGCTCGCTGCATACGCGCAAGGCCGACGACGCGCGCGCGCTTCGCGGGATCGGCGCGGCCGCCTACCTCGACATTGAGCAGATCGTCGCCGTCGCGCGCGCTGCCGGATGCGACGCGATCCATCCGGGCTACGGCTTCCTCAGCGAGAATCCCACTTTCGCGCGCCGCTGCGCCGAGGAGGGGATGATGTTCGTTGGGCCGCGGCCCGAGATGCTCGAACTGTTCGGCGACAAGGTCAAGGCGCGCGCGCTGGCCGAGCGATGCGGCATACCGGTGTTGCCGGCCAGCGCCGGCGCGACCACCTTGGCGGAGGCGCGCGAGTTCCTGGCCGCGATGGGCGGCGGCGGCTCGATGGTGATCAAGGCAGTCAGCGGCGGCGGCGGGCGCGGAATGCGCGTGGTGCATCGGCTCGACGACGTCGAGGAGGCTTACAAACGATGCCAGTCGGAGGCGCGCGCCGCCTTCGGCAATCCCGACGTGTACGTCGAGCGCCTGATGCCGCGCGCGCGGCACGTCGAGGTCCAGATCGTCGGCGACGGGACCGGCGCGGCCATCCATCTATGGGAGCGCGAATGTACGATCCAGCGGCGCCATCAGAAGCTCGTCGAGATCGCGCCCAGCGCCGGCCTGCCCGAGCGGCTGCGCGTACGCCTGCTCAACGCCGCGGTCCAGCTCGCCGAATCCACACGCTACAACAACCTCGGCACCTTCGAGTTCCTGGTTGACGCTTCGGCGCCCGACGCCGAGCCGGCCTTCGCCTTCATCGAGGCCAACCCGCGCCTCCAGGTCGAGCACACCGTGACTGAGGAAGTCACTGGCATCGACCTTGTCCGGCTCCAGTTGGAGCTTGCCGCGGGCGCGACGCTCAAGGAACTGCGGATGTGCCAGGCGGAGGTTCCGGCTCCGCGCGGCTATGCGATCCAGCTCCGCATCAACATGGAGTCGATGGGCGCGGACGGCAGCACGCGCCCGGCGGGCGGCACCCTGAGCGCTTTCGAGCCGCCCTCGGGGCCGGGCGTGCGCGTCGACACCTTCGCCTACGCCGGCTACACGACGAGTCCGAACTTCGACTCGCTGCTCGCCAAGCTGATCGCGCATTCACCGTCGTCGGAGTTCTCGGCCGCTATCGCGAGGGCCTACCGGGCGCTGTGCGAGCTCAGGATCGAAGGCGTGGCGACGAATATCGGCTTCCTCCTCAACCTGCTGCGCCATCCCGATTTCGCCGCCAACCGCCTGTACACCAACTTCATCGAGGACCACATCGCGGAGCTGGTCGCGCCCGCCGACGCGCACCATCGGCGGCTCTTCTTCGACGGCGGCGCGGGCGCGCGGGCCTCGGCCGCGGGAGCGCCGCGGCTTGCCGGCGCGCGGATCGATTCGGTCGATCCGCTCGCCGTGCTCCATCACGGCAAAAGCGGCGCCGCAGCGGCGCCGACCGCGTCGTTCGCCTTGTCCGCGGGCGGCGCGCCCGCGCCCATCCCCGCGATCGCCGGGCCGCCGGGGACGGTTGCGGTTGCGGCACCGATGCAAGGCACGATCGTCTCGATCGACGTGCGCGAGGGCGACCAGGTCCATCGCGGGCGCCAGCTCTTCGTGATGGAAGCGATGAAGATGGAGCACGTCATCCGCGCCCACGTGAGCGGAATCGTCCGCCGCATCGCGGTCGCCGAGCGCGACGCCGTCTTCGAGGGCCATCCGCTCGCCTTCATCGAGGAGGCCGAAGTCTCCGTCGCCGAAAGCGAGGCGGCGGAGGCCGTCGATCCCGACTACATCCGGCCCGACCTTGCCGCCGTGCACGAGCGCCACCACATCGGACTCGACGCCGCGCGCCCCGACGCCGTCGAGCGCCGGCGCAGGACCGGCCAACGCACCGCGCGCGAGAATATCGAGGATCTCTGCGACCCGGGCAGCCTCGTCGAGTATGGGCCGCTGGTGATCGCGGCGCAGCGCCGGCGCCGCTCGATCGAGGACCTGATAAAGCGTACCCCGGCCGACGGGATGATCGCGGGCATCGGCCGCGTCAACGGCGAGCTGTTCGACGAGTCGCGTTCGCGCTGCGCGGTGATGTCGTACGACTACACCGTGCTCGCCGGCACCCAGGGCTCGCAGAACCATCGCAAGAAGGACCGCCTCTTCGAGCTCGCCGAGAAATGGCGGCTGCCGGTGGTGGTCTTCGCCGAGGGCGGGGGCGGACGTCCCGGCGACACCGACGGCCTCGCCTTCGCCGGTCTCGATTGCATGGCGTTCCATTATTTCGGGCGGCTAAGCGGGCTGGTGCCGTTGGTCGGGATAACCTCGGGGCGATGCTTCGCCGGCAACGCGGCGCTGCTCGGATGTTGCGACGTGATCATCGCGACCGCCGGGTCGAATATCGGGATGGGCGGGCCGGCGATGATCGAGGGGGGCGGGCTGGGCATCTTCCGGCCCGAGGAGGTCGGTCCGATGGAGGTGCAGGTGCCAAACGGCGTGGTCGACGTGCCGGTCGCCGACGAGGCCGAAGCAGTGCGCGTCGCCAAGAAGTACCTCAGCTATTTCCAAGGGCCGCTTCCGCGATGGGAGTGCGCCGACCAGCGCCTGCTGCGCGGACTGATTCCGGAAAACCGCCTGCGCGTCTATGACGTCCGCGCCGTGATTGAGACGCTCGCCGATCGCGGCTCGGTGCTCGAGTTGCGCCGGCAATTCGGGCTGGGGATGGTCACCGCGCTCATCCGGGTCGAAGGGCGTCCGCTGGGATTGGTCGCCAACAACCCGGTCCATCTGGCCGGCGCGATCGACAGCGCGGCGGCGGACAAGGCCGCCCGCTTTATGCAGCTGTGCGACGCCTTCGACCTTCCGATCCTGTTTTTGTGCGACACGCCCGGCATCATGGTGGGCCCGGAGGTGGAGAAGACCGCGCTGGTGCGGCACGCGGCGCGGATGTTCGTCATCGGCGCGAGCCTGAGCGTGCCGTGTTTCACGATCATCCTGCGCAAAGGCTACGGGCTGGGGGCGCAGGCGATGGCGGCGGGGAGCTTCAAGGCCCCGTTCTTCACCGTGGCATGGCCGACCGGCGAGTTCGGCGGGATGGGGCTCGAGGGGGCCGTGAAACTCGGCTACCGCAACGAGCTGGCGGCGGTCGACGATGCGGCCGAGCGCAAGGCGCTGTTCGACAAGATGGTGGCCAAGATGTATGAGTCGGGCAAGGCGCTCAACGTCGCCTCGCACTTCGAGTTCGACGACGTCATCGACCCGCTCGACTCGCGCAAATGGATAATGACGGCGCTGCGCAGCGCGCCGCCGCCTGCCCCGCGCACGGGCAAGAAGCGCACCTGCATCGACACATGGTAAGCTGACCGCGCCCTGCACAATGGGGGCCTGGTTCGCTCCTCTACTCCGAGGGAAGGGCCAGGGAGAGGTGAGGCACCGCGTTTGCCGTGTGCGCGCGGGCGGGCTAAGTTAGGCGCGCTCAACAAACCCGTGGAGGTAGCCCAATGCAAAGCTGGAAAATCGGCGACGTTCGGATCACCAGGCTCCAGGAACAGCAGCCGGTATGGCCGGGCACCATGATCACCGCCAACGCGACCGTCGACGCGATCAAGGGCGAACGCGAATGGCTCGCCCCCTTCATCGACGACAGCGGCAAGATCCTGCTCAGCATTCACGCCCTGCTGGTCGAATCCGAGGGCCGGCGCATCATCGTCGATACTTGCGTCGGCAACGACAAGCCGCGCCCCAATTTCAAGGACTTCAACATGCTGCACACGCCGTTTCTGGCCGATCTTGAAAAGGCCGGCGTGTCGCGCGATTCGGTGGACACCGTCGTCTGCACCCATCTCCATCTCGACCACGTCGGATGGAACACGATGCTGGTCAACGGGCGCTGGCAGCCGACCTTCCCCAAGGCGCGCTACATGATGTGCGAGCGCGAGTGGGAGCACTGGTCGAAGTTCGATGGTCTGGCCGACTTCAAGCTGCCCATCGACGACTCGGTGCGCCCGGTGATCGAGGCCGGGCAGGCCGAGCTGGTCGAGCCGGGGCGCAGGTTGACCGGCGAGGTCTGGCTGGAGCCGACCCCCGGCCATACGCCGGGCCATACCAGTGTGCGGATCTCCTCGCGCGGCGAGAACGCGGTCATCACCGGCGATATGATCCACCATCCGATCCAGGTCGCTCATCCCGAGTGGGTCTGCGAGTTCGACACCGACCCGGCGATGGCCTCCGATACGCGCAGAAAGTTCGTCGAGCGCTACTGCGACCAGCCGGTGCACGTCATCGGCACCCATTTCGCCGGACCGACCTCCGGGCACATCGTGCGCCGCGGCGGCAAGTTCGTCTTCGAAAAGTAGCTGGCCTGTCGCACGGCGGTAGGGCAATCGGCGGGGCGGTGCTCTGGTTCCGCCCCGCGCTTTTTCGATAACGGGGGAACCCTTTTAATCGCGCCGGCCCCTGCGGTGGCGCGGGCCTGCGCAGGGCGCGCGGGATGGCCGGGGACGCTAAGGATTGAATTCCGAGTAGTCGCGCAGAGTATAGCGCAGGGCAAAGCCGTGCGGATTGTCGATCGCCTCGTCGAGCGTGAAGTCGACCACGCGCTCGGCGCCTGCAATCGCCGCCGCCCGCGCCGGATGCCAGTCGATCGCGGCCAGACCGGTCAGTTGGAGCGTGCGTCCGCTTTCGAAATCGACGAACAACAACCCCGCGCGCGGGTTGGCCGCGATATTGCCCAGCGTGTTGAACATCCGGTTGCCCGCGTAGTCGGGGATCGCGAGGCGGCCGGCGTCGATTACGCGCACAAAGCCGGGATTGCCGCCGCGATGGGAGACGTCGGCGCCGGCCCTGGGATGGTCGGTCGCGATGAACATCGTGTCGGCGCGTGCGATGAGCCGTTGATGCTCGGGCGAGAGCTGCTTGCACTTGACCGCGGCTGATGATCCCCCGGTGGCGGACCAAGCCTGCCTGCCGACTAACACGCGCGCCTGTATGTAGCGCGGGCAGTTGCCGTACACCTGCTCGGGACGCACGATGATGGCGGCGCCGTCGGCGATCTGGCCCCAGCCATTGAGCCGCAGTCGTCGGCGCGCTGCAAACTCCGGGATTAGCATCGCGACGTGGGACCGTCCGTTGAGATTGCCGAGCAGCGGATCGCCGACGGGCGGCAGCGCGGCGATTCGCATGGTGTCGCCTTCGAGCACGCGCATGAAGCCGGGTTCGCCAGTGATGACCGATACCCATGGGCGGCCGGCCTGGTCAATCGTTCCCAGGACCGCCAGTGGCTGGCGCGCGACAAACTCGCACCGCTCGGGCGCGATGGTGGCGCGGATGCCGCCGCCGATCTTGGCCGCCATCTCGCGTCCGCCGGCGCGCGTCTGTACCGCGATTTCGCCCTCGTGGAATTTCATCGCGCGATGCGGGCCCCTCAGCCATCGGATAGGGCCATGCAGCCTGATAGCGTAAAATCCGTACGACGGGAACCGCGCCAAATATCGCCGGCGTGGCCGCCCGCGCGCGCATCCCGAAAACACCGAGGCTCGCGATGACACCGCCGATCGATTCGCCCAGTCCGGTCGTCTTCCTGCTCGACGTGGACAACACGCTGCTCGACAACGACCGGGTGACCGAAGACCTCAAGCGCTTTCTCGTCCGCGAAGTCGGCGCCGGGCCGCAGGAGCGCTACTGGACGATCTTCGAGGCGCTGCGCCAGGAGCTGGGCTACGCGGACTACCTCGGTGCGCTCCAGCGCTATCGCGTCGAGCATCCACACGACACCCATCTGCTGGCCGTTTCCGCCTACCTGGTGGACTACCCGTTCGCCAACCGGCTCTATCCCGGCTCGCTCGACGTGATCGATCATCTGGGAGCCTTCGGGCCGACAGTCATCCTCTCAGACGGCGACGTGGTCTTCCAGCCGCGCAAGGTCGCGCGCTCGGGGCTGTTCGAGGCGGTCGAGGGCCGGGTGCTCATTTACATCCACAAGGAGCAGGAACTGGGCGAGGTCGAGCGGCGCTATCCGGCCGCGCACTATGTGCTGGTTGACGACAAGATTCGGATCCTGACGGCGGTGAAGAAGGTATGGGGCGTGCGGGTGACCACGGTCTTTCCGCGCCAGGGCCATTACGCGCACGGGGCCGACGTCGCCGGCTATCCGCCAGCGGACCTCACGATCGCGCGCATCGGCGAGCTGGTCAATTACGAGCTGCCCGCGCTGCTCAACGCGGCGCGCGTGGGCGAGCGCACATGAGGGCTCACCCGGACGCTGCGAGCTCGCGGCCGCATAGCTCCTCGAGCGAGGCGAACGCCGAGCCCATCGCGGCCGCGCTTGCCGCCAGTTCATCCGGCGCGCCACCGAGGCGGGCGAGCACGGCCTCGACCGCGTCGTGAAAGCCGGTCGGCTTGATCGCAAATCCACGGCTTTCGGCGAACGCGCCCTTCTCGTTGACGTAGTAGCGGCGGTTGAGCGCGTAGAGCACCAGCGTCATCAGGCCGGCCGCGCAGAACAGGCATCCCGCGGCGTACATCGTGTCGCCGCGGCCCGCCGGCCCGGCCGCGATCGAGATTTCGAAGCGGGCGTCGAACAGATGCTTTTCGATAAGCGCGCGGCGCATCGCCGCCGGATACTGCGCGCACAGCCGCTTGAGCCGCGCAAGCTCGTCGCCGGGGTCGTGGAGCGGCCGGCAAAAGAAAATCTCGCCCACGTAGATCTGGGTCTGGAAGCCCAGCGGATGGCCGAGCTGATAAACCGCTCCGGGCTTGCCGTCGCCACAGAGCCCGATTACCTCGCGCACGCGGGCAAGGTTGCGATAGAGGAAATCCACCTGGCGGCCGTCGATCACGAGCCAGCCGCCGCCGTTCACCCCCTCGCCCCAGTCGCCGAAGCTGGTGACGAGCCGCTGGGCGTGGCGATCGTCAAGCTCTGATGCCGCCGTGTCGAGCTCCTCGGGCGAGAAGGCGGCGTCGGGCTCGTAGTAGAGCGCGATATCGACGTCCGAATCGGGCCGCGCAATCCCGCGCACCCACGAGCCGCCAAGTGCGATCGCTTCGATGCCCTGGACCCGGATGAGCCGCGCGGCAACGCGCTCGCACAGCGCGCGCAGCCACTGCGGCAGGTCCGGTCTAGGCGCCCATCGCTTTTCGGGGTTCTGCTCCACGCACGCCGATCGCGCCGGCAGCGCGCATCCGCTCGACCTCCACGGTGCTGAAGCCCCAATCCCGCAGTGCCTCCTCCGTATGCTCGCCGGGGCGCGCGGGCGGGCGCTGAATCGCGCTCGGCGTGCGCAGGAAACGCGGCGCCGGCGCCGGCTGCACCACGCCCTCGTACTCGACAAAGGTCGAGCGATGGCGGTTGTGCGGATGCTTGGGCGCCTCTTCGAGGCTCAGCACGGGGGCGAAGCAAACCTCGCTGCCCTCCATGATGCGGCACCACTCGTCACGCGTCTTGGTCTTGAAGATCGCGCGCAGGCGCTGCTGCATCGCCTCCCATGCGGCACGGTCATTCTGGCGCGGGAGCTTCTCGCCCTCCAGCCCGGTCAGGCGCAGCAGCTCGGCGTAGAACTTGCTCTCGATCGAGCCGATCCCGACGTACTTGCCGTCGCTGGTCTCGTACACGTTGTAGTAGTGAGAGCCGGTATCAAGGATGTTCTCGCCGCGCTTGTCGCTCCAGATCCCCGCGCCGAACAGGCCGTAGATCGCCGTCATCAGCGAGGCCGCGCCGTCGATCATTGCGACGTCGACCACCTGGCCCTTGCCCGACTTGCTCGCCTCGAACATCGCGGCGACTACTCCCAGCGCGAGGTAAACCCCGCCGCCGCCAAAGTCGCCGACCAGGTTGAGCGGCGGAACCGGCGCTTCGCCCTTGCGCCCAATCGCATGAAGCGCGCCGGTGAGCGCGATGTAGTTGATGTCGTGGCCGGCGGCGAGGGCGAGCGGCCCCTCTTGGCCCCATCCGGTCATCCGCCCGTACACCAGGCGCGGATTGCGCGCCAGGCACACGTCGGGCCCGAGTCCCAGGCGTTCCATTACCTTCGGGCGGAAGCCCTCGATCAGCGCGTCGGCCTTCTCGATCAGCTTGAGGGCAAGCTCGGTGCCCTCACGCCGCTTGAGATCGACCGCGACCGAGCGGCGGCTGCGGCCAAGCAGGTTGTACTTGGATTCGGTCTGGATGCCGAGGCTGGCGTCCTCGGCACGGTCGATGCGCAGGACCTCGGCGCCCATGTCCGCGAGCAGCATCGCGCACATCGGTGCCGGTCCGATGCCGGCGAACTCGACGATTCTACAGCCTGACAGCACTCCCATCGTGGTGGCCTCCTGCCTAGTCATTAGCACCAAGATGGAGCAATGAAAAAGCGGCGCGGCAGCCCCTCTGGCCGCCGCGCCGCCGTCTTCATCCCGAAAATCCGGTTTGCTCAGTCCTGCGGCTTAACCAGCAATCCGAGCGCGCGCACGACAATTTTGTCGGCGGTGTTCCCGGTCTGGATGCGCAGGCTCAGCAGCACCGAGCCGTTTTTCGACTGGATCGGGGGTGAAGCGAGGGCGCTATCGACGCAGGTCGGCCCGCTGGCATCCTGCTGCGTCGGGTCGTCGAGCAGCACCAGCGCAGTGCTCGGCGGATCCTGGACCTGGGCAAGCCGGATCTGATCGATGAAGCTGCCGTTCGGACCCGGATCCGACAGCTCGTAGCACAGATGGACGCCGAAGATGGTGGTCTTCTGCTGCAGCTCAAGCGCCATCTGGACCACTTTGTTGCCGTTGAACGAATCGGTGTCGCCAAGCGTGCTCGAAGTGATGACGAGCCCCGTAAGTCCGCTGCCTACGCCCGAGCTGGTCGAGAGCGCGGAGGTGGAAGTCACCGACGGATCTCCCGGCAACAGGTCGAAATGGTTGACCCACTGTACGTTCAGTCGCCGGTGATGCTCGCCGTCGGCGCGAGCGGCGCGCGGTGCGGCCAGCGCAAGCAGCGCGTAAGCTACCAGGGAACCGGCAAACAGACGTACCCCCGCATGGCGCGACCATGCTCCGTTCATTCTCTGTCCTCCCAAGTTAGGCACCTGCGGTGCGTGATTGCGCCGGCTCGAGCGAGCGACGCCGGCGTGGAAAGCGCAGCGAGCATGCGCTATGCCATGCCGCGCGCGTGGCAGGGATTAGATTGGGTCAGAAAAGGACGGCGCGGATGAGACGCGCGGGGGCATGCGTTGCAAGAGCGCAGCAAGCGCGGCGGATCCGCCTCGCCACCGTGGGCCTCGACACGCTTCGCACCGCACGCTAACCGAACCGAGCCCGCGGCGCGCGGGAATCGATGTGCGTTACTCGCCAAACAGCGGCGATTTGGCCTTGGCGTAGGTCAGTTTCTGCACCAGCTTGTCGCCGCGGAAGTGCAGCAGGTCGAGTCCGCGCCAAAAGGTTGGCTCGCCCTTCATCAGCAGCGTGCAGCGCCAGCTCGCCATCACCTTGCCCGTCTCGGCATCGGCGAACAGGTCCTCGTCGAGGAACTTCATCGCGCCCCAGCGCCCGGCGAACTGTGGCTCGAAGGCGGCGCGGATCGCGGCCCTGCCGACGTTGCGCTTGCCGTTGAACTCGTCATAGACGGCGTCGTCGGCGAAGAACGCCATCACGGCGTCGAGGTCGTTGCGGTTGAAGGCATCGAGGAAGCGGCGGCTGAGCGTGACAAGCTGGTTGCGATCCATAGGCCTCCTCCGAATCGTGAGCTGTGCACTGACGGACGGCGGGACGTCGGGCGCCCCGCCGCCCGATGGTCGTGATCTACGGCAGGCTGCGGGCCTTCTTGAAGGCGTCGCGCCCGAGGCACTTTTGCATCCAGGCCCCGACTGCGGGCACGCCGCTCATGTCGATCTTCGCCAGCATCGCGAAGCTCATGATCGCCGAGAGGTTGAGGTCGGCGATCGTGAAGTCCTTGCCTAACAGGTAGTCGCGCCCCTTGAGCGCGCCGTCGAGCACCGCCAGCGGTGCCTTCATCGCCTCGGCCGCCTGCTGGGCGGCCTGCTCGTTGCGCTGTTCGGGCGGCAGCAGCATACGGTTGCGCAGGATCGTGACCAGATGCGGCTCGGCCTCGGTCATTCCCCAGAAGCTCCACTGGAAGGCATGGCCGCGGTCCTCGGCCGAGGCCGGCCACAGCGGCGGCTTGCCGTACTTGGAGGCAAGATAGAGGTTGATCGCCATCGACTCCCAGAAGACTTGCCCATCCTCCTCGAGCACCGGGATGTGGCCGTTGGGGTTGAGCCTGAGGTTGTCGGGCGACTTGGCCTTAGCGACCTCGGTCGGGACGTGTTCGTACTTGAGCCCCAACTCCTCGAGCGCCCACAGGCAGCGGGCAGAACGCGATTTCGACGTGCCATAAAGCTTGAGCATCGTGGCCTCCGATTCGGCGCAAAGTTCGATCCTATTTAGCGCGCCGGCTTGCACGCGCACAAACCCCGCGCCGTCGCCTGCGCCCGCCCATTTGGCACGTCGACGCGTCCATGCAAGGATTCCCCCGAGGCCCCGAACCCAGATGCGACGCGACATTTTCACCGAAGAGCACGAGATGTTCCGCACCCAGGTGCGCCGCTTCGTCGAAAGCGAGCTGGTGCCGAAGATTCCCGAATGGAATCGGGTCGGGATGAGCGACCGCGAGAGCTGGCGCAAGATGGGGGCGGCGGGCTTTCTGGGCGCCAACGTGCCCGCCGAGTACGGCGGCGCCGGCGCGGACTTCCTCTATGACGCGATCGTGATCGAGGAGCTGGCGTGGGCGCGCGCGCACGGCCTGATGATGGGCCTGCACTCGGACATCATCCTGCCCTACCTCGTGACCTATGGCAGCGAGGAGCAGAAGCGCCGCTGGGTGCCGGGCGCGGTCCGCGGCGAGCTTATCCTGGCGGTCGCGATGACCGAGCCGGGCACCGGCTCCGACCTCGCTGCGGTCGCGACCACCGCGCGGCGCGACGGTGATAGCTACGTTATCAACGGCTCCAAGATGTTCATCTCCAACGGCCAGATCGCCGACCTCGTGGTGGTGGTGGTCAAGACCGATCCCAAGGCGGTGCCGGCCCATCGCGGTGTCAGCCTGATCGTGGTCGAGCGCGACACCCCAGGCTTCGTGCGCGGGCGCAAGCTGGACAAGCTCGGGCTGCGCGGACAGGACACCAGCGAGTTGTTCTTCGACGATTGCCGTGTGCCGGCTGCCAATTTGCTCGGGCGCGAGGGCGCGGGTTTCAAGATGCTGATGGAAAAGCTCCAGCAGGAGCGCCTGGTATGCGCGGTCGGAGCGCTCACCAGCGCGCGACGCTGCCTGGAGGACACCGTCGCCTACACCCGCCAGCGCAAGGCCTTCGGCAAGCCGATTGCGGCCTTCCAGAACACGCAGTTCAAGCTCGCCGAGATGATGACCGAGGTCGAGGTTGGCCAGGCCTTCGTTGACCGCCTGCTTGCCGCCCACGTGCGCGGCGACGAGGTCGTCACCGAGGTCAGCATGGCGAAATGGTGGACCACCGAGCTGCTCAAGCGGGTTGCCAGCCAGTGCCTGCAACTGCACGGCGGCTACGGCTTCATGCTGGAGTTCCCGGTGGCGACCGACTACGCCGACGCCGCGGTGCAGACGATCTACGCCGGCACCAATGAGATCATGAAAGTGATAATCGCGCGCCGGATGGGGCTGGAGTCGCGCGAGTAAAGGGAAGAAGACGATGACTCAGGAAAAGCAGCCGCGCGGCCGCGTGATGGTCGTCTTCCGTTTTCGCATGCGCGAGGATCTGACGGCGGCCGAGCGCGAGGAATACAACGCTACGGCTCAGCGCCTGATGGAGCTCACCTCGGGGATGCCCGGGTTCGTCTCGATTCGCGAGTGGCATAACAAGGGCGAGACGCTGGGGATCACTGAATGGGCGTCGCTCGAGGCGCTCGCCGCATGGCGCGACCATCCCGAGCATCGCAAGGCCCAGGAGCGCGGCCGCGAGTTGTTCTATGCCGAGTACGACGTGAGCATTTGTCAGCCGCTCCATCAGTACAGCTTCAAGCGCGCCCAGTGAGCGGATTGCGCGCGGCCCGGCAAATTCAGCATCGCGCGGGTCGCGTCGGACGACGGGGCCGACCCTCACCCGCCGGCCGCGACGGCTGGCGGCCGCCTCCCCCACAACAAGCGCGAGAAGCTGACCTCAGCAAGTGCGTGCCCTCGGCGGCTCAGGTCATGCCGACCACGCCATCACACCGGTGCCGGTTGCCCACTGCGCAACCGGCTCGTAGGCGAGCACCTCGGCGCGCATCCCGGGCGGCATCGCACCCGCCACCGCCAGCCAGTCGCGCACTTCATTGCCGCCGTTGCCGGCGACGCGCTCGAGCTCGTTGCGCGGATACTTCGCGAACACCTGCTCGACCTCGCGCCGGGCCAAACGCTCGAGAAACCATCGGTCGAACTCGGCGTTGATCTTGCCGGTCTCGGGCGGCCCCACCCAGTGCGACAGTCCGCCGGTGCCGACCACTGCGACACGCCACGGCTGGGCGAAGCGCGCCACGCATCCGGCGACGAACGCGCCGACGTCGTGGCAACGCCTCAGCGACGGCATCGGCGCCGCGAACGCATTGACCACGATCGGCACGATCGGCACGTCCCATCGCGGAGTCAGAAAGCTCAGCGGCACGATTTCGGCGTGGTCGAGCGCGAGCTCCTCGGAGAGCGCGAAATCCACGCCGCCTTCCATCCCTTCGCTCACGACGAAGCGGCCGAGCGCGCCGGCGACCGCGACGCGCGCCCGCGGGATCGGCAGCGTAGGCGTCGCGGGACCGGCGGCCTCGTCGCCGACGCCGACCAGGAAGGCCGGCAGGTTGTCGAAGAAGCAGCGGTCAAAATGGTCGGTGGAGAAGATGACGATCGCGTCGGGGCGCGCGGCCTCGAGGAGCTCGCGGGCGCGCGCGAAGCCGGCGGTTACGCGATTGCGCTGGCCCTCCTCGGCGTACTCGAACCCCGGATGCATCGCGAGAAACGGCACGTGCGAGCAAGCAACTCCTGCGACGATCTCAGCCATGACGTGCCTCCTTGCGCTCCCGTTTCAGGCCCTCGATTGCGCCTCGCCGCGCAGCGCCGCGATGTAGCCGCGCATGCTCTTTCCCGCCGCCATCGACGAGAGCAGCAGGAGCAGCGGATTGGCGCCCATCTCGTACAGCCGCCGCACCTCCCATCGCGCCAGCGCCGCGCGTTCCTCGGCGCTCAGCGCGTAGCCGTCGAACACCTCCGCCGCACCCTCGCGCCATCGGCGCGCCAGCGTCTGGTCGCGATTCACGTCGCGCAGGAACTTGTCCATCTGGTAACGGCTCATCGACGGCGTTACCTCCTTTGGCGGGCGCGGCGCGGGAACGGCCGCGCCGCCCGGCTGGTGTGAGAACCTACACGATAGCGCGCCGACATGGATAATGCTGCCAGGCGCGGCCGAGCGCCCGAGATGGTCCGCGAAGGGGAGCGTGCGATGGCGGAAGCAGCGGTTCTTGCACCACTGGACGAGCACAACCTTTCGCTGCTCGCCAACGTCCGTCCCGCCGGATGGGTCAATCCGGAACCGGCGGCGCGTTACAACCTGGTCGTGGTTGGCGCGGGCACGGCGGGATTGGTCGCGGCGGCGGGCGCGGCGGGACTCGGCGCGCGCGTCGCGCTGGTCGAGC
This sequence comes from Candidatus Binataceae bacterium, assembly GCA_035650475.1. Taxonomy (NCBI): domain Bacteria; phylum Candidatus Binatota; class Binatia (SeqCode); order Binatales (SeqCode); family Binataceae (SeqCode); species Binataceae bacterium (SeqCode). The sequence goes on from DASRHP010000006.1 coordinate 145,039, forward strand.
GCGGGCTGATGGGCGGCGACTGCCTGAACTTCGGATGCGTCCCCTCGAAGGCGCTGATTCGCGCGGCGCGCGCGAGTGCCGAGGTGAACCGGGCGGCGGGCTGCGGGCTCGCGGCGCAGCCGGCGCGCGCCGAGTTCGGCGTTGTGATGGGGCGGATGCGCCGGCTGCGCGCCGAGCTTAGCCGCAACGATTCGGCCGCGCGCTTCAGGCAACTCGGCGTCGATGTCTTCCTGGGCGAAGCTCGCTTTATCGGCGCCGACGAAGTCGAGGTCGGCAAGGCGCGGCTGCGCTTTGCGCGCGCGCTCGTCGCGACCGGCGCGCGTGCGGCGGCGCCGCCGATCCCGGGGCTGGCCGAGGCTGGATTCCTGACCAACGAAACGGTCTTCTCGCTGACCGAGATGCCGCGGCGGCTCGCGGTAATCGGCGCAGGGCCGATCGGATGCGAGCTGGCGCAAGCGTTTCGCCGCTTCGGCGCCGAAGTCTGGATGCTCGAAGCGCTGGACCAGATACTGCCGCGCGAAGACCGCGACGCGGCTGCGATCGTTGAGCGCGTGCTCGTCGGAGAAGGCATCGAGGTGCTAACAGGGTGCAAGGTGACAGGCGTCGTGCGTGGCGCCGCCAGTCGCTCGGTGTGCTTCGAGTATCGCGGCGCGGCGCGCGAGATCGAAGTGGACGAAATCCTGGTCACCGCCGGGCGGGCACCCAATGTCGAGGGCCTCGGGCTCGAGCGGGCCGGCGTCGAATACGATCGCAAACTCGGAATCAGGGTTGACGACTATCTGCGTACCACCAACCCGCGCATCTACGCGGCGGGCGACGTGTGTTCGGCGCTCCAGTTCACCCATCTGGCGGACGCTCACGCCCGGATCGTGCTGCGCAACGCGCTGTTTTTCGGCCACGCGCGCGCCAGCCGACTGGTCGTGCCGTGGTGCACGTATACTGACCCGGAAATCGCGCACGTAGGGTTGAGCGAGGCGGACGCGGCGTCGCGCGGGGTCGCGATTCGAACCTTCAAGCATGAGATGGGTGCGGTGGATCGCGCCGTGCTCGACGGCGAGACCGAGGGATTCGTCAAGGTGCATGTGGCCGAGGGCAGCGACCGGATTGTCGGCGCGACGCTGGTCGCGCGCCACGCCGGCGAGATGATCGGCGAATTGACGATGGCTATCCAGGCGCGGATCGGGCTCGGCACAATCGCCGAGATGATCCATCCGTACCCCACCCAGGCCGAAGCGATCAAAAAGATCGCCGACGCTTACAACCGCTCGCGGCTGACTGCGCCGCGCAAGCGGCTGCTCGCGCGCTACTTCGCTTGGCGTCGCTAGCGGGCATTTGCATCCTTCCCAGGGGGCTGGTATTAAATAGAACTTATCAAGCTCGATTTATCATAAATCGGGAAGAGCCGAATGGATGACAGATTAAGGCATCGGAGTTAGATTCTGAGGCGCAGAGCTTCACGGGGTGCTCTTTTTGGCGCGGGGCAGACCGTCGAGGACAGTTGGTTCCAACTCCACATCGGAGCGAGGTAGGGAAAAATGGCAGTACATCTTGGAAGCGTGGCTCCGGATTTCACTCAGGAGTCAACCGAGGGCACGATTCATTTTCATGAATGGATTGGCAATCACTGGGCCGTGCTGTTCTCCCATCCCAAGGACTTCACGCCCGTGTGCACGACCGAGCTTGGCCAGGTGGCGAAGCTCAAGTCGGAATTCGACAAGCGCGACTGCAAGGTGATCGCGCTCAGCGTGGACGACGTAAACTCGCACAGGGGCTGGGTCAAGGACATTGAGGAGACCCAGCACACCAAGCTGAATTACCCGATTCTGGGCGACGCCGATCGCAAGGTCTCGAAGCTGTATGACATGATCCATCCGGAGGCCAACGATACGCTCACCGTGCGTTCGGTGTTCATCATCGACCCCAACAAGAAGGTCCGGCTGTCGATCACTTATCCGGCGAGCACCGGGCGCAACTTCAACGAGATCCTGCGTGTGATCGACTCGCTCCAGCTCACCGACAAGTACTCGGTGGCGACGCCGGTGGACTGGAAGCAGGGCGACGAGTGCGTGATCGTGCCCTCGCTCACCGATCCCAAGGTGCTCAAGGAAAAGTTCCCCAAGGGCTACCGCGAACTGCGGCCGTATCTGCGGATGACCCCGCAGCCGCCGCACAAATAAAAGCAGCCCCCTTCAATTGCCACGCGCGAGACGCCGTGCAGTGTGCGCGGCGCCCTTCGCGTGTGGCGTTGCGGTGCGCCACGGAGAGTCGGATTATGCGCCGCCCTGTCCTTTGGCGTCCTTTTGCGCGCGTGCGCCGGCCGCGCTTGCCCTTTATACAAGCCCGGCGTTAGAGTGGCCTTACTGCCGTTCATTCGCATTTGCGTTTCAGCACTCGGGGGCTTAGCAGCGCTTGAGCGCATCGCGGGGACCCGATGGAGCACAACGGTCCGCAGAGATTGCCCCTCGCAACTCCGGCCATCGCCAACGGCTCGCTGCGTCGCGATGGCCGCCGGCTCATCGTGATGTCCAACCGCGCGCCGATCCGGATCGTGCGCGAGGGCTCCCGGCAGCGGATCGAGCCAACCGTCGGCGGCGTCGGGACCACCTTTCTGCGCCTGCTCGAGCGTCAGGGCGGGCTGTGGATTGCGTGGTCGGGAAGCAAGAAGGCGCCCGAGCGGCTGATGATGCCGCCGGGCAGCAGCGTGCCGCGCTTCCAGATCGTGTTCTGCCCGCTTAGCGAGCGCGACATTTCGCACTACTACTACGGAATGTGCAATCGCGGGCTGTGGCCACTGATGCACTTCATGACCGCCAACTGCCACTTCGACGCGGCGCAATGGCGCTGTTACGAGGCGGTCAACCGCAGGTTCGCCGAGCTGGCCGCAGCCGAGGCCGCCGACGACAACGTCTTGTGGGTGCAGGATTTCCATCTCGCGCTGGTGCCCCAGCGCTTCCGCGCGCTGCGCCCGCGGGTCCCGATCGGGCTGTTCTGGCACGTGCCGTTTCCGCCCGAGCAGCTCTTCCGCGTCTTCCCCTGGCGCGCGGAGATGCTCGAAGGGATGCTGGGCGCTGACCTGATCGGTTTCCATACCCGGCCCTACGCGATCCAGTTTCTCAACTGCTGCGAACGCATCCTCGGTCTGCGCGTCGACCGCAGCAGCGGCGAGGTGGCGACTGCGCGCGGCATCGTGCGGGTCGGCATCTTTCCACTCGGGATTCCGGCCGACTACTTCGCCAAGCTCGCGCAAACCCCGCGCGTGCGCGAGCTCACCCGGCGCATCCGCCGCGCCGTGCGCACGCCGCACGTCGTGCTCGGCGTCGATCGGCTCGATTACACCAAGGGCATCCTGGAGCGCTTGCTCGGCTTCGAGCGGTTCCTTGAAACCAATCCGGGCTTCCATCGCCGAGTCACGCTGGTGCTGATAGCGGTCCCCTCGCGCACCAAGGTCGCCGACTACGCGATGCTCAAACGCCAGCTCGACGAGCTGGTCGGCCGGGTCATCGGGCGCTTCTCCTCCGAGGGTTGGGTCCCGATCCGTTATCTTTACACCCAGTTCGGCGCCGAGGAGCTGGTCGCCTACTACCAGGCCGCCGACGTCGCGCTGCTGACGCCGCTGCGCGACGGGATGAACCTGGTCGCCAAGGAATACGTCGCCTCTCACCTCGCCGATGACGGCGTGCTCATCCTGAGCGAGTTTGCGGGCGCGGCCGACGAGCTGACCGACGCGCTGCTGGTCAACCCCTACGACGTCGACGCGATCGCCGCGCGGCTCAGGCAGGCCTTCGAGATGGGCCCCGACGAGCGCGCCGCGCGCCTGCGCAAGCTGCGCGCCCACATCCATCGCAACAACCTCGAGCGTTGGTCGGAGCGCTTCCTTGACACCCTGCTGCCCGAGCGGACCCTTGCCGCACAGGCCTCCGCCGGAGGATAGACCCGCGCGGCTGCCGGCGGCGATGCTCGAAGAGCTCGCGCGCCGTGCTCCGCTCCTGCTCTGCCTCGATTACGACGGCACGATCGCCGAAATCGTAAGCCGCCCTGCGCTTGCCCGTCCGATCGCGGGTGTGGTCGACGCGCTACGCGCGCTGGCGCGCCATCCTGAGCGCGTCGCCCCCGCGATCGTAAGCGGGCGGCCGATCGCCGAGTTGCGCCGGATGACCGGGCTGGGCGACGAGGTGATGTTCGCCGGCGTGCACGGGCTGGAGATCGCCGGACGCGACGCCGTTGTGCGCGTGCCGGCCGAGGCCGCGCAGTGCGCCGTCGAGATAGACCGGGTGCGTGACTTTTTGCGCCGCAACGCCGACCCCGCCGCCGGCTTCGAGGTCGAGGACAAGCGGCTTTCGGTCGCGCTCCATTACCGCAACGCCGACCCCGTCGCGGCGGCGGCGCTGTGCGCGCGGCTGGAGCAGTTGGTGCGCGCTGAGACGCCGAGTCTTCGCGCCGCGCACAACAAGATGGTGCTTGAAGCGCTGCCCCGGGCCGCCTCCAAGGGTGCCGCGCTGCGCGCGCTGAGCGCCGCGGCCGGCCCCGCCTTTGTGCCGGTTTACTTCGGCGACGACCGCACTGACGAGGACGCCTTCGCCGAGCTCGGCGAGCGCGGTGTGGCGGTGATGGTTGGCCAGCCGCGCCCGACGCGCGCGCCTTGGCGCGTGGACGCGCCGGCCGACGTCGCCCGCCTGGTCATCGGTCTTGCCGCGGCGCTCGACCGCGCGGCCGCCGGCGGGTCATTGGCCTGAACGGGTCGCCGCGATGGCCGCGTCGCAACGTCTGATGGGCGGAAACTGTCCTGCCAGCCGGAGCTTTGCGTTGGCGGCGCTGATACTCGCGCTGGTCGGTACGGGATGTGAGCGCGGGCGCGCGCCGGCGCGCCAGCTCAACGTCGCGCTGGCGCTGTTTCCCAACGAGGCCGCGAATTACCGTCGCTTCGTGCGCCCATTCGAGGCCGCTTCGGGCGCGCGCGTCAACCTTATTGCTCAGAGCTACGGCGATCTCCTCGACGTCCTACGTGCGTCGGCGGGCACCCCGCGCGGCGGCGCGCTCGACCTCGTCGAGCTCGACCTGGCGATGCTGGGCGAGGCGCGCTACGCCGTGCGCCCGCTGGACGCGATCGTGCCGCGGTCGGCGCGCGCGCTGTTTCCCGCCGTCGCGTGGGACGCCGCGACTCACGGCGGCCGTCTCTATTTCGTGCCGCATCGCCTGATGTGGGAGGCAATGATCTACAACCGGCGCGAGGTGCGCCGTCCGCCGGCGACCTGGGACGAGCTCGCGCGTTTCGCCCACGCTCATCCGGGCAAGCTCGCGCTCAAGGCGGCACGCTACGAGGGCGCGGTGTGCGACGTGATGCCGTTTGTATGGGCCGCCGGCGGCGACGCGCTCGATCCGCGCGCGCCGGGCGCGCGCGAAGCCTTCGGGTTTCTCAGCACCCTTGCGCCGTATCTCAACCCGGAGTCGGCCGTGTTCCGCGAAATGTCGGTGCTCGAAGCGCAGGCGCGCGGCGCGGTCTGGATCCATTTCAACTGGCCGTTTGCGATCGGCTACCTGGCCTCCAAGGGGCTCGCGCCCGGCGAGGATCTGAGCGCGCCGCTGCCGGCCGGGCCCGACGGGCGGCGCGCCACGCCGCTCGGCGGCGGCTACCTGGCGATTCCGCGCTCGGCCTCCCATCCGGAGCTCGCCGCCGAATTCATCAGGTATCTCCTGACGGCCGGCACGCAGCGGCGGCTCAGCGCCGACCTCGGATGGTACGGTTCGGTTGCGCCACCCGCGCAAAGCGCCGAGGCCGCGCTGTACGCGGGGTTCGCCGCGATGCGCCCGTACGTGCGCGCGCGGCCGGCGATCCGATGCTATACGGCTCTGAGTAACCGATGGCAGCGCGCGCTCCGCGCCCTGCTCTTCGACGGCGACTCGCCGTCCGCCGCGCTGGCCATCGCCGCCGCCGGCGGCACCGTGCAGGAAACGTTTGCCGGCGGATGCGCCGCGCGATGAGCGCACGCCTGCAAAGCGCGGTCGGAGGATCGCAACCCGGGACGAACCGATGAATCGCGCCGGCCGCACGATGAGAGCCGTGTTCATCGCCGTGCCGGCGCTCTTCATGGCGATTTTCCTGGTGCTGCCGGCGGTAAGCGGCGCCGTGCTCTCGTTCGACGTCGGCGGCCGCCTGTCGCTCGGCAACTACCGCGCGCTGCTCGGCGACCGGATGTTCTGGCGCGCGCTGCTCGGCAACCTGGCGATTCCGCTCGGCAGCCTCGCGATCGAATTTGCGCTGGCGCTCGGGCTTGCGCTCTACCTTGGCGCACGGCGCAAGCCGCCGGCGGCAGTCGAGGTCGCGGCGATTCTGCCGTTCGCGATTCCCGAGATCGTCCTGCTCGCGATCGCCCGCTACATCTTTATCCCGCGCGGCTACCTCAACGGCGCCCTCCTCGCGGCGGGCGGCGCGCCGCTCGGATGGCTGCGGCCGGGAAGCGCGCTCGCGTCGCTGGTCGTGATGGCGGTCGATGCTTGGCACGTCACGCCGGTCGTGATGCTGATTCTGCTCGCCGGCCTCCAGACGATCCCGCCCGAGCTTTACGAGGCTGCCGCGCTCGACGGCGCGGGCGCGCTCCAGACGTTCCGCCACGTCACGCTGCCGCTGCTGACTCCGGCGCTGGTCGGCGCGCTGGTGCTGCGCGGGGTCGATGCGCTGCGCATCTTCTCGACCACCCTGGTGCTGACCGGCGCCGAAGGCACACCGGTGCTCTCGACCTACGCGTATCTGTTGTGGAGCGACTCGCAGGAGCCGCGCGTCGCGATGGCGGCGGCGATGATGCTGGCGGCGATGGTGACACTGATGGGGCTGGCGGGAATCGCGCTGGGCCGGCGCTTCGGCGCCTCTGGAGTGGCGGCGTGAACGCGTATCGATGTGTGGGCGGCGGAGGGGCCGCGCAATGAATCGGCGGGCGGGCGCGGGATGGGCGGCGGTGCGCGCGGCGATCGCCGCGGCGATCGTGCTCGGCGCCGCGCTTCCGCTCTACCTGCTGCTTAAGCAGGCGATCACGCCCGAGCGCGAGAGCTTCGCCTGGCCGCCGCTGTGGCTGCCCCATCGGATCGTCGGCACCCATCTGCACGCCGTTTTCGCGCTGCCCGAACTGCGCGGCGCGATCCTGCTGAGTCTCGGCATTGCCCTGCTGAGCGCCGCGCTCGCAACCGCGCTCGGGGCGATGCTCGGCTACGCGATGGCGCGCTCGGGGGCGGGACGCGCGGCCGGCTTCGGCGCGCTGACGGCGGCGCGCCTGCTGCCAATGATCGCGGTCGCGATTCCGCTCGCAATCGGGATGGGGCGTGTCGGGCTGTACGACTCGCCAAGCGGGCTCGGCCTTGCGCTGGTCCATAGCGCGCTCGCGCTGCCGGTGGCGGCGCTGATGGTCTATCCGGCCTTCGCCGCGCTGCCGCGCGAGGTCGAGGAGGCGGCGTGGCTCGACGGCGCCTCGCCCGCGCGCGTCTTTGTGCTGATCGATCTGCCGCAGGCGCGCGGCGCGCTCGCCGGCGCCTTCGTGATGGCGTTCATCCTGAGCTGGGACGAGTTCGGCTACGCGCTGTTGATCCAGGTGACCCATCGCACGCTTCCGCCCCTGCTCTACTACTACATGGTCTTCGGCGACGTCGGCGCGGCGAGCGCGCTTGCGCTGCTGATGATGGTTCCGGCGGTGTGCCTGGTGATCGCGCTCGGCCCGATGCTGCGCGGCGCGATGGCCGCGGGGGGGCTGCGGTGAGCGCCACGCGCGAAGCGGCCGCGGCGCCCGTGCTGCGCCTGCGCGGGGTCCGCCGTCGCTTCGCCTCCGGCGGCGGGCTCGACGCGATCGACCTTGAAATTGCCGCCGGCGAATTCTTCGTCCTGCTCGGGCCGTCCGGATGCGGCAAGAGTACGCTGCTCAGGCTGGTCGCCGGGCTCGACACGCCGCAAAGCGGCGCGATCGAACTGGGCGGGCGCGCGCTCGGCGACGGCGCCGGCGGGCGCGGAGAGGTCGCGATGGTGTTCCAGAATTTCGCGCTCTACCCGCACCTGAGCGCCTTTGACAATATCGCCTTTCCGCTGCGGCTGCGCCGAATGGGGAGCGGAGAGATCGCGCGGCGCGTCGGCGCGGCTGCCAAAATGGCAGGGCTGGATCTCGACCTCGGCCGCCGCCCGCACGAGCTCTCAGGCGGCGAGCGCCAGCGCGTCGCGCTCGCCCGCGCGTTGGTGCGCGAGCCGCGCGTGGTCCTGATGGACGAACCGCTCTCCAGCCTCGACCCGCAGCTACGCCAGAGCCTGCGCGTCGAGCTGAAGGAGTTCCATCGCCGCACCGGCCGCACCTTCCTCTACGTCACCCACGACCAGACCGACGCGCTCACGCTTGCCGACCGGCTCGCGGTGATGCGCGCCGGGCGGATCGAACAGGTCGGCACGCCCGCGGAGGTTTACGATCGTCCGCAGACCGAATTCGTTGCCCGCTTTGTCGGCGAACCGGCGATGAACCTGGTGCGCGTGGCACTCGCGCCCAAGCGCGAGGCGCTGATGCTCGGCGATGCGCGCGTCGCCGTGCAACCGCCGTCGGCGGTCGATAGCGACGTCACGCTCGGCATGCGGCCCAGCGACCTGTCGGTGAGCGTGAGCAGCCCGCACAAGTCCCCGGCTTGCGCCGCCGACGCGGTCGAGATCCCGGGCGAGGTCGAGGATGCCGAGTTCGTGGGTGCCCGCTACCTGGTTACGGTGCGGGTCGGCGCGAGCTTGAGCCTCAAGGCCGAAAGCGCCGAGCGGCTCGAGCCGACGACGCCGGTTATGCTCGCGATGCGCCGCGCGCGGCTGCATTTCTTCGACCCCGCCTCCGGCCGCCGCCTGGAATAGTACACGTGCCTGCGTGTCCGCCCTCAAGAACCGGCCTTGCGTAAATTGACGGGCGCTGCAAGAGTAGCGGCGACATTGATTCCCTTGAGGACGCCTTTACGAATGGCCCAACCCAAGCTTTTTCCGCTGACCGTGGTCGGTTCGTGGTCACGGCCCGACTGGCTGGTGCGTGCGCTGCGCCAACGCCAGGCCGGCGAACTGTCCGCCGCCGAGTTCGACCAGATCGCCGACGACGCCGTGCTCGCCGCGATCAAATACCAGGAGGACGCCGGCGTCGATATCGTCGCCGATGGCGAGGTGCGGCGCGACAACTTCTATTCCTTCGTGGTCGACAAGCTTGGCGGGATGAAGCTGATGAAGCTCTCCGAGCTGCTCGACTACGTCAAGGATCGCGCCGGCTTCGAGGAGATCCTGCGCGCGCTCGACGTTCCCGCCTTCGCGATCAAGAGCCCGATCGCGATTGAGAAGATAAGCGAGCGCGACGGCCTGGCGGTGGACGAGGCCAGGTTCCTCAAGGAGCACACCAGCCGCGCGACCAAGGTCCCGCTGCCCGGTCCCTACCTGCTTACGCGCTCGAGCTGGTTCGAGGGGCTCTCCGACAAGGCCTATCCGCGGCGCGAGGACCTCGCGCGCGACGTGGTGAAAATCCTGCGCCGCGAGATCGTGCGGCTCAAGGAGCTCGGCATCGATTTCATTCAGCTCGACGAACCCTCGCTTTCGCAGGTGGTGTACGGCGACGAGGCCGAGCAGACCTTCATGTGCGCCGCGCTCGGCTCGCGCAGCGACCCGACCAACGAGCTGGAGTTCGCCGTGCGCCTGATGAACGAGACGGTGGACGGAATCGAGGGCGTGCACTTCGGCGTCCACGTCTGCCGCGGCAACTGGAGCCGCAAGGAGAGCGTCCTGCTCCAGGGTAACTACGGGCCGCTGCTGCCGTGGCTGATGCGCATGAACGTCCATCAGCTGGTGCTCGAGATGGCGACCCCGCGCGCCGGCGAAATCGAGGTCTTCAAGGAGTACCGCAACGAGAAGGAGCTCGGTCTGGGTGTGAGCAATCCGCGCACCGACGAGATCGAAGCGCCCGAGCAGATCGTGCGCCGGGTCAAGGAGGTCCTGCGCTACTTCGACCCCGACAAGATCTACCTCAATCCCGACTGCGGCTTCGGCACCTTTGCCGAGCGTTGCGTCAATACCGCACCGGTCGCTTACCGCAAGCTGCAAGCGATCGCGCGGGCGGCCGAAATTTTGCGCAGGGAGTACGCGTGATCACGCCGCCGCGGGCGCGCGACCCGTGGTAAGGAGGCTCAATCATGGCTGACGAAAAGACCCTCAATGGCCTGCACCCCGACAAGATCGACCAGATCCTGTGCGCGATGCGCGACGACCCGGCCACGCTCAAAGCGGTCACCGGCCCGTGGAAGGCGCGCGTGGTCTGGCAGGGCGGTTTCCGCGCCAAGGCCTACATGCGCAAACACGTGGTCGAGATGGACGAGCCCGAGGGGCTCGACGCTACAGACGCCGCCGCCAGCGCCCACGAGCAGCTGCTCTCGGCGATGGGGAGCTGCCTTACGGTCGGCTTCGTGCTCAACGCGACCAAGCGCGGCGTGCGTATCCACGACCTCGAGGTCGCGCTCGAAGGCAACTTCGACAACATCCTGAAGTGGGCCGGCCATAGCCAGACCGGCAACCCCGGCTATCCGTCGGTCAAGGCCAAGCTCTTCGTGCGCGCCGACGCCGACGAGAAGACGCTGCGTGAGCTGTGGCGGCTGGCGGTCGAGGGTTCGCCGGTCACCCAGACGATCGCGCGCCCGACGGAGATCATCACCGAGTTCGAGAAGGTCTGACGCCGCTATGGTCAAGCTGGTCGGCCCGCAGCGGGTCGCCGAGCGCCTCGGCTCCTCCGCCTTCGTGCTCGTCGATCCGCGCCGGCCGATGAAGTATCTCTCGGGCCATCTGCCAGGCGCGGTCAACCTGCCCGCCTACCGTGCCTTCGGCGACGATGGCAGGCTGCTCGACCCGGCGGTGCTCGGCGCGTGGCTTGGCGCGGGCGGCATCGGCGACGGCGCGGCGCCCCTGCTCTACGACTCGCCGCAGGGGCAGAACGCGGCGATGGTCGCCTGGATCCTCGAGTACCTGGGCGTGCCCGAGGTCTATCTGCTCGACGTCTTCTTCGAGCGATGGAAGTCCGAGGGGCGCGAGGTCGTCTACCGCCCGGTCGACGCCACGCCGCGCCGTTTCGTGCCGTCTCCGAATCCGCGTATCCGCGCGACGCTCGACGAGGTCCGCGCCAACGCGAGCGAACGGCTGGTGGACTTTCGCTCGGCCGAGGAGTTCAACGGCGAGCGCGACCTCGACGGCCGCCCGGGCCATATCCCGCACGCGGTCAATCTGGTCTGGCGCGAACTCAACGGCACGGGCGACCGCCTGCTCGCTTCGCGCGAGGAGCTCGAGCGGCAGGTTGCGGCGGCCGGAATCGGACGCGGGCAGAAAGTGATCGCGTACTGCCGCAGCGGGCCGCGCGCCGCGCTCGGCTATCTCGCGCTCAGCCAGCTCGGCTACGAGGTCCGGCTCTATGACGGCTCGTTTGCAGAGTGGGCGCGGGCCGGGATGGCCGTCGAAAGATAGTCCGCTCGGCCCGCCGCCGTCGCGGCGGCGGGCGCGTTGACAAACCGCTTCTCCCACCGGAAGATCATTAGCGATGGCACGAGTCACGGTCGAAGATTGTCTGGAGAAGATTCCGAACCGCTTTGAGCTGGTGCTGGGCGCCGCCAAGCGCGCCAAGCAACTGCTCAAGGGTGCGCGCCCGCTGGTGGAGACCGACAACAAGGAAGTCGTCACCGCTCTGCGTGAGATCGCAGCCGGCAAGGTTGATCTGAAACGGCCCGAAGGCGCCTGAGGCCGGGCTCCCAGGGATCAGCCCCGAGCGCCCTCGGGGCCAGCGGCTCGTGGGCCACTCCCGCGCGGATCGTCGGGACAGATGAGCCGCGAGCGGCCGCGCCGGCGGATGTCCGGAGAATTATTTGGCGCGCAAAGCAGATACCCGCAGGCGCAAGGCTGACCGCGGGCCCGAGGTTCTTCCTCCCGCTCGCCATCGCACCTCGACCGCCCGCAAGCGGCGCGAGCCGATCCCGGTCGAAGCCGAGATGGTGCCCGACGACAGCGCCGAACTGATCCCCGACGTAGCAGCCAACGAGGCCAGCGCCGCGCATGCCGCCGCACCCGAAGTCGGTGCGGAGCAAGAGGGGGCCGGCCTCGAGCACGGTACGAGCGAGACGCAGACTTCGATGCCGGATATCGCCGGGGTCGGCGATCTCCCCGACGGCTTCGCGCGCGCCGAGGAACTCGGCGAAGGGTCGGGCGCGGGCGAGGAGGTCAGCGAGCAGCGCGCCGAGGGCGAGGAACGCGGCGCGCTGGTCCCCTTCGATCCGCTCAGCCGCTATCTGGCCGAAATTCGCCGCTTCCCCCTGCTCAGCCGCGAGGAGGAGTTCGAGGTCGCCAAGCGCTATTACCGGCATCACGACCCCGCCGACGCCTACACCCTGGTCACCTCCAACCTGCGCTTGGTGGTCAAGATCGCCGGCGAGTTCGCCCACGCCTCGCGCAACCTGCTCGACCTTATCCAGGAGGGCAACGTCGGCCTGATGGAGGCGGTGCGCAACTTCGACCCCTACCGCGGAATCCGCTTTCCGTCCTACGCGGTATGGTGGGTGCGCGCCTACATCTACCGCTACCTCATCAACAACTGGCGGCTGGTCAAGATCGGCACCACCCAGGCCCAGCGCAAGCTCTTCTTCAACCTGCGCAAGGAAACCGAGCGGCTCGAGGCCGAGGGCTTTGCGCCGCAGCCGCGGCTGCTCGCGCAGCGCATCGGGGTCAAGGAGAGCGAGGTGCGCGAGATGCAGGAGCGGATGGCGCAAAGCGAGGTCTCACTCGATCAGCCCGTACGCGACGACGAGGACGCGCGCCTGCTCGACGTCCTGCCCGACACCGCACACAACCCCGAAGAGGCGGCGGCCGAGGACGAATGGCGCAACTTCGCGCGCGAGAAGATCGAGCAGTTCGCCGCCACGCTCAAGGACAAGGAGCTCGAAATTTTTCGCAGCCGCCTGCTCTCGGAGGAGCCGCCCACGCTGCAGGAAGTCGGCGGCCGCTTCGGGATCAGCCGCGAGCGGGTGCGCCAGATCGAGTCGCGGCTCAAGCGTCGGCTCAAGGACTTTATCAAGGCGCAGGCCTCCGATATCGAGCACGCCGGCGGCTGACGCCGCCGCCGCCGCCGTGCGCCTCCGAAGATTGTGCGCGCGCGCGGGGCACCCCGTTGCCCAGCGCGTGCGCGTGCTGCGATAATGCGCGTGGGGTGGGCGGCATAGGTCTGCCGGGCCTTATGCAAGAGCGAACATGCGCGCTGGTGGTGGTGGGCAATGAGGTCCTCTCCGGCAAGGTGCAGGACTCCAACGCCTACTTTGCCGCGCGCCAGCTGCGCCGCGTCGGGGTCGCGCTCAACCGGATCGCGGTTATCCCCGACGACGTCGCCGCGATCGCCGAGGAGGTCGCCACCTGCGCGCGCCGCTTCGACGTCGTGCTGACCTCGGGCGGCGTTGGCCCGACTCACGACGACGTGACGATGGAAGGCGTGGCGGCGGCTTTCGGACGCAAGCTCGCCGTTCATCCCGAGCTCGAGCGCCTCATCCGCGAGCACTTCTCCGATCGCCTCGACGCCGCCGGCCGCAAGATGGCGGTGGTGCCCGAGGGCGCGGTGCTCCACGCCGGCGGCGACATCCGCTTTCCCACCGTGCAGGTGGAAAACATCTACATCCTGCCCGGCATCCCGCAGCTCTTCGAAGCCAAGCTCTCCGCGCTGCTCGGGCGCTTCGCGACCGACCCGTACTACATCCGCACGATTTACACTTCCGCGCGCGAGGGCGCGATCGCAGGCTGCCTCAATGAGTGTCTTGCGCAATACCCCAATCTTCTGCTCGGCTCATATCCGAGGCTCGGCGACCCCGCCTACCGGGTGAAACTGACGCTGGAATCGAAGGACCGCGACTACCTGGAGCGGGCCTTTGCGCATCTGATGAGTCTTCTGCCGAGGGATGTGGTGGTGAGGACCGAATAGGCTTTTCATTCTGTCTGGGGGGAGGAGGTAGTGAGATGCGAAAAGTGACAGGCTTGTTGGCAGTGCTGGGGGCGCTTGTGATCGCGTTGCCGGTAATGGCTCAGAGCCCGGGCGGAACGTCGGCGGCGCCGGCGTCCAACCCGAACCAGCCCCAAGTGCCGCAGCCCGCCCAGGGCGGCGTCAACTGGCAAGGCGTCGGGATCGGCGCCGGTACCGTGGTCGGCAATTTGTTCTATGTGCCGGCCAAGGTGGTTTACGGCGTGCTCGGCGGAATCACCGGCGGAGCGAGCTACCTGCTGACCGGCGGTAACACGCAGACCGCTGACACGATCTGGCGCAGCTCGCTGGGCGGCGATTATGTGCTGACGCCGGACATGGTCGCGGGGCAGACGCCGATCCATTTCAGCGGACCGACCTCTACCGCGCCGATACCCGGCCAGCAGGCGCCTGGCGCGAGCGGCGGAGCTTCGGCGGCAGCGCCTCGCACGGCGTCGGCCGCGCCGTCGGCAACCACGCTGGCAGCTAATCCGCCGCCGGTGACCAGCGCGAGCGTGGGCGGCGCCGCGATCAGCGGTACCGGTACGACGACTGGCCTCGGTGCTGCGACATCCGCGAAGCCGCAGCCTGCGGATAGCGGCAGTGGTCCGGTCGGCGCGGGCGCAAGTGCTCCGCCGCTGCCGGCGACCACGATCGAGTAAAGGCGCGGACAGCGCTCGGGAGCGGGCGCGTCGCGGAGGTTTGGCGATGAAGGCGCGTCGGCCGCGCGCCCGAGCGTCGAGTTCGGCCGGCCTCGGCGGCGCGAAAAGGCGTCTCTGATACGAGGGCGGGGGCAACCCGGATGAAAAAGGCACGCTTTCTCTGGAAATCGACCTGAACCACCTGCCGCAACGCAAGAGGTTTCTTGCGCGACGAATTGAAGGTCGAACTCGACGAGCGCGACTACGCCAAGCAGCCGCTGAGTGCCGCCGAGCTCAAGGAGCTGTTCAAGGGGCGCGATCCGCGCGACTTCCTCAATCCCAAGAGCCCGGCGTTCAAGGCGATGAAGCTCGCCGGCAAGACGCTGACCGCGACGCAGGCGCTGGCGCTGATGGCCAAAGAGCCGAATTTGATCAAGCGTCCGCTCGTGGTCGCGGGCGGCGAGATTGTTGCTGGCTTCGATCGCGAGCGGCTGCGCTCGCTGTTGGCTTAAAGATCGACCCGGTGGCCCGAGCGCTAGGCGCGCTCGGCTCGCTCGGCCTTCTCGGCGCGTTCGGCGCGCGACTCCGAGCGTGCCCCGGCGCCTTCGGCGCGTGAGCCGTTGCCCTCGGCGCGCATCCCGGGCGACTGGATCTTCGCCGTGGTCAGGACGTCGATGAACTTGCGCACGGCGGGCGAGAGCTCGCGCCCGCGCTTGTAAATGATTGCCAGAGGTCGCGTAAACGTGCCTTCGACGAACTCCAGCATTTTGAGCGAGCCACGCGCGGTTTCGTGCTCGACGGTCGAACGCGGCACGATCGCGACGCCTTGGCCGATCTCGACCGCGCGTTTGATGGTTTCGATGTTGTCGAACTCCATCGTGTAGTGGGGCTTGACGCCGTGATCGCGCAAGATGCGGTCTGACGCCTTACGAGTGGCTATGTCGCGCTCGTAGCCGACGAATTTCTGCCCCGCCAGGTCGCTCACGCTGATCCTGCTGTGCCGGGCCAGCGGGTCGCCGGGCGGAACCACCAGCACCAGTTCGTCATGGCGAAAGGCAATCGTCACGATCTGGCTGCGCTTGGCGGGGTAGGCGACGACACCAAGGTCGATTTTGCCCTCGACCAGGTCCTCGTAAATCTTGTTCGAGCGCAGGTACTCCAGATGCACATTTACCTGCGGGTAACTGCGCAGGAATTCGGTCAGATATGGCGGCAGCTCATGCAGGCCGACGCTGTACACGGTGCCGACGCGGATCGAGCCCGCCACCACCGAGCCGATCTCGCGCAGCCGGTTCTCCAGTTCGACGAAGCGGCGCACGATCTCCTTGCTCGCGTTGTACAGGATCTGTCCGGCTGGAGTAGGTTTGACACCCGCGCGCGCCCGTTCTAACAATCGACACTCGTACTTCTCCTCCAGGCTGCGGACCTGCTGGCTAACCGCCGACTGGGTGACGAAGTTCTGCGACGCAGCATAAGAAACGCTGCCGCTCTCGATGATGTCACAGAAGACTTTGAGCGTCTCGATATGCATACCGTTCAGTAGTCGTATAAGGATATTTGATAGCTAGCCGACAGGCAATAGGTCCCGGCCGAAGCTGTGGCGGTGCGCCGCACGCCGCGCGCCGGGGCCTCGCCGAGGAAGCCTAAGATGGCGGATTTACTGAAGGATCTGGACTTTTTCAACATCGAGGAGCTGCTCGGCCCCGAGGAGCGGATGGTCCGCGACACCGTGCGCCAGTTCGTCCAGCGCGAGGTCCTGCCCGCGATCGAACGCAACTTCGCCGAAGAGAAGTTTCCCCTCGAGCTGGTGCCGCGGATGGCCGAGCTGGGTTTCTTCGGCGCCAACCTCAAGGGCTACGGATGCGCCGGCATGAACAACATCGCCTACGGCCTCATCATGCAGGAGCTCGAGGCCGGCGATTCCGGCCTGCGCTCGTTTGCTTCCGTGCAGAGCGCCCTTGCAATGTACTCGATTTATGCCTGGGGCTCCGAGGAGCAAAAGCGCCGCTTCCTGCCCGAGATGGCCAAGGGCAAGCTAATCGGATGCTTCGGGCTGACCGAGCCCGACCACGGCTCCGACCCGGGCGGGATGGAAACGCGGGCGCGGCGCGACGGCGACGGATGGGTGCTCAACGGAACCAAGCGCTGGATCACTAATGGTTCGCTCGCCGACGTCGCGGTGGTTTACGCCAAGGTCGACGAGGGTATCACCGGTTTCCTGGTCGAGCGCGGCAAGCCGGGTTTCACCGTGCGCGACATCCACGGCAAGTTCTCGATGCGCGCCTCGGTGACCTCGGAGCTGATCTTCGACGACGTGCGCCTGGGGCCGGGCGACCATCTGCCGGAGGCGCGCGGCCTGCGCGCGCCGCTCTCTTGCCTGACCCAGGCGCGCTACGGGATCGCGTGGGGCGCGATCGGCGCCGCGCGCACCTGTTATCAGTGCGCGCTCGACTACACCAAGGCGCGCAGGCAGTTCTCGCGCCCGCTCGCCGGCTACCAGCTCGTGCAGAACAAGCTGGTGACGATGCTCACCGAAATCACCAAGGCGCAACTGGTCTGCCTGCGCCTGGGCCAACTCAAGGACGCGGGCAAGATGCGCCCCGAGCAGGTCTCCTTCGCCAAGCGCAACAACGTGGCGATGGCGCTGGAGTGCGCGCGGATGGCGCGCGATATGCTCGGCGCTAACGGCATCGTCAACGAGTACCCCGTCATCCGCCACATGCTCAACTTGGAAACCGTCAACACCTACGAGGGCGCCTTTGACGTCCAGACCCTGGTGCTGGGGCGCGACGTAACCGGCCTCAACGCCTTCGAGTGAACGGCCTCGGGCTTAGAACGAAATTCCCAACCGCTCGCGCAACGCCGCCCGGCCGCGATCGGTCAGACGCACCGCCCGGCTCTGTCTGACGCGCGCGAGCCATCCCAGCTCAAAGCATCGCGCCGCCAACGCGTCACCCAGCGCTCCGGCGAGATGGTAGCGGCGCTCGCTCCAATCGAGGCACTGGCGCAACAGCGGCCTGCGTGCGCGGCGCAGGTTGGGAACATCGATTCCGAGCGCGCCGAACCACGATTCGCCGGCCGCCGTCAGCAGCCATCCAGCGTCGCTGTCCCGCAGGTATCCCCGCGAGCGCATCGCCTCCGCCAGCGACACTCCCATCGTTCCCGCCAGATGGCCGTAGCAGGTGCGCGCAAAGCGCAGCGTGCGCGCGGCGTCGTTCTGAAGCGCAGTCAAAGCGGGCCGTGGCGGCGCGAACAGGCTGAGAGCTTCGAGCAAGCGCGCGACATGCTCGTTCGCGACCCGATAGTACCGATGCCGGCCGTGAATCTCGACCGCCACCAGCTTTGCTTCGAGCATCCGCGCCAGATGCCAGCTCGCGGTCTGGGCGGACACCCGGGCGCAGCGCGCCAGTTCGCCCGCCGGCAGCGCCTTGCCGTCCGCCAGCGCCATGAGCATCGCCGCACGCGACCTATCGGCCAGGGTCGCGGCCACCGCCGGCACGTCGGGATCTACGGACATGATTCCATGCATATCGAAATGTGCCTGCGCTATCAAGGACGCGGTTCCAGCAAGGAGGAAATGAATCATGAAAGCGATCAGTGTGAGGCAAAACGATGCCCAATGGGTTCCGGCGAGCCGCATCCTCGGCGCGGGGGCCGTTTACGACGGGCGCGAACTGGTGCATCGCGCAGTGCTGAGCGACCGCCGGGCCGAGGGCGGCGGAATCGCCTATCTGCTCAAGGTGACGCCGCCGCCCGGCAAGCTGGTGCGGGCAATTGCGGTCGCGCGCTCGGACGAAAATGTCTACCTGCTCGCGGGCGGCTACTGTAACAAGGCGGGCGAGCTCATTTATTCGCCCGGGGATTACATCCTGAATCCTGAAGGCCATCCGCACGGCTTCTTTGCCGCCGTGGAAACCACGGTGCTGGTCATCTGCCGCGGCGAGCCGGACGACATCCGCGAGTTCGGGGTGATCGATCCGGTACGGGCGGAGGACGCGCGCAAAGAGCCCTAATCCCGACCGCCCTTCGCGTTCCGCCTCGCGTTCTGACTCGGCGGGCGGATCGTGAGTCCGTGGATGCGCATGACAGCGGGGCGGCAGCGCTCGGCCGCCCCGCCGCGCGCGGCGTTTGCCCCGCGCTGGCCCCGGCGTGCTAAATAGCGGAGCACAGGGAGGCGCGCGGCGATGGAACTTAAGGGCAAAAACGCGATCGTCACCGGCGCGGCGCGCGGCATCGGGCGCGGAATCGCGCTCAAGCTGGGCGCGGCCGGCGCCAACGTGGCGCTGGTCGATCTCGGCAGCCCCAAGGACCCGGCGCTCACCTACAACCTCGCCGCGCATACCGAGCTCGCCCGCACGGTCGAGGAGGTCAGGGCCTTCGGCGTCAAGGCCATCCCGATCCTCGCCGACGTGACGCGGCTCGCCGACTGCGAGCGGATGGCCGCCGAGACCGCCAAGGCGCTCGGCTCGATCGATGTCCTGGTCAACAACGCCGGCATCATCGCGGCCGGCGTGGTTGCCGAGATGTCCGAAGCGACCTGGGACCGGGTGATGGCGGTCAACGCCAAGGGGCCGTTCCTATGCGCCAAGGCGGCGATTCCCTACCTTACCCGCAACAAGGAGGGCGCGATCGTAAATATCGCGTCGATCGCCGGCAAGACCTCGCGTGGCGGGCTTTCGGCTTACTGCGCGAGCAAGTTCGCGGTGATGGCGCTGACGCAGGCGCTGGCCGAGGAGCTCGGCCCGGCCAATATCCGCGTGAACACGGTATGCCCGGGGCTGCTGCGCACCGCGATGTGGACCGACGTGCTCAACAAGTACTTGAGCCAGGCTTGGGGCGGCAAAGAGGAGACGCTGTTCGACGCCACGGTCGGCACCATGACTTACCTGCGCCGCGAACAGACGCCCGCCGATATCGGCGAGGCCGTGGTCTATCTGGCGCGCGCCGACAACGTCACCGGCACCGCGCTGGTGGTCGCCGGCGGCGCCGAAGTGCACTGAAAGACAACGCCCGGAGCGCCGCGCGGCGGCCCGCCCGCGAATCCCGCGCTCCGGAGGGAGGTCGACGATGGTCAAGCCGGTCGAACTTAATCACGCCGCTTTCAGGATCGGAGACGTCCAGAAGAGCCGCGAGTTCTACGAGAAGGTGATCGGGCTCAAGCCGATCGAGCGTCCTGACTTTCCCTTCGGCGGAATGTGGTACGGGGTCGGCAACTGTTCGATCCATCTGATCGTAAGCAAGAAGCGCGACGACGGCCCCGACCCCACCGGGCCGCATATCGCGATCGAGGTCGACGACCTCGACAAGACCAAGGCCGAGCTCAAGGCGATGGGCGTGCCGTTCCTCGACGGCGACGCGATGCGGGCGCGGCTGAGCGAGGAGGATCAGCGCCGTCTGGGGCGTCAGATCTGGGTGCTCGATCCCGACGGCAACACGGTCGAGCTGCGCAAGAGCGGCGCATAGTCGCTGACTGGGTCGCCCGCCGCGCTCAATTCGCGGGCAAGGCGCCGTCTGAAGTGATTGCGGAAGTGACGGCCGAGCTTTTGCCATTGCTCGGGGCATAGATCATACCCGAGCGTCTGGATGAACAGACCAGGGCGGCGAGGCTCACTGCTGAGTACGCGTAAAATCGGAACGGCGCGTGCGGCGGAGCGAGTGAGGTCATGGGAAGCCTGACTGACAAGTACTGCATCGTTGGCGTCGGCGAGACGCCGCACATGCGCCCCTCCAACCGCACCACGCTCTCGATGGCGTGCGAGGCGATCCGCAAGGCGATGGCCGACGCCGGGCTTGGCGCGCGCGACATCGACGGCATGACCAGCTACCAGGTCGGCGACTCGACGACCTCGGCCCACGTCGCGACCGCGCTCGGGATGCGGCTCAACTACGCGGTCGATATCGTTGGCGGCGGCTCCAGCACCGAGGCGCTGATCGCGCACGCGGTAGGCCTTATCGAGGCCGGCTACTGCAAGGTGATGGTGATCTTCCGCTCGATGAACGGGCGCTCGAGGCGCCGGATGGGCGGGCAGGTGCCGGGCGGGCCGGTGCCGGCGGCAACCGCCGACGGCGACAACCAGTTCTTCATGCATTGGGGATGGACCACGCCGGCGCAGCGCTTCGGGATGAGCGCGATGCGCTACCTCTGTGACACCGGATGCACGACGCGCGCGTTCGCCGAGGTCGCCGTCGCCCATCGCCTGCATGCGAGCCTCAATCCTAAGGCGCTGATGCGCTCGCCGATCACGATCGAGGACCATCAGCGTTCGCGCTGGGTGGTCAAGCCGTTCCGCCTGCTCGATTGCTGCCAGGAGACCGACGTCTCGGCGGCGATCATCGTGACCTCGCGCGAGCGCGCCTACGATCTGCGCCAGCCGCCGGTCTTCATCATGGGCGGCACGGCGCGCACGCTCACCGACAGCCCGGCGTGGAACTACTCGCGTGCGGAAATCCATTACGTCGCCGGCAACTACGGGCGCAACCGGCTGTTCGGGATGGCGGGAATCAGCCAGAAGGACGTCGATTTCATCTCCTGCTACGACGCCTTCACTTTCACCACGCTGATTCAGCTCGAGGCCTACGGCTTTTGCGGGCGCGGTGAGGCGGGCGATTTCGTCAAGGGCGGCACGCTGCAAATCGACAACAAGCTGCCGTCGAATCTCTCCGGCGGCCATCTCTCCGAGGGCTACACTCACGGCGTGCAGATGATCATCGAGAACGTCCGCCAACTGCGCCATCGCGCCGACGACGCCTGTCCCGGATGGGCCGAGGGGCGGCATACGTACGACCGCAAGGCGGGATGCCGCCAGCTGCGCAAGGCGCGGATTTGCTGCTCGATGGGCTGGGGCACCGAGACCACCAGCAGCTCGGTTATCCTGCGCGGAATCGTTGCCTGAACCGCGGCGCGCGCTTAAGCCGCAACGTCAGCCGGAGGATTTTCGATGCCGGGACAGATCGACTACAGCAAGCTGCGCATCCTGCCCGACCCCGACACCAAGGAGTGGTGGGAGGGAACGAAGCGGCGCAAATATCTCATCCGTCAATGCAACGCGTGCGGGCATAAATGGTTCCCGCCGCTGCCGGCTTGCAGCAAGTGCACGTCGATGGACCTTGGATGGTTCGAGACCGCGGGGCGCGGCGTGATTTACAGCTACGTCGTGGTGATGCAGCCGATCCTGGGCGCGTTCGTCAACGCCGCGCCCTACGTGGTCGCGATAGTCGAGCTCGACGACTGTCGCGAGGCCGACGGCACGGCGACCCGCGTGGCCGGCGTGCTCATCAACGACGAATCGGAGACTGCGATCGGGCTGCCGATCGAAGTGAGCTTCGACGAAACACCGGACCCGAACATCGTTATCCCGCGCTGGCGCGTCTGCGGCACCGCGGCCAATGTCTGGCGCTTCAGCGAGTAAGCCGCGAAAACGCCCACGCGCGGCATTTCGCAGAAAGCGCGCCAGTTTCAACGCCGCGTCGATGATCCTTTAGAAGGCTTCAAGCCGCGACCTGACGGCACGCATCCGGCAGGCGACGTCGCTTTCCGTCGTGGGCGCCCCTGAGCGTCACATGAACAGGCGCGAGCAGTCTGGCAAGGCCCCGAGGTCTTCGGCAGTCGGACGATCCAAATAATTCGTTTTGCGCGCTGGTGCCTTTGCGGGAGGCAACCGATACCCAGTGGTTCGGCGAATGAGCCAAGGGGCCGGAAACCGCAGGGTGCCGTCAGCGTATGCCTTGGTGAGGGGATTTATGAAGAAAATAACCTCACGGACCACGCTGGCTTTGTTTCCCGCTCTTGCCGCTCTGACGCTGGGGGCCTGCTTCTACGGCGGCCCGCGTCCTTACTACGCTTATGGACCGGGATATACGGCGCCACCAGTGTACGCCGCAGCGCCGCTGTATAGCGCGCCGCCGGTCTATGCCTATCAGACCGTGCGTCCGGGCTACGGCGACTGGGACGACCATCACGTCTGGCACGACCGCGACTGGTGGCTGGATAACAACCGGCCATGGGTGCAGGAGCACCATCCGCAATGGCTAAGTAAACACCAGCAGGAGCGTCACGATCGCGACGGCGACCACGATCACCATTAAGCATCGGCGTGCGCGGGCAAAGCAGCGGCACGCGCCTGCCGCCCGCAGATCGCATCCCGCGCTCGACTAAGCTGAAAACGCAGGGATTGATTAGACGCTGCGACATTTAAACCGCCGCGGCGCCCTCGCTCGCCGGCTCGACCTCGAAGCCCGCACGCTCGATCAGTTCGCACGTCCGCTTGTAGTCCCATCCGGCGGTCGTCAGATAGCCGTTGACGAAGACCGAGTTGACCGCGTTGAAGATCTCGCCCTGGCGCGGGCCGAGGTTGAGTTCGCGTCCGCCGGCGGCGCGGACCTCGCTGCGCGGGTTGAGCAAGCGGAACAGGCAGGCCGCCTTGAGGCACCGCTCGGGTGTCAGGCGCGGCGCGTTGCCGAGCGGCGTGCCCGCGATCGGATGGAGAAAGTTGACCGGGACCGAGTCGGCGCGCAGGCGGCGCGTCGCGTAGGCGAGCTCGACGATATCCTCGTCGCGTTCGCCCATCCCGATGATTCCGCCCGAGCACACCGCCAGTCCCGCCGCGCGGACGTTTTCGATGGTGCGCACGCGATCGTCCCAGGTGTGCGTCGTGCAAATTTCGGGATAGTAGCGGCGGCTGGTGTTGAGGTTATGGTTGATCCATCCGGCGCCGGCGTCTTTGAGCGTCTGCGCCTGCTCGCGGCTGAGCAGGCCCATCGAGAGACATAGTTCGAGCGTGGGATAGGCCGCGCGGATTTGCTCGCACGCCTGCGCGAGATGCTCGATGTCGCGTTCGGTAGGGCCGCGCATGCTGCCGACCATGCAGTAACGCCGCGCACCGCTGGCGACCGCCGCCTGCGCGCCGGCCAGCAGCTCCTCAACGCTCTGCATCCTGTAAACCGGGATGTCCGCGCGCGAGATGCGCGACTGCGAGCAATAATGGCAGTCCTCGGGGCAGATCCCGCTCTGCGCGTTGCGCAGCACGCAGATTTTGACCCGCCGCCCAAAGGACGCCTCGCGTACCCTGAGCGTGGCGGCGAGCAGTTCGCCCATCCGCTCGTCGGGCCAGTTCAGAATCGCATGCGCCTGGTCGGGTTCGATTTCCGCCCCCGCGAGCACGCGCCCGGCGAGTGCATTCAGATCCAGATGTTCCACGTTCCTGTTTCCTTGCCTTGCAACTTTGACAGCCGCGCCTGGTTCCGCGCTTGACGATGAATCTCCCCGGATTGTTCGAGGACGGGCCTAAAATGCAGCGGTGAGCGATGCCATCCAGCCTGCGCTATCCTCGAGCGACTTCAACACCACGGATAGGCGCGGCGCATGCAGCCCAGCGAACGTTGCGCCCGCCCGCGCCGCAGTTCGAAGCTCGCCGAGGCGCTCGCGCCGGTTCCACAGATAAACGAACAGCTCCCATCCAAACCACGCGACCAGCCCAATCAGCACGATATCGTCGATGATCACCACGGCGTAGCGCACCCGGTTGTGCGGGAGAAGGTAGATCGCCAGGCGGGCAACGATCGCGAAGACGATGAGCGCGACGATCATGCCGGTGGCATGATGGACCAGCGCTTGGATCGCATGGAGATTGATCCAGCGTTCGAGCTCGAGCAGATGGGGATGCAGCGCCTGGTTCCCCTGTGCGACCGTAACCGACTCCCTCCCCTTGCCGCGTGCGTCCGCCTCGCGCAGTTTCGTTAAATCAATGAGCTTAGGGACGCCGCGACGGCCGCACAAGCGTGCGGTGCGTGCAAATTCGACATCGACGCGGAGGGTCGTGCGCAGCGCCTGTAAGCCGCGGCGGCGCGCCGCTATACTTTGACGCGACGCTTATCGAGGAGCCTGCTCCCGTCGCCACCATCCCGCACCGCGAAGAGCCGGCGCCTATCGCGCCCCAATCGTCCGCCCCGGCACGCGCCGCAACGGGCGGGCTCGCCGCGCGCCTGGGCCCCAACATGGCCTACCTGGTGGCGGCCGGCATCCTGCTCAGCCGCATCGCCGGACTCGTCCGCGAAAGCATCTTCGCCCACTACCTCGGCAACTCCGACGCCGCCGACGCCTTCAAGGCCGGCTTCCGTATCCCGAACATTCTCCAGAATCTCTTCGGCGAAGGCGTGCTGTCGGCCTCGTTCATCCCGATCTACAGCAGGCTCCTAAGCGAGGGTGAGGAGGAACTGGCCGAGACGCTGGCCTGGGGCGTCGGCGCGATCCTGGCGCTGGCGGTCTCGATTTTGGTCGCGCTCGGCGTGTGGGCAGCGCCCTGGCTGATCGCGGTCATCGCGCCCGGTTTCACCGGCGACAAGCGCGACCTGACGATCACGCTGGTGCGCATCCTGTTTCCCGGCGCGGGGCTATTGGTGCTTTCGGCGTGGTGCCTGGGCGTGCTCAACAGTCATCATCGGTTTTTCGCTTCCTATGCCGCGCCGGTTGCGTGGAACCTCGCGATCATCGGCGCGCTCGTGGTTTACGGGCCGCGCCGCGGGCAGGCGGATCTCGCGCTCGAGGTCGCATGGGGCGCGGTGCTCGGCGCCGCACTCCAGATCGCGGTCCAGGCGCCGCAAACGCTGCGTCTGGTGGGACGGCTGCGCACTGACTTTGCCCGCGCGCGCGACGCGCTGGGCGCTGTGTTTCGCAATCTCGGCCCGGTGATCGCCGGACGCGGCGCGGGACAGATCTCCGGCTATGTCGATAACCTGCTGGCGAGCCTGCTGCCGACCGGGGCGGTCGCCGCGCTCAGCTACGCGCGCATCCTGTACGTCCTGCCGATAAGCCTGTTCGGGATGTCGGTGGCGGCGGCCGAGCTGCCGAGCATGTCGCGCGCAAGCGGCAACGCCGAGGAGATCGCGCAGTTGCTGCGGATCCGGCTCAACGCCGGCCTGCGCCAGATCGCGTTTTTGGTGGTGCCCTCGGCGGCGGCATTCCTGTTCCTGGGCGATGTGATCGCGGGGCTGATCTTCCAGTCGGGCAACTTCACGCATGCGGATTCGGTGTACGTATGGGCCGTGCTGGCGGGCTCGGCGGTGGGCCTGCTCGCGGCGACCTGGGGACGGCTGTACAACTCGGCCTTTTACGCGCTGGAGGACACGCGCACGCCGCTCAAGTTCGCGCTCATCCGCTTCGGCCTGACCCTGACGCTCGGCTACCTGTGCGCGGTACCGCTGCCGCCCGCGATCGGGCTGGCGCAGCGATGGGGCGTGGCAGGATTGAGCGCGTCGGCGGGACTCGCCGCATGGGTCGAGTTCACCCTGTTGCGCCGCAACCTGCGCAGGCGGATAGGGGCGACCGGAATCGGGCGCGCG
Organism: Candidatus Binataceae bacterium; assembly: GCA_035650475.1. Classification (NCBI taxonomy): domain Bacteria; phylum Candidatus Binatota; class Binatia (SeqCode); order Binatales (SeqCode); family Binataceae (SeqCode); species Binataceae bacterium (SeqCode). The sequence goes on from DASRHP010000006.1 coordinate 171,020, forward strand.
CCGCTCCTCAGGCTGTGGGCGATCGCGCTGGCGGCGACGGCGGCTGGATGGGCGGTGAAGCTCGCGATGGGCGCGGCGGGTCCGCGCCTGATGGGGCTCGCGGTGCTGCCCGCCTACGGAGCGGTGTACCTGGGAATCGCGTGGTGGCTCGGACTGCCCGAACTCGAACGCGCGGCCGGCTATCTCTCGCGCCGACTAGGTATGCGCTCGCTTGGACGTTAGCGCCGACGGCGCCCCACCGGCCGCCATCGTAGCCGTGCGCATGCGCTCCAGCGTCTGCGTGGTGCCGTGGCCGGCGAGCAGCGGCGCAAGCACGACCCGCCCGCCGCGCGATTCGACGAAGGTTTGACCGTCGACGGTCTGGCCGCTGTAGTCCTCGCCCTTGACCAGTACGTCGGGGCGCACGGCCCGGATGATCCGCTCGGCGCGGGCGTCGTCGAAGACCACTACGTAATCGACCGCTTCCAGCGCGGCTAGGATCAGCGCGCGCTCAGCCGCCGGATAGACCGGGCGGCCGGCGCCCTTGAGCAGACGCACACTGCGGTCGCTGTTGAGCCCGACGACGAGCGCGTCGCCCTGCGCGCGCGCGAAGGCGAGCATCTGGATGTGCCCGGCGTGGAGCAGATCGAAACATCCGTTGGTGAACACGATACGTTGGCCGGCGCGCCGGCGGCGCTCGATCTCCGCGCGCAGCTCCTCACGCGAGAGGATCTTGCGCTGGACGCTCTCCGGGCGCGGGCTCAGCGCGCGGGCGAGGTCGTCGCGGGTGATGATCTCGGTGCCGAGCCGGCTGACTTCGATGCCCGCCGCGATATTGGCCAGCCGCGCCGCCGCCGGCAGGCTGAGCCCGGCGATCACGAACAGCCCGAAGACCGCGAGCACGACGTCGCCCGCGCCGGTCACGTCGTATACCGCGCGCGGCATGGTCGGAATATAAGTGTCGGCGCCCCCGCGCTCGGCGAGGTACATCCCGTCGCGGTCGAGCGTAACCAGGCAGGCGTCGAGGCCCAGCCGGGCGACTAGCGCGTTGGCCGCGCGCATCCAGTCGTCGCGGTCGCGCAGGCGCGTCCCGGTGGCCAGCTCGGTTTCGTAGCGGTTCGGGGTCATCGCGGTCGCCCCGCGGTAGATCGAAAAGTCCTCGGTCAGCCGCGGATCGACGATCACCGGGATGCGTCGGCGGCGCGCGCCGCCGATAAGCGCGCGCAAAAGCCGCGGCGTCAGCAGACCCTTGTTGATGTCCGAGACGAGCACGCCGTCGGCGCGCTCAAGCTCGCGTGCCACGCGCTGCTCGAGCGCGCGCTCGCGAGCCGGGCTCAGCGGACGCGCGTCCTCCTGGTCCACGCGCAGGAGCTGCTGGGTCGCGCGCCCGGCCGATTGCACCGAGCCGAGCATCCGCTCCTTGACCGTGGTCGGGCGGTCAGGATCGACAAGCACGGAGCGAGCGTCGATTTCGAGCCCCTCGAACATCTCGCGCAAAAGCTCTCCGTTGCGGTCGGCGCCGACCACGCTGAGCGCGCTGACCTGCGCGCCCAACGCCCGCAGGTTCGCCATCACGAAGCCCGCGTTGCCCGGGCGCTGCTCGCTGCGATGGACCTGAAGAACCGGAATCGGCGCCTCAGGCGACACCCGGGCAACATCGCCCCAGATGTAGCGGTCGAGGATTATCTCGCCGGCGACCAGCACGCGCAGCGGCTTGAGCGCCGGCAGCTCGACGCGCCCGTCGCCTGCGGCGATCGATGCGGCGGAGCGCGATGCGTCTTTTGAGCGGGGCGACATCTTACGAGCCCGACGTGCCATGACAAACAGCGATGATACGGCATCGCGCGCCGAGCGTTAACCGTGCCGGCGGGCTACGCGGAAGTGGCCGGTCTCGCCGGACCCCATCCCCCCGGTTCAGGGCCACGCCCGGCGGGCGACCTCGGCGACCAGGCGAAGTTTCTTCTCCTGCGTCGCCTCGGCAATCGGATTTCCCGCCACCACCGAGGCAAAGCCGCACTGCGTCGAAAGCGCCATCTGCTCGCGCGGAAAATACCGCGCCGCTTCGTCGATCCGCGCGATGAGCGCCTCAGAGGTTTCGAGCGCGTCGGTCTTGGTCGAGACCAGGCCGAGCACGACGCGCTTGTCGGCCGGGACGTCGCGCAGCGGCTCGAACGATCCCGCGCGCGGCGTGTCGTATTCGAGCAGGAAGATATGGTAGCGCATGGCGCGCGCGAAGACCTCGCGCGAGATCGCCTCGTAGCCGCCCGCGCTCATCCAGTGACCGGCATTGTTGCCGCGGCACAGATGGAGCCCGAAGGTGATCTCAGAGGCATCAGCCACCGCGTCGAGCATCTCGACGCCTTCGCCGAGCATCCGCTCGGGCGAAATCCCGTGCGCGGCGTAAACGCGCTCGCGCGTGGAGGGATCGATCAGGGTCGCGAGCTCGGGCGCGTCGATCTGGATGTATTCGCAGCCCAGCGCTACCAGCTCGTCAACCTCAGTGCGCAGGATGTCGACCGCATCGGCGAACAAGGCGAACGGGTCGGGATAGGCCGCCGCCGAGTGCTCGGGCGACCAGCGCAGCGCGAGCATCAGCGGGCTCGGCAGCGTCGCCTTGAGCGGGCGCGCGGCGCGGGCGCGCGCGTAGATGAACTCTTCGGCGGTCAGCGAGCGGCGCCGGCGCAGCTTGCCGGTCACGGTCAGCGGCACCGGCAGATTGACTTCGCCGTCCTCGGCCACGCCGCCGCGCCATCGCCGGGTGTCGAACGCCGCCGCCTCGAAGCCCTCAACATAATCGGTCAGGGGAGCGACGAAGCCCGAGCGGCGCATCTCGCCGTCGGTGACCACGTCCACCCCGCATCGTTCCTGGAGCGCGATCGCTGCGTCCACCGCGCGGTCCTCAAGGCGTTTGAACTGTCCGATCGAGAGCCGGCCGGCAGCGAAGTCGAGCCGCGCCTGCTTGAGCCAGGCGGGCCGCAACATCGAGCCGATAACCTCCGCACGGTACATCAACGACATGGTCAAACCCTCCCTGCCGGGCGCGCGGACGGCCGGCGAGGTGCGCGTGTGTGTCAGCGGATCGCGTAGCCTCCGTCAACGAAGATCGTTGCGCCGGTAACGAAGTCGGAGGCGCAAGAGGCAAGGAAGATCGCCGCGCCCGCGCACTCCTCGGGCATGCCGAGCCTGCCGGCCGGCGTGCGCCGGATGATCTCGTCGTAGAACGGGCGGCCCTTAATCGGCGCGGTCATCTCGCTCTCGATCCATCCCGGCACGATCGCGTTGACCTGGATGTTATGCGGGGCCAACTCGACCGCCATCGACTTCGTCAGCTGCACCAGCCCGCCCTTGGAGGCGGCGTAGGACGGGGCGATCGGGTTGCCGAAGCGCGAGTACTCGCTGGCGATGTTGATAATCTTGCCGCGCCGGCGCGCGGCCATCGAGCGCGCCGCCATCTGCGAGAGCAAAAAGCACGAGTTGAGGTTGGTCTCGAGCACGCGATCCCAGCTCGCGGCATCGGCTTTGAGCACGCCGCCGGGAATCGCGATCCCGGCGTTGTTGACGAGGATATCCACCGGGCCGAGCGCGCGCTCGACCTCGGCTATCGCGGGCGCCAGCGCCGCGCGTTGGGTCACATCGAGCGTGCGCGCGATCGCACCCACGCCCCGCGCGCGCAGCTCCTCGAGCACGGCGCGGTTCTTGCTCTCGTTGCGGGCGAGGATCGCGACCGCGGCGCCGGCCGCAGCAAGGCCCAGCGCGATTCCGCGCCCGATCCCGCCGTTGCCGCCGGTGACCACCGCCACGCGGCCGCTCAGGTCGAACATCTGCGGCGCCGCCATCGCGATTTTCCTCTCAGCGGATCGAGAAGCCGCCGTCTATGAGCAGGTCGGCGCCGGTCATGTGGTCCGAGGCGGAGGAGGCGAGGAAGACCGCCGCACCCTTGAGCTCCTCGGGGTCGCCGAAGCGACCGCGCGGCGTGCGCTGGACCATCTCTTTGAGCAGCCAGTCGTATTCCGGCCCGGTGCGAATCCATTCGGTCATGTCGGTGGAGAACCATCCCGGGGCCAGCGCGTTGACCTGGATGTTGTGCGGGGCCAGCTCGATCGCGAGCGAGCGGGTGAGCTGGGCGAGCCCGCCCTTGGCGACGGCGTAGGAGGGGAAGACCGCACTGCCGAAGGAGGCGGCGAGGCTGGTGACGTTGATTATCTTGCCGCCGCGCCCGCGCGCGATCATCGACTTGGCGGCATAGCGCGAGAGAATTACCGCGGCGTTGAGGTTGACCTCCATGACGCCGTCCCAGTCCTCCTCGCTGGTGTCGAGCACGCCGGTAAGCGTTGCGTAGGCGGCGTTGTTGACCAGGATATCGACCGGGCCCAGCCGCCGCTCGACCTCCTCGAAGGCGGGCCTCAACTCACGGCGCTGCTTGAGGTCGAGCCGGCGCGCCATCGCGGGCACCGCCAGCCCCTTGAGCCGCTCCAGCGTTTCGGCATTCTTGCGCTCGTCGCGAGCCGCAATGGCAACCGCGGCGCCCGCCTCGGCCAACCCGAGCGCGATCGCCGCGCCGATCCCGCGGTTGCCGCCCGTGACCAGCGCGACCTTGCCGCTGAGGTCGAACATCTTTGAAGACACCATTTCCGCAATCGCCCCCGTATGAGAAAGTCAGGTGCGCGCCGCTTTTGGGAGCCGCCCAGTAGGGCGAGCGTCCCTGCACGGCCGCTTGTTCCACTCCGGGCTCCCGTCCGGTTGGACCTGGCCGCCGTGGGCTCCTATATTGGCCTGTCGAAGTCGGGCAAGTCGAGCGCCGCGGCCGGCGCGCCGACCAAATCCAGCATCGCAGGTGACCCACCATGGGACTGAAGACAGCCGAACAGTACAAGCAGTCGCTGCGCGACGGGCGCGCGGTGTTCTTCCGCGGCGAAAGGGTCGCCGACGTAACGCGGCATCCGGTCATTGGGATTGCCGTCGAGCACGCCTGCATCGACTATCGGATGGCCGAGGATCCGAAGTACCGCGAGCTTGCCGTCATGCGCGACGGGGGCGGCGAGTACAGCCGCTATTACCATCTGCCGCGCACGGCTGACGACCTGCTCAAGCGCAGCCAGCTTATCGCGGCCTCGACCCGCGAGGGGGCGACGCTGGTCGTGCTGATCAAGGAGATCGGCACCGACGCGCTCTACGCCCTGCACATTATCGGCGAGCGGCTGGCGGCGGCCGGCAAGCCCGAGTACCGCGAGCGCGTCCAGAAGTACCATCGCTATTGCCGCGACAACGACCTCGCGGTGGCGGTGGCGCAGACCGACGTCAAGGGCGACCGCGCGCTCGGCCCTACCGCCCAGGAGCATCCCGACTACTACGTGCGGGTGGTCGAGGAGCGCCCCGACGGGATCGTGGTGCGCGGGGCCAAGGTCCATACCTCGGTTTCGACCAACTCCAACGAGGTCATCGTGCTGCCCACCCGCGCGATGCGTGCCGAGGACAAGCCCTACGCAGTTGCCTTCGCGCTGCCGATCGACACGCCGGGGCTCAAGCTCATCGCGAGCCCGCACGGCTCGAGCCACAAGAACGAATTCGAACATCCACTGAGCGCGCGGCACAAGATGATGGAGACGCTGACGGTGTTCGACGACGTCTTCGTCCCGCGCGAGCGCCTGTTCCTGTGCGGCGAGGTCGACTTCGCCGGCCTGCTCGCGCTGACCTTCGTCCGTTACCATCGCTTCACCGCGGTCTCCTACAAGCTGCCGCTGCTCGAGCTGCTCGCGGGCGCGGGCTACGCGATCGCCGAGGCCAACGGCGTGCTGCGCGCCGCTCACGTGCGCGACAAGCTGACTTATCTGGCTGCCTATCACAGCACGGTGCGCGGGTTGATCGAGCATGCCGCCGCTGCGTGCACGCTCGAGGACGGGCTGGCGGTACCGAACACGCTGCTCACCAACGTGGCCAAGTATCACTTCGCGCATAACTACCATCAGGCGGTGCAGATCGTGCAGGACCTCGCCGGCGGGTTGCTCGTCACCGCGCCCGCGGCGGAGGATCTGACCAGCGAGGCGACGCGCGCCTACGTGATGAAGTACATGGGCGGGGCCAAGGGCTTCGACGCCGAGGCGCGGCTGCGTCTGCTCAACATGATCGGCGACCTTACCGCCTCCGACTTCGGCGGCTACCAGGAGGTGCTGGCGGTCCACGCCGAGGGCGGCTTCGAAGCGGAAAAGCTCCAGGCCTACCGTGAGTACGACTTCAAGAGCGTGGCCGCCTATGCGCGCAAGCTCGCCGGTCTCGGATGACCGCGAGGGGAGTGGGAACCCGAAGACCGTGGTGCGGGGCTGACTTCTGAAAAAAGGGTCGCCGGCGGCCTGCGCCGCCGGCGAGCTCGCCCATCGTGGGCCGGGTAGTCCGGCTGGGGGTGACCGGACTGAGCCGTCTACTGGTCGATGCGCGCGCTGTTGACCTCGGCGCACCCCGAGGAGCCGTCGGGCAGATGGATCGCCAAGGCGAGCGGGTTGGCGTTTATCGAGGACAGGTCAGCGTGCGATACATCCACCTTCAACTTGAACTTGGCGCACGCGTTGGCCGGAGTCGGCATCCTGCGCACCACCGCGTCGGCGGTCTCGCCTTCTATGGTTTCTCCCTCGAACACCTCCAGGTTGGTTCCCGACACGCGCCGGAAGGAGGGAATGGTAACGCGCGCCTGCGGAGCGCTGGCGCAGCTTCCCTCGGCCATCGTCACGACCGCGCCGCTGAGCACCTTATCGGGACTTTCACAGCCGTCCTGGCTGCGCAGCTTGAATACCGCGGTGACGTCCGCGTGATCGCCAGGCTCCGCCCCGCTTCCATGGCTGATGTCAACCGATGTCCGCTTGATCCTGACTTCGCTGTCCTCGGCGGCGGCTATCCCGCGTATGAAAAGCGGCGAGGCCAGAGCGATAATCGCCGCCACCGCCAGTGCCCGCGTAAGCCTGATCGAACTCAATTGCTGATCCTCCTTGGCGGGCGCTTCTTTGAACGGCGCCGGCCGTTGCGGGATGTATCAGCAACCGTGATGCCAATCGGGAGATACAGTGTAGCTGGCTAACATTTCCGAACGAACGATTGGTGTTTTCGGAACCATACGAGCTCGAAGCTAACCTTGGTTGAAGCCACATTTGCGTACTATTTTTTGAACACTGACTTCGGCGTTCAAATTTTCGGACAGCTAGGAAGCCCGCGGATGCGGTTCGCCGACCGCCTTGATACCGTGTTTGTCCAGCTTGTAAGAGAGGTAACTCCGTGAGAGGCCGAGCCTGCGGGCGGCCTCGGCCTGTGCCCCGCCAGTCGCCTTGAGGGCACGCTGGATGAGCGCCTTCTCCAACGCGTTGAGGAAGGCGCGCAGGTAGAAAGTCTCGGGCATCATAGCCGCGATCTCCTCCGGCGTAGGCGAACGCCCGCCGGCAGCCGGCCCAGCGCCCGGCGCGGCAAGACCGGGGGCCGCTGCCGCCTCGCCCGACTGCGGGCTGCGCGTCGCGACCGGAAAATTCTCCGCGCCGATTTCTTCGCTCGCCGACAGGATGCACGCGCGTTCGATAAGGTTGCGCAGTTCGCGGACGTTGCCGGGGAAGTCGTACGCCATGAGCGCGCGCATTGCCGCGGCCGCGATCCGACGCGGCGCAACCTTGAGATCGCGCGCGGCCTGCGCCAGGAAGAGCTCACACAGCTCGGGGATGTCCTCGCGCCGATCGCGCAGCGGCGCGATCGCCAGCGGCACCACGGCGAGCCGATAGTAAAGGTCCTCGCGGAAGGAGCCCTCGGCGACGCGCCGGCGCAGATCGCGATGGGTCGCGACCAGCAGGCGGACGTTGGTCCGGCGCGGCTTGGTCGAGCCTAGCCGGGTGACCATCCCGTCGGTCAGCACGCGCAGCAGCTTGGCCTGCGCCGCCATCGACATCTCAGCCGCCTCGTCGAGGAACAGCGTACCCTCGTGGGCGGCCTCGAACAGCCCCTCGCGCGCGCGGTCGGCTCCGGTGAACGCGCCGCGCTCATGCCCGAACAGCTCGCTCTCGAGCAGGGTTTCGGTGAACGCCGCGCAGTTGATGGCAACGAACGGCTTGGCCGCGCGCGCGCTGCTGCGATGGATCGCGCGGGCGACCAGCTCCTTGCCGGTGCCGGTCTCGCCGATGATCAGCACGGTGGCGTTGGTCGGCGCGACGCGTGCGATGCGCTCGCGCAGCTCGCGAATCACCGCACTTTGCCCGCGGATTTCCGACGAGCCTTCCAGCCGCACCACTGCGTCGCGCAAACGGAGATTCTCGCGCAGCAGCGAAGTGTGCTCGACCGCGCGCCGCGCCGTCGCCGCCAGCACTTCGGGCGTGAACGGTTTGGTGATGAAATCGAAGGCGCCGCGGCGCATGCTCTCGACCGCCAGTTCGACCGTGGCGAACGCGGTCAGGAACACCACCGAGAGCGCCGAATCCGCCTCGCGCGCGGCCGCCAGCACCTCCAGCCCCTCGCCGTCGGCCATTTTCTGATCGGTGATCACGGCGTCGAAGGACGCCTCGCCGAGCGCGGCGCGGGCGGCCGCGACGCCCGCTGCCTCGATCACCTCGTGGCCTTCCTGCCGCAGGTTCGAGCTCAGGATCCGCCGCATCCCAGGCTCGTCATCCACCACCAGTAATCTAGCCATCGTGGCCCTCCACCCCCGCAGGGCCGTGTGCCGGAATCTCGATCGAAAAACATACCCGCCCAGGCTCGTTGCGGCTCAGGCGCAGGTCGCCGCGATGCGCACGGGCGACGTTGCGCGCGATCGCCAGGCCGAGCCCGGTGCCGCCGCGTTTGGTCGTGAAGAAGGGCTCGAAGAGATGGGCGACGGTCTCGGGTGGGATCGGCCCCGCCGAGTCGGCCACCTCCAGGCGCATTGCGCCGGCGCCGTTGGCGGGGGCGGCGCTGAGCGTTACCCTCCCGCCGCTGTTGCAGGCGTCGATTGCGTTGAGCACTAGGTTGAGCAGCGCCTGATGCATCTGCATCGCGTCGAACTCCGCCTCCAGCGCCGGGTCAGCCTCGACCCCGAGCACGACCCCTGCCTGCCCCGCGTGCGCGCCCGCGGCGGCGGCGACGTGCGCGAGCGCGGCGGCCACGTTTTCGCGCGTCAGGCGCGGCCCGCGCGGGCGCGCGTAGGCGAGAAAATCGGCGGTCAGCCGCGCCAGGCGCTCGGCCTCGCGCGCCGCGATAGCAAACATCTCGCGCCGCTCGGCCGCATCGAGCCCCGGGCGCTCGGCGGTCGCCAATGAGCTGGAGATCATCGCGACCGGGTTGCGGATCTCGTGGGCGATCGCGCTGGAGAGCCGTCCTACCGCGGCGAGCTTTTCCTCGGCGAGCAGGCGCTCGCGCGTGCGCGCAAGCTCTTCCAGATTGCCGCGCAGCCGCGCCTCGCGCTCGCGCAGGTTGTTCACCAGCAGCCAGACCAGCACGCCGACCACGGTGAAGATCACCGACGACGCGCCGGCTTCGAAGTACTCGTTGGTCGAGTGGAGCGGATAGGCGGCGAGAAAATTGAGCGCGTCGGCCAGTGCGATCACGCCCAGCGCCGGCCACAGCGGCAGCCGGAAGGCCGCCTCCAGCACCGGCACCACCATCAGCACGAAGTATTGGTTGTCCTCGCTGCCGGCGAGAAAGAGCAGCGTCGCGACCAGCGCGGCGTTGAAGCCGATCGACCACCAGACAAGCATCGGCAGCATGGCCGGGTCCGGCGGGACGTCTCGCGCATGGAGCCAGGCGAGCTGAACGGCGCCGATCGCGAAACCCGTCAGCAGCGCAATCACGATCGGCGCCGATGGCTCGCCGAAATAGGGCCTGAACAGGGCGGTCGCGAGCAGCAGGGCGACGATCAGCGCGAGCTCGAGGATGGTGAAGATCGACTCCTGGCGGCGGAACGACTCGAAGTCGGCGGCGACGAGTGCGGAGTCGGTGTACGGAGATGACATCGGGTGCGGAGCGGCGCCCGCGCAGCGAGGGGTTATGCGCCTGGTGCTCCGCCGTCCCATCAATTGTGGCGGCGCCGACGGCTCCAATCAATCGGGGATGCCGCAGCGCCTGCGGCGCAGCCGCGCGTGCTTCGGGGGAATCTCGGTTCGCCGGGCTCCGCAGTTTGAAATAGCCAAGCAAGTTTGTTAATTCGCCTAAGTAATTTTTGGCCTGCAGAGAGGCCCGCCTTGAGGGGATCGCCAGGCCGTCGGATCCGTTGCCATAAACGACGCGCCGGTCCTGTTCGAGAACATCGTCGAGAAGCCGGCTTCAGAATGTGCGACAACTTGGTCAAAATCCACGTGAAGGCCGGGCCGGCCAAGGAAGTTGTGTTCACCGGCCACGACGCCGACTGGACGCGGCTGCCGGCGCCGATCCAAGGCTTCGAGACGGAAAAGCTGCGGGCCTGCCGCGAGTACAGCTTCAAGAGTGTGGCCGCCTATGCGCGCAAGCTCGCCGGTCTCGGATGACCGCGACGGGAGTGGACGCTTGGCATCCAGGCCCGACGCTCACGGTCCGCTCGACGCGCTCAACCGGCTAATCCGGGAGAATCGCGTCAGCGAATACTCCTCCCCCAACCTGGCGCTCGGAATGGCGCCGCTGGAGTTCGCGCCGGGAACGTCGCGCTGGGTATGGAAGGAACAGCCGGCGGCCGCGCTCAACCCGTTCGGCACGCTGCAGGGCGGCTACCTGGCCGTCTTCGTCGATGAGCTTCTGTCTACGGCGATAGCGTCGGTGCTGGAGGAGGGCGAGTGGGCGATGACCGCGGAGTTCAAGGTCAATTTTCTGCGCGCGCTCGGCCCCGGCCGGATCGAGGGCAGCGCGCGGGTCTTGCGCCGCACGCGCGCGCTCGCCTTTCTCGAAGCGCAAGTGACGGACCCCAACGGCGCCGTCGCGCTGACCGCAAGCTCAGTCTGGGCGATTTCGAAGCGGTAAGGCAGCGCGCCGCGCACGAAGCGCGATCGGGCCTGCCTGCGAAGCCGCGCTTATCTCTCTTGCGTCGCACGCCGTCTGTGGAGGATCTCGTTGCACTGGCAGCCTCAATCCACCCCTCGCATCGCGCGCCCGAGCTTTGTAGGCTGGTCTGGCGCCACGATGAACGAGCCGCTCGAAATCAAGTTCTACTTCGCCTACACCAGTCCCTTTACTTACCTGGCCAAGGACCCGGCCTACGCGCTGGAGCGCTCGCACAACGTTCGCCTGCGCTTCATCCCCTACGGCGTCGATATCCGAGGCGTGTACGGCGACGTCCCGACGCGCCCCGAGCGCGAGCGCAAGCGGCTGCGCTACCTGTACTTTGACGCGCGTCGGATGGCGCGCGAGCGCGGGATGGTGATCTATCCGCCGAAGAAGATCTTCAGCGCGCGGCGCGCCTTTTATGGCGGCTTTTGCGCCGAGGATCAGGGGCTGTTCCGCCCGTACTCCGACCGCGTTTACAATCGCTTCTGGAAGGGCGAGCTCGAAGTCGAAGACCCCGAGGCGCTCGCCGCGATTCTCGAGGAAGTCGGCGCCGACACTGCGGCCTTCCGCCGCTGGATCGCGGACGAGGAGCGCGAGGCCAAGCCGCGCCTTAAGCGATGCTTCGCCGAGGCCGCGCAAGACCACGTCTTCGGCGTCCCGAGCTTCGTGGTCGACGGCGAGCTGTTCTGGGGCTACGACCGAATCGAGTGGGTAGTCAAAAAGCTCGACGCGATGGGCCTGCGCCGCCGGTGAGCGGTCGGACGCGCTCCTTGGCCCCGGCGATCACGCGGTCCGCGCGAGCAGGCTTTTCAGATCGATCGCGGTAAAGCCCTCCACGCCGACGCCCGAAGCGAGCGCCCGCAGCGGATTGCTATCGGTGACGAGCGCATCGGCGGAGGCAGCCGCTGCGACCGCGTGGACCGCGCCGCCCAGTTCGTCGGCGCCCGGCGCCCGGCCGTCGAGGGCGCGTTCGCGCGCCAGCGCGAGCGCCGCGCCGGTCCACATCCGCACGCTTTTTACCCGGAGCAGCTCGTTGATCCCGCGCGCCTCGCACTGCGTGGCGACGCCCGCCTGCCCCGCGAGCGCCGCGGCGATACGTGGCGCCTGCTCGCGCAGGTATTCGTCGAACCCGCCCGACGGCGCGGCGCTTGCCGCTTGCAGGCCGGCGATTTCAGCGCCGAGCGATTCGCGCTGGCGGCGCGCGACTTCCAGCGTCTGGAGGAAATCCTCGTCCAGCTCCTCGCCGTCGCTTTCGAGCAGGGCGGAAATTCCGGCGCTCACCGCGTTTTGCGGCTCGCCGCGCAGGATCGGGCTTGCCGGTTGGCCGCTGGTGGCGAACGAGCGCACGTCGTCGAGCAGCAGCTCCTCGGCGGGCTTGAGCAGAGTGCGCGGACTGCTCACCGAAAGCAGCATCCGGATCTGCGCGGCGCGCGCCTGCGGAGCGGCCTTGCGCGCAAGCAAAATTTCTTCGAGCGTATGGATGCTCAGCGGGATCGAAAATGCGCGGCCGTAGATCGCCGCGCGCAGGGCGGCGATGTCAGCCGCGGTACAGCCGACCTTGCGGTAGAGATGGTCGAAAGCGTCGGGGGCGAGATAAACGACCATCGTTGCCCTCGCTGCGCTACGGCTCGGGACTGGCGGGCAGGAAGGTCTCGCCCATCAGCCAGGCGTCGACCGCGCGCGCGCATTCGCGCCCTTCCCAGATCGCCCATACCACCAGCGACTGGCCGCGCCGGGAGTCGCCTGCCGCGAACACGCCCGGCACGCTCGACATGTAGTTCTCGCACAGCACGTTGCTGCGCGGGTCGAGCTGCACTCCCAACTCGCTGATGAACCCGTCGGGCTCAGGGCCGAGAAAGCCCAGCGCGAGCAGCACCAGGTCGCACTCGAGGATGAAATTGCTCCCCGGCACCTCCTCCATCACCATCCGCCCGTTGTCCTGCTTCCACTTGAGCTTGACGCCTTCGAGCGCCTTGAGCACGCCGCCCTCGCCGATGAAGCGCTTGGTATTGATGCTCCAGTCGCGCAGCACGCCCTCCTCGTGCGAGGTCGAAGTGCGCAGGATCATCGGCCAGTCCGGCCACGGCATCGCAAAGGTCCGCCGCTCGGGCGGCATCGGCAGCAGTTCGTACTGATAGACCAGGCGCGCGCCCTGGCGGTTGGCGGTGCCCAGGCAGTCGGAGCCGGTGTCGCCGCCGCCGAGAATGACGACCTTCTTGTCCTTGGCCGTGATCGAAAGCGCGGGATCGATCGTATCGCCGGCGTTGCGCTTGTTCTGCTGCGGCAGAAACTCCATCGCGAAGTGCACGCCCTTAAGCTCGCGCCCGGGGATCGGAAGGTCGCGCGGTTTGGTCGCGCCCATCGTGAGCACGATCGCGTCGTGCCTGGCGCGCAGGTCGTCGGCGTGGAGATCGACGCCGACGCGGCAGCTGGTGACGAACTTCACGCCCTCGGCGCGCATCTGCTCGATGCGTCGGTCGATGTGGTGCTTCTCGAGCTTGAAGTCCGGGATGCCGTAGCGCAGAAGGCCGCCGATCCGGTCGGCGCGCTCGTAGAGCGTCACCTCGTGGCCCGCGCGGGCGAGCTGTTGCGAGCAGGCGAGCCCGGCCGGCCCCGAGCCGATCACCGCCACTCGTTTGCCGCTTTTGCGCGCCGGCGGCTGCGGCGCGACCCATCCCTCGCTCCAGGCGTGGTCGATGATGTTCTTTTCGAGGAGCTTGATCGTGACCGGGTCGTTGTTGATGTTGAGGACGCAGGCCTCCTCGCATGGCGCCGGACATACGCGGCCGGTGAACTCGGGAAAATTGTTGGTCGAGTGCAGCCGCTCGAGCGCCTCGCGCCAGCGCCCACGATAGACGAGATCGTTCCAGTCGGGGATGATGTTGCCGAGTGGGCAACCCTTGTGGCAGAAGGGGATGCCGCAATCCATGCAGCGCGCGCCCTGCGCGCGCAGCCTGTCCTCGGGCATCTTGAGATCGTACTCGCGCCAGTCGCGCAGCCGCTCGGCCACCGGGCGGCGCGCCGGAGTCTCGCGCAGGATCTCCATGAAGCCGGTGATCTTGCCCATCTAAACTTGCTCTCCCTTCAAACGCATAGCGCACTTTGCAGCTCGGCAATCCGAGCGGCCTCCGCCTCTTCCTTAAAGGGAAAGGCGGGCAGAACGGTTCGGAAGCCCGCCGGCGCACGGTAAAGACGCGCGCCAACGCAAAAAACCGGCGCTCTACACCGCGGCCAGGCGCGCCATGTCGTTGCTCGCGCCCAGATGCTGGCGCTCGAGCACCTGCCGGTACTCGGTGGGCATCACCCTGACGAACTTGCCGACCCAGGCGTCCCAGTCGGCGAGGATGTGCTCGGCGCGCTTGCTGCCAGTGTACTGGTGATGGCGCACGATCAGCGCATGAACGCGCTTTATCTCCTCGGCGTCGCTGAGCGGTCCCAGCTCGACCATCCCGGTGTTGCAGCGCGAGCCGAAGCCGCCGTCCTCGTCGAGCACGTAGGCGATTCCGCCGCTCATCCCGGCCGCGAAGTTGCGCCCGGTGCGCCCGAGCACGACCACCAGTCCGCGTGTCATGTACTCGCAGCCGTGGTCGCCCACGCCTTCGACCACTGCGGTCGCACCGCTGTTGCGCACCGCGAAGCGCTCGCCGGCAACGCCGGAGAAGAACGCTTCGCCGCCGGTTGCGCCGTAGAGCGCGACGTTGCCGATGAGGATGTTTTCCTCGGCCTTGAAGGTGGCCTCGCGCGGCGGCCGCACCGCCATGAAGCCGCCCGACAATCCCTTGCCGCAGTAGTCGTTGGCGTCGCCTTCGAGGTAGAGCGCGACGCCCGGCGCCAGCCACGCGCCGAAGCTCTGCCCGGCCGAGCCCTTGAGATGGATCCGAATCGTGTAGGGCGGCAAACCCTGCTCGCCGAAGCGGCGCGACACCTCGGAGGAGAGGATCGTGCCCACGGTGCGGTTGACATTGCGGATCGGGAGGTTGACCTCGACCGGCTTGCGATGTTCGAGCGCGTCGCGGCAGAGCTCCAGGAGCTGCTGGTCGAGCGCCTTGTCGATTCCGTGGTCCTGCTTCTCGACGCAGTGCAGCGGCTCGTCGGGGCCGACCGGCGGGCGATAGAGAATCTGGCTCAGGTCGACGTTGCGCGCCTTCCAGTGCTGGATCGCCTCGTTGGGGTCGAGGCATTCGACGTGTCCGACCATCTCGGCCAGCGTGCGGAAGCCGAGTTTGGCCATGTACTCGCGCACTTCCTCCGCGATGAACATCATCAGGTTGACCACGTGCTCGGGCCTGCCCTCGAACTTCTTGCGCAGCTCGGGGTCCTGAGTCGCGATCCCGACCGGGCAGGTGTTGAGATGGCACACCCGCATCATGATGCAGCCCGAGGCGACCAGCGCCGCGCTGGCGAAGCCGAACTCCTCGGCGCCGAGCAGCGCGGCGATGGTGACGTCGCGCCCGGTCTTGAGCTGGCCGTCGGTCTCCACATGGATACGCCCGCGCAGCCCGTTCATCACGAGGATCTGCTGGGTCTCGGCGAGCCCGAGCTCCCACGGGATGCCGGCGTGCTTGATCGACTGGAGCGGCGAGGCGCCGGTGCCGCCGTCGTGGCCGCTGATCAGCACCACGTCGGCCTTGGCCTTGGC
Organism: Candidatus Binataceae bacterium; assembly: GCA_035650475.1. Classification (NCBI taxonomy): domain Bacteria; phylum Candidatus Binatota; class Binatia (SeqCode); order Binatales (SeqCode); family Binataceae (SeqCode); species Binataceae bacterium (SeqCode). Next base: position 186,585 of record DASRHP010000006.1, read on the forward strand.
CACGCCGGCGGCGATCGTGCCGACGCCGACCTCGGCCACCAGCTTGACGCTTACGCGCGCTCGCGGGTTGGAGTTCTTGAGGTCGTGGATGAGCTGGGCGAGGTCCTCGATGGAGTAGATGTCGTGATGGGGCGGCGGGGAGATCAGGCCCACCCCTGGCGTCGAGTAGCGGATCTTGGCGATGAACTCGTCGACCTTGTGGCCGGGAAGTTGGCCGCCCTCGCCGGGCTTGGCGCCCTGCGCCATCTTGATCTGGAGCTCGTCGGCGTTGACCAGGTACCAGCTCGTCACCCCGAAGCGCGCCGAGGCGACCTGCTTGATCGCGCTACGCCGCCAGTCGCCGTTGGGATCACGCACGAAGCGCGCGGGGTCCTCACCGCCCTCGCCGGTGTTGGACTTGCCGCCGATGCGGTTCATCGCGATCGCGAGGTTCTCGTGCGCCTCCTTGCTGATCGAGCCGAACGACATTGCGCCGGTCTTGAAGCGCTTGACGATCTCGGAGGCCGGCTCGACCTCCTCGAGCGGCACCGGCGGGCGGTCGAATTTGAACTTGAGCAGGCTGCGCAGGGTGGCGAGGTTGCGGCTGTGCTCGTCGATGAGCCGCGAGTATTCCTTGAACAGCTTGTAGTTGCCCGAGCGCACCGCGTGCTGAAGCTTGGCGATGGTGTTCGGGTTGTACATGTGGAATTCGCCGCGCCGGCGCCACTGGTACTGGCCGCCGACCTCGAGCTCGCCGTCGAGGTTGGGCATGATCTCGAAGGCGCGGCGATGGCGATTGCGGGTCTCGCGCGCGATAGCCTCCAGCCCCACGCCGCCGACGCGCGACGCAGTCCAGGTGAAGTAGCGCTCGACCAGCTCGTGGCTTAGCCCGATCGCCTCGAAGATCTGCGCTCCGCGGTAGCTCTGCACGGTCGAGATCCCCATCTTGGAGGCGACCTTGATCATGCTTTTGACCACCGCCTTGTTGAAATGCTCGACGGCCTCCTCCTCGCCGATGCCCTTCAGCACGCCCTCCTCGATCATCCGCGCCATCGTGGCGTAGGCGAGGTAGGGATTGACCGCGCCGGCACCGTAGCCGACCAGCAGGCAGAAGTGCATCGCTTCGCGCGGCTCGCCCGACTCGACCACGATGCCCGCGCGTGTGCGGGTGCCCTCGCGGATGAGATGATGGTGGACGGCGCCGGTCGCGAGCAGACTCGGAATCGGCGCGAACTCCTCATTTACCCCGCGGTCGGAGAGCACGATTATCGTGTGGCCCTGCGCGATCGCGTCCGAGGCGCGCCGGCACAGCTCGTCGAGCGCGGCGCGCAGTCCCGCCTCGCCGTCGTCCGCGCGGTACAGCGTTGAGAGCGTGACCGTGCGCAGCCCCGGCATCGCCAGCCGCTTGATCTTCTCCAGCTCGGCGTTGGTCAGCACGGGAGCGGCGAGCTTGAGCTGGCGGCAGTGCAGCGGGGTTTCCTCGAACAGGTTCTGCTCGGCGCCGATCGTGGTGATCGCCGAGGTCACCATCTCCTCGCGGATCGGATCGATCGGCGGATTGGTGACCTGGGCGAAGAGCTGCTTGAAGTAATTGAACAGCAGCGGCGAGCGGTCCGAGAGCACGGCCAGCGGCGTATCTGTGCCCATCGAGCCCACCGGCTCCTGCCCGTTGACCGCCATCGGGGCGAGGATCATTTTCAGCTCTTCGATCGTGTAGCCGAAAGCCTGCTGTTGCTTGAGCAGGTCGTAGCCTTCGAAGCCGGCGATCGCGGGCGCGCTGGGCGGCTCGGGCAGCTCGTCAAGCGCGACCAGGTTTTGCTCCAGCCACTGGCGGTACGGCTTACGCGCCGCCATCGTTTCCTTGATTTCCTCGTCCTGGACGATGCGGCCTTCGACCGTATCGATGAAGAACATGCGGCCGGGCTGGAGGCGGCCCTTGTAGGCGACCTGCGCGGGCGGAATGTCGAGCACGCCGGTCTCCGAAGCCATCACGACCAGTCCGTCCTTGGTCACCAGGTAGCGCGACGGGCGCAGGCCGTTGCGGTCGAGCACGGCGCCGATGCGCCGGCCGTCGGTGAAGGCGATTGAGGCGGGGCCGTCCCACGGCTCCATCAGGCAGGAGTGGTATTCGTAGAAGGCGCGCTTGGGCGGGCTCATCAGCGCGTCGTTCTGCCACGCCTCCGGGATCATCATCATCATCGCGTGCGGCAGCGAACGCCCGGTGCGCACCAGCAGCTCCAGGCAGTTGTCGAACATCGCCGAGTCGCTGCCGTTGGGCTCGATGATTGGCAGCAGCTTGCGCATGTCATCGCCGAACAGCGGCGAGACGAACTGCTTCTGCCGCGCCGCCATCCAGTTGATGTTGCCGCGCAGCGTGTTGATCTCGCCGTTGTGGCACAGGAAGCGGTAGGGATGGGCGCGGTCCCAGCTCGGGAAGGTGTTGGTCGAGAAGCGCTGATGCACCATCACCAGCGCCGTCTTGACCGCCGCGTCGCCGAGGTCGGGATAGAACTGCGGAATCTGATGCGAAATGAGCTGGCCCTTGTAAACGATGGTCGCCGCCGAGAGGCTGCACACGTAGAACAGCTCGCCCTCGGCCAGGCCTAGTGCGGCGGCCTCGTTGGTGACGCGCTTGCGGATGACGTAGAGCTTGCGCTCGAGCGCCTCCTGGTCCGCGACCGCGTCGCCGCGCCCGATGAAGACCTGGCGGATCGCTGGCAGCCCGCGGCGCGCGATGTCGCCGCAGGCGCTCTCCACGATCGGCACCGTGCGCCAGCCGAGCAGCTTCTGCCCCTCCTCGCGCACCACCCGATCGACGAGCGCCTCGGCGGCCCTGCGCCGGCCGGCATCGAGCGGCAGGAAGATCTGTCCGACGCCGTACTCGCCCGGCTGGGGCAGCGCGAAGCCCAGCTTGTCGGCCTCACGGGCGAAGAACTCGTGCGGAATTTGCATCAGGACACCCGCGCCGTCGCCGGTGCGCGGATCGCATCCACAGGCCCCGCGGTGGGTGAGGTTGTCAAGCACCCGGAGGCCCTTTTGCAGGATGTCGTGCGAGCGCTCGCCCTTGATGTTGACGACAAAGCCAACACCGCAGGCGTCGTGTTCATGCGCCGGATCGTAAAGGCCTTGTGGCCGCGGGATGCTGTGTCGTGGATGCATCGCTATAACCTTTTCGTTTCTGCCGCGCCGTTCTTGCCGTGGCCGTGATGATGGCGATGGCGCCGGCCGTTGCCTGCCTCCGCATGTCCTTCGCCGTGAACGGCGATCTGCGTGCGTTCGGTATGGGTTGACAGCACCACCATCGTCTCGGTCCGGGTCACGCCCTCGATCAGCCGGATGGTGCGGATGAGCTCCTCAAGGGTTGAGGTGTTGGAGGTTTTAACCTTGAGCAGGACGGTGTGCTCGCCGGTGACGTGATGGCATTCGAGCACGTCGTCGAGCAGCTCGACGGTCTGCTCGAACAGTCCGATCGTCTTGGGGTGGCCGATCGAAACGCCTATAAAGGCGGTTACGTCCTTGCCCAGGCGCTTGGCGTCAACCGCGGCGTGGTAGCCGGTGATGATGCCGCTGTCTTCGAGCTTCTTGACCCGTTCGATAACCGATGGCGCCGACAGCCCCACCTGCTCGCCAAGCTTGACGTGCGCGATGCGGCCGTGCTCCTGCAGGATCGAGAGGATCTGCAGGTCGATCGCGTCGAGCTCGGGGGCCTCTCCGCCTAATTTCATAAGGAAAACCTCACTGCGGAGAGCCGAAGCTATCAGACCGGACGCATTTGTCAAGGGTTTCTTAGGACGACGCGACAGCGAAGCGGCATTTACGAGGGATCGCCGCTCGCAATCCTAATATTGCACGGCCAATGAGTCGATTAGCCTTATCTTGACTGCTCAGAAGGCGTAGAGGCAAGCGCCGGGCGCGGATGCCACGGCGCGCGGCGGTCACCCGTCTCAATCGGCACCGCCGGGCGTGCGCCGGTGGGTCGAGCATTTGCGCAAAAGCGCGTTTCGTATCACAGTGGCGCTTGAGCGAAGCCTGCCGCGGGGCTTCGCGAATCCAGCCCTGGAGGGTCCACGATGGGTCTCCCGAACGGAGTACACCACATCGCGATCTGCACCAAGGACATCAAAAAGCAGATCGAGTTCTACAGCCAGGTGGTGGGGATGGAACTGGTCGCGCTGTACTGGATGCACGGCGTGGAGAAAACCTTCCACGGCTTCGTCAAGATGGGCAACAGCTCGATCGCGTTCGTCCAGTCGCCCGAGATCGGCGAGATTCAACCGATTAAGGGCGTGTCGCACGCCGCGTGGACGGCGGCGCCGGTCGCCGCCGGCGTGATGCAGCATCTGGCGCTGAACGTCGATGACGAAGCCGCACTGCTCGCGATCCGCGACCGCGTCCGCTCCCACGGCCACTGGGTGATGGGGCCGATCGATCACGGCTTCTGCAAGTCGATCTATCTCGCAGCGCCCGAAGGCATCATGCTCGAGTTCTCGACCTCCGAGGGCAAGCCGATCGACGCCGAAGCGTGGATCGATCCCGAGGTTGTGCGGCTGGCCGGAATCCATCCGAGCGAGCTGGAGCGCTACAAGAACCCGCCCTCCTTCGAGTCGCGGGGCGGCGCCGTGCCCAATCCGAAGCTCGACAAGCCGCCGATGGAATTCCCTCTGGGGCGCTGGGAGAAGCTCTCGCAGATGAGCGACGCGGAGCTCACGGCGGCGCTGAGCCAGCCGACGCCGCCCGTTGTGCGCAAGAACTAGGGCCTGCCGTATTTGACCTGGCCAGGGGTTTTCGGGCCAGGTTTCGGCTTATCGCCCGGCCTGGGTACGCAAGCCGCGCGCGCGGCGAGTCTTACCGACAGCCGAGGCGAAAAGCCTAATCGACCTGCTGGCTGCCGCGTTTAACCTCTTGAAACATCGTGGCACTACTCATGCCGCGACAGTCACCCGTATGCCCCCCGCGCTCCTGTCCAAAAGCATGCGCAACGCGCTTTACGCAGGAGTAAAATATCCGGTAGAAGGACGCAGCCTGGAAATCGGGACGAGAGCCCGAATCGCCATGCTCATGCAGGCGCCGACGACTGAAGAACGGAGGTAACGCTACGCTGCTCCAGCCTCTGATGGGCGAGTCCTTTATTGATTTCGCCCAACACCTCTCCCGCTTGCTCTGCGACCCGCTCTTTTATGGCACGGATACCATCCGCGGCGAGGGCACGCCGGTGCTGTTGATTCCCGGATTTTTCGCCGGCGACTGGTCGCTGGCGACGATGGCGCGCTGGCTGGCGCGCGTGGGCTACCGGCCCTACCTCTCCGGCATCGACTGGAACGTCGGATGCCCCAACGAGAAATCCGAGCGCCTGGGATGGCGCCTGGCGCATCTGACTGACGAGTGCGGCGCACCCGCCGTGCTGGTCGGCCACAGCCTGGGCGGCGTGCTGGCGCGCGCGCTGGCCACGACCTCGCCCGAGCGTATCTGCCGCGTGATTACGCTCGGCTCGCCCGCGCGGATGGACTGGAACGTGGTGCGCGCGCGCTACCGGCCGGCGATGCGCGCGTTCCAGACGCTGTGGCATGCGCTGAACAACCTGCCGTCGCAATGCGGCACCGAGCGCTGCGGCTGCCGCTTCGGTGGCGCCGTCGCCGGGGACTTCCCGCGCAAGGTCCAGCTCAGCTCGATCTACACACGCGAGGATGAGGTGGTCGATTGGCGCGCCTGCGTCAGCGCCGACGGCACCAACCATGAAGTGTCCGGCGGGCACGTCAGCATGGTCGTCAACCGCGAGGTTTATCGCCTGCTGGTATCGCTGCTCCCACGACGCGGCGCCGAACGCCAATCTGCGCGCGCCTCTGAGAGCCCCGCCGTCTAGCCACCTATCCCTTCATCGCGATTGCGTCGCCCGCGCGCCAGGGGTTAGCATCCGCTCCGCCCCAAGGAGGCGCGCGCGCCATGAGCAAGGAGCCGTTCACCGTCGCGGTCCCCGACGACACGCTGAATGATTTGAAGGAGCGGCTGAAACGGACGCGCTTTGCGCCCGACTTCGCCAACGATTCCTGGCAGTACGGCACCGCTACCGCCTACCTGCGGCAGCTCGTCGAGTATTGGATCGACGGCTACGACTGGCGGCGCGTCGAGCGCGCGATCAATTCCTTCCATCACTACATCACCCGCATCGAGGGCGTCCCGATCCATTTCATCCACGAGCCTGGCCGTGGCCCGCGCCCGATTCCGATCATTATGACTCACGGATGGCCGTGGACGTTTTACGACTTCCACAAGGTGATCCGCCCGCTCGCCGACCCCGCCGCCCACGGCGGCGACCCGGCCGACGCCTTCGACGTTGTGGTGCCCTCGTTGCCGGGCTACGGGTTCTCGACGCCGCTGACCACGCCGGGCGTCAACTACTGGCGCACGGCCGATCTGTGGGTCGCGCTGATGCGCGAGGTGCTCGGCTACAAAAAGTTCGCGGCGCAGGGCGGCGACTGGGGCGCGCTGGTCTCCGCGCAGCTCGGACACAAGTACGCCGAACTGCTTTACGGCGTGCACCTCCATCTGCTCGTCCCGCTCACCGCGTTTGCCGGCGGGATGCCGGAGCGTTCGATGTACGGTCCGGGCGAAGAGGGATGGTACGAGCGGACGATGACGTTCTTCCACGAGGGCAGCGGCTACTCGGCGATTCAGCTCACCCGCCCGCAGACCATCGCGCACGCGATGAACGACTCGCCCGCCGGCCTGTGCGCATGGCTGGTCGAGAAGCGGCGCGCGTGGAGCGACTGCGGCGGCGACCTCGAGCGGCGGTTCAGCAAGGACGATCTGCTCACCACGATGACGCTCTACTGGGTGACCCAGAGCTATGGGACCTCGGCGCGCTACTACTACGAGGCGGCACACAATCCGTGGCGGCCCGCGCACGAGCGCAAGCCGGTGGTCGAGGCGCCGACCGCCGCCGCGGTTTTTCTCAAGGAGATCATCCTGATGCCGCGGCGATGGGCCGAGGGCTACTACAACCTCAAGCGCTGGACGGTGTTCCCCTCGGGCGGCCACTTTGCCCCGATGGAAGAGCCGGATAAGCTGGTCGAGGATATCCGCGCGTTCTTCCGCCCGCTGCGCTGACGCGGGCGTTTGCGACGTGGGCGAACCGAAGCCGTCAATTCATCGCGACGCCGACCACGAGTCGGCCCATGACGGCGCCGTGCGAGCGCGGACGGCGACGCCGCGGCTGCATCGCCATGTCGGCGCGCGCGACGGCCTTCCCCTTCATCTGGTCTTCGACGCCGACGATACGTTGTGGGATTCCAACATCCATTTCCTCGAAGCCGAGGCCGAGTTCGTCGCTGCCCTGGTCGCGGCCGGCGCCGGTACGCACGAAACCGTGCGTTCGACGATGCGCCGGCGCGAGCTGGAGATCATACGCAGCCACGGCTATGGACGCGAGCCGTACGTCGTCCTGATGCGCCGGGTCGCCGCCGAGCTTGCGCCGGCGATGGCGCGCGCGGCCCTGGCCGCCGCCGCCGAGCGCATCGGCGCGCATCTGATGGGCCGTCATTGCGAGCTGCTGCCGGGGGTCGAGGCGACAATCGCCGCGCTCGCCGGACGCCATCGCCTGGCGCTGTTCACCAAGGGCCGGCGCGACGAGCAGTTGCGCAAGCTCGAGCGCTCGGGCCTGGGCCGCCATTTCAGCCACGTCGAAGTCTCGCCGGAAAAGGATGACGCGGCCTACCGGCGGCTGGTCGAGGCGGCGGCGCTGGATCCGGCGCGCGCCTTCATGATCGGCAACAGCCCGCGCTCGGATATCAATCCCGCGCTGCGCGCCGGCCTGCGTGCGGTCTTCATCCCGCACCCCCATACCTGGGAGCTGGAGCACGAAGAGGTCGATTTCGGCGACGAGCGGGTGACCGTGCTGAGCAACTTTCGCGCCCTGCTGGAAATATTCTAAAATTCCGGTTCCGATGGCGAAGGCGGGCTCTTTCGCAAGCGTGATCGATGTTGACGCCGCGGCGGCCGAGGGCAAACCCCCGCCGCGCGCGCGCCGCCCCCGCCCGCCGGTTCCACTCCGCCCGCTCCATCGCATCTGGCGCCGCACGCTGGACGAGATCGACGTCGCGCGCGTGCGCCTGCCGGTGCGCGGGCTGCCGGCGGCGCTCGAAGGCCTGGTCGCCTGCCAGCTCAGCGACTTCCACGTCGATCGCGACGAGGACCTCGAACGGCTGATCCTCGCGGTGCGGGCGACCAACCAGCAGCATCCCGACTTTGTGTTCCTCACGGGCGATTACTTCACCGGGCCGCAGACGATGCGCCATTATCTCGATGGCTTTCGCGACGCGCTGCGGATGCTCGCGCCGCGCCTCGGGGTCTTTGCGGTCGCCGGCAACCACGACCACTGGTCGTCGTTCGAGCGGATCGCCGAGGCGCTCAGGCTCGCCGGTGTCCGCGTGCTCGCCAACGAAAGCCATCGCGTGGCCCTCCGCGGGGAGACGCTGGTGGTGGTCGGGATCGATGACCTGTGGTCGCGCCGCGCCGAGCCCTCGCGCGCGTTTGCCAAGGTGCGGCCGGGCGAGTGCACGGTGGTGCTCGCTCACAATCCCGATACCGCCCTCTACGCGCGCCATTTCAATCCGGGTGTGATGCTCTCCGGGCATACGCACGGCGGCGTGGTGCGCCTGCCCTACTACGGCTCGCCGCTCAAGCTGCTCAGGATCGGCAAGGAGTTTTACGCCGGGCTCAACCGCTACCGCGACTTCTATATCTATACGAACCGCGGACTGGGGACCTACTGGCTGCGAATCCGGATCAACTGCCGGCCCGAGGTCTCGCATTTCCATTTGACGCCGCTTGCCGACAGCACGCAGGCGGCGTCGGAGAGCTCCGCGGTCGCAGCCGCCGCGACCAGCACGCACGGGCATCCAGCGCGGCGAATCCGGCGGCCGTTGCGGCGGCTTCGGAAGCGGGCCTAAGCGGTCGCCCGAGGCGCTCTGCGCAGCCGCGCGCGCGCAAACATCGGCGCGGAAGATGGAACGTCCCACGGTGGCAATCGCCGGCGGCTCGGGTTTTATCGGCCGGGCAATCGTGCGCCGGCTCGGCGACGCCGCCCGCCTGCGCGTGCTGACGCGCCATCCCGACGCCGCCCGCGCGCGTATTCCCGGCACCGGCGCCGAATTCGTGCAGGCCGACGTGACCGATCCCGCCTCGCTGGAGCCGGCGATGGCCGGGGCGCAGGTCGCCGTTAACGCCGCGCAGTTTGACGGCTACCCGGTCGAGAATCCGCGCCAGGGGCTGACCTTCGAGCGCGTGGACTACGGCGGAACGGTCGCGATGCTGGCGACGGCGCGCAGGACGGGGGTGGCGCGCTTCATTTACATCAGCGGCGCCGCCGCCGACGAGAACAGCAGTCAACCGGGCTTTCGCGCCAAGGGGCGCGCCGAGCGCGCGATTCGGGACTCCGGAATCGATTACACGATCTTCCGCCCCTCGCTGGTTTACGGCGCGGAGGATCGGGTTACCAATATGCTCGCGCGCGCGCTGCGTTACGCGCCGGTCTTCGCGGTCCCCGGTACGGGACGCCAGCGCGTGCAGCCGGTGCTGGTTGACGATCTCGCGGCGTGCGTCGCGATGGCGGTCGGGGGGAGCGGCCGCAACGGCGTCTTCGACGTCGGCGGGCCGGAGGCGATGACGTTCGAGGAGATGGTGCGGCTGATCATGGAGCTGACCGGATGCCATCGGCCGATCGTTCGGATGCCGGAAGCTCTGATGCGCCTGGGCGGCGCGCTCGCCGAGGGGCTGAGCGCAGTCCTGCCGCGGCCGGTGTTTTCGCGCGACGCGGTCGATTTCCTGCTCGCCGACAACGCCTGCGATATCGCGCCGCTGCTCGCCGAGTTCGCGATCCGGCTCACCCCTGCGCGCGCCGGGATGGCCTACCTGAAGGCCGCGCACTGACTCGGTGGTGTGGCTTTCTTCGGCGGCGCACGCTTCGGTTTGGGCAACCGACGCACCCCCGGCCCCTTCTCTGAAGGGAAGCGGAGTAAGAATCATTTGCGATGCGGCTGGCCTTCTTCAGTGAGACGCCCGGCCCCAGCAAGAGGAAACCAGCCGCACCGCTACGCCGCGCGCCGCCAGGCGCGGCCCTCGTAACCGAAGCGGAAGAGCCCGGGGTGGATTATCTCGGCCAGGATCTCCAGCGACTCGGCGATTCGCGGCCCGGGCCGGTTGAAATACTGGCTGCCCTCGGCGGCGAAAACCCGCCCCTCGCGCACCGCGCGCATCGCCGCCCATCCGGGACGCGCGGCCAGCGCCGGCAACTCCTCCAGCGTGCGGCGCATCGTGAACCCGCACGGCGCGGCCACGATTAGGTCCGGGTCGGAGGCCACCAGCGCGTCATAGTCGAGGCCGCCCGAATGCTCGCCGGGCGCGCCGAAGAGATTTTCGCCGCCCGCCATCTCGACCAGCTCGGGCATCCAGTTGCCCGCCGCCATCAGCGGGTCCAACCATTCGATGCAGGCGACGCGCGGCCGCTCGCGTATCCGGCGCGTGCGCGCGGCGACCGCGTCCATCCGTGCGCTCAACTCGCCGACGACGGCGGCGCCGCGCGCCGGCTGACCGAGCGCGCGGGCGGCGCGCTCGATGTCGGCGAAGATGTCGCTCAGGCGGTACGGCTTGAGCGAGACGATCCGCGGGCGCTCGCCCAGCCATCCCGCAACCGCCTCCTCGACGTCGCGCTCGCTCACCGCGCATACTTCGCACTGCGATTGCGTGACGATTACGTCTGGCGCCAGCTCGCGCAGCTTGCCGGTGTCCACCCGATAGATGGACAGCGCATCGCCGACGATCCGCCGCACCTCGCGATCGACGTCGGCGCTCGGTCGCTCGGGGTTGAACTTGGGCGCGGTGAGCACGGGCAGGCGCTCGACCCCGGGCGGGTAGTCGCACTCATGCGAGCGGCCGACCAGGTCGGCTTCAAAGCCGAGCGCGCATACGATCTCGGTCGCGCTCGGCAGCAGGCTTACGATTCGATGCATGCGCGTCTCCCTGATGCGTGGGGCTGGGCTTGAGAGTACTGCGGCGCGCGCCGGGTGTCAGCACGACGGCGCAACTCCCGCAGTCGCGGGCGGGCTTGGCGATTGGCGTAATCCGCGCGCGCTGCGCTATACAACGGGCAAACCATGGAGGATCGCACGATGGTCCACATCCATTATTTCATCACGCGCAAACCCGGGATGGACGAAGCGGAGTTCCATCGCTACTGGCGCGAGACCCACGGACCGATTGCGGCGCGCATCCCGCAGCTGCGCCGCTACGTCCAGAGCCATCGCATCCCCGCGCCCAACGCCAACTCGCCCTACGACGGCGAAGCCGAAGTGTTGATCGAGTCGCTCGACGCGATTGCGGCTTTGCGCCGCAGCCCTGAGTATCTCGACGGCGCGCTCGCCGACGAGCGCAACTTCATCGACCTCACGCGAGTCGAGTGGATGGCGACGCAGGACCACGTGATCAATGACGGTCCGACCGGGGCCGGCCTTATCAAGGGGATCTGGCAGCTCAAGCGCAAGGCCGGCATGGCACTGGAGGACTTCCGCAAGTACTGGATCGGCGTGCATGGACCGCTCGCGCTCAAGCTGCCGGGTCTCGGCCGCTACGTCCAGTCGCATCTCATCGACGAGGCGTACCTGTACGCGGAGCCGCGCTTCGACGGTGTCGCCCAGCTCTGGTTCAGGAATGCCGAGGAGTTCGCGGCGGCCTTCGCCGGAGCCGCGGGCAAGGCGTTGCTCGCCGACGGCGCAGAATTCATCGACACCGCCCAGATGCGATTTTTCATGGCGCAGGAACACGTCGTGATCGCCGCGCGCTGAGCGGGGCGCGCGCGGACCGGTCATCCACATTTTCGGAGGGTTCACAATGGCAGGACTGTTACAGGGCAAGGTCGCTTTGGTAACCGGCGCGGCGAGCGGAATCGGCCGGGCCTCAGCCTTGGCCGCCGCACGCGAGGGCGCCAGAGTGCTGGTGGTTGACGCGGTGCCCGCCGGCGAGGAGACCGTGGCTCTAATCAAGAGAGCGGGTGGCGAGGCCGCGTTCCACAAGTGCGACGTGACGCGTGCCGCCGAGGTCGAAGCGACGGTGGCGGCGGCGGTCAAACACTTCGGCCGGCTCGACTGCGCGCACAACAACGCCGGTATCGCGGGGCGCCAGCTCAAGACCGCCGACGACACCGAGGAGAACTTCGACCGCGTCATCGCCGTCGATCTCAAGGGCGTATGGCTGTGCATGAAGTACGAGATTCTCCAGATGCTCAAGCAGGGCACGGGCGGTGCAATCGTCAACACTGCGTCGGCGGCGGGACTGGTCGGCTCGCACGGGATGCCGGCCTATACCGCGGCCAAGCATGGCGTGGTCGGACTAACCAAGGTGGCGGCGCTGGAGTACGCGCGCAACGCGATCCGGGTCAACGCCGTGTGCCCTGGCGTGATAGACACCGCCATGGTGGCCGAGATCAGTGGCAGCCATCCGCGGATGCGCGAGAAGCTGCTGGCGGCGGAGCCGGTGCGCCGGATGGGCAAGCCAGAGGAGATCGGCGAGGCGGTGGTGTGGCTGATGTCCAATTCGGCGTCATTCGTAAGCGGGGCCGCGATGCCGGTCGACTTCGCCCTCACGGCGCAGTAGCCGGGAGCAAAGGAGCGCGGTCGGCCTTCAGATGCGGGCTGCGTCGTCTCCGACGCGGCCCGCGTTTTTTCGCGATAAATGTCACTCCGCTCGACAAATAAACATTACTAGAAGCGTATTGACATCAATTGCATAGAGGAACTACCCTATTCTGCGGGATGCCTCAACTGAACGGCGATTTGCGCACGGTGCCGGGTGACGGGAGAAGGAAATAAGTCATGTACTACAGCCATTTCGGTCTTAGCGGGCCGCCCTTCCAACTCACCTCCTCGCCTGCCGCGCTCTACATGAGCAAGGAGCATCGCGAGGCCTACGCCGCGCTGGAGTGGGGCCTGCTTCACGAATCGAGCGGATTCACCGTGCTGGTTGGCGAGGTCGGCACGGGCAAAACCACGCTGGTACTCGCGATCCTCGCGCGCGAATATCAGAACGTCCGTCCGATTTATCTCAACAACCCGAAGCTTAGCTTCGAGGAGATGCTGAAGGTCATCCTCAAACAGCTCGGGCTCAAGGCGCAGCGGCGCAGCCGGCTCGCCGACCTGGAGGCGTTCGGCGGCTTTTTGCTCGAGCTGCCCGCCGGCGAGCGCGTCGTGATCATCATCGACGAAGCGCAGGACTTGAGCGACGAAACGATGGAGCAGCTGCGGCTGCTCTCCAACAGCGGCAAGCCCGACGAAAAGCAGCTCCATTTCTTGTTCGTCGGGCAGCCCGAACTGCTGCGCCGGCTGAGCAGCCCGTCGCTGCGCCAGCTCGACCAGCGTATCGGCGCGCGCTCGGTACTCAATCCGCTCCAGTCCGGCGAAGTGCGCGAATATATCGACCAGCGCCTGCAGGCCTGCGGCGGCAGCGCGAAGCGGGTTTTCCGTTCGGGTGCGCTGCGCCAGATAGTCCGCCACAGCGCCGGAATTCCGCGCCGCATCAACGTGCTCTGCCACAATGCGATGCTGCTTGCGTACTCGGCCAACGCGCCGCTGGTGGATGCGCAGATGGTGCAGGCCGCGGTCACCGAGTACGACGGCCTCTTCGCGCTCAAGCGTGCCCGCGCGACCGGCAGCGCAACCGGGATGCGCCGATGGTTGAGCCGCGCCCTGGAATCGACAGGGCTCAGGCTGCTCGCATGGTCGCGCGCGCTCAATCCGCACGACGCGCGAGCACTGGAGGCAGGTTCGAGCGCCGCATCGCCGGAGCCGGCGCAGGCGTGCGCGGTAGCGCTGGAAAAGCCGGAGTCGCTGGCTAGCTAGTCAAATCACTTCGAGCGGCCGGCTTCCGGCGCGGCAAGCGGCGCCTCGCCAGGCGGACTCAGCGCTTCGACCGCCTTGTCGAGGCGGCCGGCCTCCTCGCGCACCGCGCGCATCCCGCGCATCGGCTCGAGATCGCGCAGCACCACCAGCAGACCGGGTGCGGCCGGCCCCTGGCCGACAACGAAGGTCGATACGAGGAAGTGCGCGCGGCCGGCGGCGTCGCCCAGCTCGATCGGCACGTCGTTGACGCCCGTGTTGGCGTTGAGCGCGGTATCGATTACCCGCACAAGCGCATTCGGCGCGCCCATCAGCGCTTCGAGCCGTTTGCCGAGCGCAAGGCCGCCGGCCGGCAATCCCAGCCGCCCTTCGGCCTCCTCGTTGGCGAACAGGATTGCGCCTTCGCGATCGAGGAGCAGCAGCGCGTCGTTGATCGTGCGGAACAGGCCCAGGAGCCGGCCGCGTTCGGCCTCCCATCGCTCCTGGTTGAGTCGGATGCGCTGCGAGAGCTGGTTGAATTTGGCGGCGAGCGCGCTCAGCTCGCCAGTTCCGCCGACTTCGACGCGCACGTCCTCGCGCCCGACCGTCATCTCCTCGACGCCGGTGGTGATCGCCGCGAGCGGATTGAGCACCAGGCCGCCGAAGATCGCGCCGCCAAGCAAGCCCAATGCGACCGCGGCCGCCGCCGCGAGCAGGATTTGGCCGAGTGCACGGTGAACCTCGGGCGAGATCAGGCTGGTCGAGATCCCAATCGCGATGAGTGCGAGCGGCCTGCCACCGACCTCGACCGCGCGGCTGAGCTCGTACGTGCGCGGCGTCCATAGCGCGTAGATCTTGGCCAGCGGCCAGCGTCCGGCCGCGATCGCCAGGAGCTCCTCGAACGGCGGAAAGGGATGGGCGGGACGTGGCGCGCCGGCGCCCGCGCCGAGCAGGATCGTGCCGTCGAGCTTCTCGACCCGCACATAAACCACACCCTTGCCGAAAGCCTGCGAGGAATCGATAAACGCCCGCATCGCGGGGTCGCCGCGCACCGCGGCCGCGACCTCGGCGGTCGTGAGGTTGGGGACGGCGCGCATCTGTTCGAACGCCTGCGCCATCAGGAGTGCGGCCGAGTCGCCCAGCCCGTCAACCATCACCGCCATCGTGCGGTCGATCTGGAGCACGGTCGCGGCGACGATAGGAACGATCAGGAGGACGAGGAAGATCGCGGCAAACTTCGCGCGCAGGCTCATCGCGCTTGGCCCTCAGCACTCACCGCCGGCCGCCCGTTCCTCCCCCCGCCCATCGCCGCGCCCTAGCCTCGGCGCCGGTCAGGTGAACATCGCGGCGAGCCCCTTTGGGCGCACCAGCTTGCCCGCCGGCTTCATCTCCTGCGCCAGTTGCTTCAGGCGCCCCCTGAAGACTTCGAGTTCCGCCGCTTGCCGGCGCTCGAACTCCCCGCGCTCGACTTTGAGCTCGCCGCGCTCGAAGGCCTCGCGCGCCCGCTTGCGCGCGCCCCAGAATTCCTCGAACACGCGCCGCGTGCCCCTGGCGATCGTCGTGTTGGGCACCCACGAGCCGTTGCAGTGCGGGCAGTGGAAAACGACACCGGCGTGGAAGTGGCGATAGGGCACGCTGAAGTCTTTTCCGCAGTCCTTGCAGACGATCGGCACATCCCATCCGACGGGATCGAACTCGTCAACCGGCTGCGGCCTGGGCGGCCGCGCGGGCGGAGTCGGCTGGGCCGGTGTTGCCTTGGCGGGGGTCGGCGCGCCCGGCGCCGCGGTCGGCCTGACGGCCGGTTTGAGCGCGGGGGCGGCAGCCGCATCAGCAGTCGGCGCCGCTGCCGACGGCGCGGGCGGCGTGGTGGCGGAGTTTGCCTGCGACGCGCCGCTGTTCTCCCGTGGGTCCTCGCTCGCCATTGTAAGTTGCGCGCCGATTCGGGGCGCTTGCCAGGAAAGGAATCTATCAACGGCCGTACGAGGCGGCAATTGCACGAGTTTGCCGCTGAGCGGGCGGCGCAATCCGATCGCAGCGCCGCGCGGTGCGGCCTCTTTGTCCCCTGTTGTCGGTATGCGATTTCGCCGCGGTCGCGTCGGCTCGCACCGGTTGCGCTTTCAGCTTTTAACCTCTTGCCGGATTTGACTATATTCGGGCCAGCATCAAGCCAAGGGGCGCGCGCGCCACTCATGGATCTGAATTTCACAGCCGAAGAGGAGCAATTCCGCCGCAAAGTCCGCGCCTGGCTGGAGGAAAACGTCCCGCTAAGCGGTCTGCGCGGCGCGGACCCCAACGCGACCCGCGACGCAGGATCGATCGAGAAGGCCAAGGCCTGGCAGCGCCGGCTCTATGAGGCGGGCTACGTCGCGCTCGCCTGGCCCAGGGAGTACGGCGGCCAGGAACTCGACCCGGTGCGCCAGTCGATCGTCAACGAGGAGATGGTGCGGGCGCGCGCGCCGGGACTGATCGGCGCGATGGGGATCGGGATGTTCGGGCCGACCCTGATCAGCTGGGGGACCGAGGAGCAGAAGCGCCGCTACCTGCCGAAGATTCTGACTGCGGAGGAGATCTGGTGCCAGGGCTACTCGGAGCCCGGCGCGGGATCGGATCTGGCCTCGCTGCGCACGCGCGCCGAGATCGTCGGCGACGAGTTCATACTCAACGGGCAGAAGGTGTGGACCTCGGGCGCGCACTACGCGGACATGATGTTCTGCCTGGTGCGCACGGATCCCGCGGCGCCCAAGCATCGCGGGATTTCCTACATCCTGGTCGACATGCATTCGCCCGGGATCACAGTGCGTCCGCTGATCCAGATGACCGGCGCGCACAACTTCAACGAGGTCTTTTTCGACAACGTGCGGGTGCCGCGCGCCAACCTGGTCGGCAAGCTCAACGAGGGTTGGCTGGTCGCCAACGCGACGCTCTTCCACGAGCGCAACATGCTCGGCTCGACCGCGACCTCGCAGCAACTGTTCGGCCGGCTGGTCGCGCTCGCGCGCACGATTCGCCGCAACGGGCGTCCGCTGACCGCCGACCCGCTCTTTCGCCAACGCCTCGCCGATTTGGAGGTGCGGGTCGAGGCGATGAAGTACCACATGCTGCGCCAGCTCTCGGACCAGATGCGCGGGCGCAATCCGGGTATCGAGGCGATGGTCAACAAGCTGGTCGGTACCGAGCTCAACCACGACATTTCGACCGCCGCGATGGAGGCGATGGGCGATTACGCGATGCTCGCGCGCGGGGAGGACGAGGCGATGGATCGAGGGTTCTGGCCGTACGAATGGATGTTCTCGCTGGGGCTCGTGATCGGCGGCGGCACCTCGCACATCCAGAAGAACATCATCGCCGAGCGCGGGCTCAAGATGCCGAAGTCGCGCTAGCCGCCCAGGCCCCGGCCTGGCCGGGGACCGATACGAACGATTGCATATGAAATGAAAGGGCGGCGATGGATTTCGGACTGAGCGACGAACAACGCCAACTGCGCGACAGCGCCCGCCAATTTCTGAGCAACGAGTGTCCGCCCGCATACGTACGCAAGACGATGGCGGACGAGGCCGGCGCCGCACGCGAGCTGTACGCCGCGCTCGCGCGGCTCGGATGGAACGGACTGATCGTTCCCGAGCGCTGGGGCGGGGCCGGCCTCGGCATGCTCGACATGGCGGTGCTGCTCGCCGAGATGGGTTACGCGGCGATGCCCGGGCCGTTCCTGTTCTCGGCCGCGCTCGCCGCCGCCGCGCTCGTCCACGGCGGCTCAGAAGGGATCAAGGAGCGATGGCTTAGGCCGCTCGCCGCGGGTGAGGCGACCGGCACCGTCGCGATAACCGAACGCGCGGACAGTCTCAACCCGGCCGAGCTGGCGGCGACGGCGCGGCGCGAGGGTGCGGGATGGGTGCTCAACGGGGTCAAGATGTTCGTCCCCTATGCGCATCTGGCGGACTTCATCGTGACTGCCGCACGTACCGGGCCGGGCCCGCGCGACGCGGGCCTCTTCGTGGTCGAAAACGGCGCGCGCGGCATGCGAATGCGGATGCTGAAGGGCCTCGACCTGACACGGCGCGTGTGCGCGCTCGACTTCGACGCGGTGATCGTGCCGCCCGCGGCCGAGCTCGCGGGCGGCGCGGATCTATACGCCCGTCTGCTCGACCAGGGCGCGGTCGCGATCGCTGCCGACTCGTTGGGTGGGATGGACCGCGCGCTTGAGATGGCGGTCGAGTACTCCAAGGTGCGCGAGCAGTTCGGCAAGCCGATCGGCTCCTTCCAGGCGCTCAAGCATGCGGCGGCCGAGATCGTCGCGGAACTGGAGCCGGCGCGCGCGCTGCTGTGGTACGCGGCCTACGCGCAGGACGCGCTGCCGCAGCAGGCGGCACGGGCGGCGGCGATGGCCAAGGCGCGGCTCAGCGACATCTACATGCGCGGCACCGACCGTGCGGTGCTGATGCACGGCGGGATCGGGTTCACTTGGGATCACGACATCCATTTGTGGTTCAAGCGCGCGCGCTTCAACGAGTCCTGCTTCGGCTCGCCGGGCTACCATCGCGAGCGCGTGGCGGCGCTCAGTGGTTACGACGCATGAAGTTCGACCTGTTCTACCAGTTGCCCGCGGCGGCCACCCAGGACCCCGCCGAACGTTACCGTGAGCTGATGGCCGAGGCGATCGAGGCCGATCGGCTGGGCTTCGACACCCTGTGGCTGGCCGAGATTCACTTCTCGCCGCGCTTCTGCACGCTGCCGGTACCGACCCTCCAGCTCGCCGCAATCGCCGAGCGCACCACCCGCCTGCGCCTGGGCATCGCGGTCCACCTGCTCCCGCTGCACCATCCCGTGCGCCTGGCCGAGGAGATCGCGACGCTCGACGTGCTCTCGGGCGGACGGGTTGAATTCGGCGCGGGGCGCGGCGCGTTTCCCAACAACTATCACGGCTTCGGCGTCGATATGGGGACCAGCCGCGAGCGCTTCGAGGAGATGCTCGCGCTGGTGCGCAGCGCGTGGAGCGACGAGCGGCTGACCTTTCACGGCCGCTTTTACGAGCTCGACGACATCGAGGTCTTTCCCAAGCCGGCGCAGCGGCCGTCGCCGCCGATTCGGCTCGCCGCCAACAGTCCCGACACCTTCCGCTTCGCCGGCGCCAACGGCTACCCGATCTTCGCCGGCGGTCCGGTCAACCCCATAAACGTGCTGCCCGAGCGGTTGGCGATCTACCACAGGGCGCTCGCCGAGGCGCGTCTGTCCCTGCCCTCGGACTGGCTGGCGGCGCTGTTCCTGACCTTTGTCGGCCAGAGCCGCGAGGCGGTGCGCGCGACGATCGAGCAGAGCCTGATCAACTATTTTCGCACTGTCTCGGAGATGATCCGCCCTGAGAGCATCGCCGTCCCCGAGGACTACGAGCGGGTGGTGGAACGGACGCGCTCGATGCGCTACGAGACGGTCGAGTCGCTGATGGCCGTGTTCGGCGAGCCCGAGCGCTGCGTCCATCGGATCGCCGCGCTGCGCGAGCAGTTCGGGTTTACCCGGATGGTGTGCTGGTTCGAGACCGGCGGACTCAGCGGCCATCGCAACGTGATCGAGGCGATGCGCCTGTTCGCCGAGCACGTGATGCCGCACTTCAAGTAGAACGGCCGAATCGAAGGAGGACGCCGCCATGTTCACCAAGAGCTGGACCAAAACGGCAGGGGAAATCCGCCGCATCGAGGAGCGGCTGCGCGCGCCCGTCTTCGCCGACGCGCGTTGGCTGAGCGTGCAGTACCTCACCCGCCCGGAGATCATGCGCGAGGTGCTGCCGCCGCCGCTGGAAGCGGCGGCCGAGCCCCTGGTGACCGCCGGGATCGGCACGCTTGGGCGCTCGAACTGCGTGGGCGCGTTCGACGGCGGGATGCTGTGCGTGCGCGCGCGCTACAAGGACGTCGAGGCCGACTATTGCCTGGCGATGCCGATGTCCACCGACGTCGCGATTATCTTCGGGCGCGAGCTGTACGGCGAGCCCAAGAAGCAGGCGCACGTCGAGTTCAACAGCGACGGCGATGTGGTGCGCGCCAGCGTCTCGCGCTTCGGCGTCCCCTACATGGCGCTCGAAGCGCGGCTCACGGACAAGGTGCCGATCGACGGGCCGACCCACGCCGATCGCTTCCATTTCAAGTTCATGCACGCCGCCAACGGCGCGGGGCTGGAGTTCGACCCCATTCTGGTCCACGCCCACTTCACCCAACACGTCCGCACCCATCGCCGCGGGGCCGGCAAGGTGATCTTTCGCCCCTCCCATCACGATCCGCTGGCCGAGATCGAAGTGGTCGAGCTGCGCGGCGCGACCTACTTCGAGGGCGACATCCACGCCGAGGCGCGCCGGCTGGCGACGGTCGAGGCGGCGCGCTTCATGCCCTACGCTTTCCAGAATATCGACGACTACAGCGCCGTCGAGTAAGCGGCGGCGCCTTCAGAATCCCGCCCCGGCCTTTCGCTGCAAAGGCGCAGGCGAAGGCCGGGGCGGGGCGGAAAGCGGCTGGTGAAGCAGGCTAGCCGTGGCCGCCGGCGGCATGCGCGTTGCCGTTGGGGCCGTTGCCCAGCGAGCGCAGGATGTCGGTCTTGGTCACGATGCCCGCCAGCGCGCCGTCAGGCGCGGTCACCAGCAGCACCTGCTGCGCGTTCTCGCGCGTGAGCAGGCGCAGCGCTTCGAGCAGGTCAGTATCCGCGCTGACCCAAGTCACGTCGCGGTCGGCGATGTCGCGCACCAGCGTGCGCTCCCATCGCTCCGGCGCCACCTTACTGAGCTCCCATACTGACACCGTGCCGACGATCTGTGCGCCCTCGGAAACCGGAAAGATCGCGTGGCGGTGATGGGCGGCGACGCTGTCGGCGAAACTGCGAACCGTGGATGAGGCCTGCACGCTCACCACGTGACGCTGCATCACCTCCGCCACGCGCAGCCCGCTGAGCTCGCTGATGCGGGCGGCCTGATGCAGCCGCTGGTCGCCCGAGGCCGACGCCTCGCCCGAGACCGCGTAGGCGACCGCCGCGCCGATCAGGGTGGGAATGATGTAGGAGTGGCTGCCGCTGGTTTCAGCCACGAACACCACTGCGGCGAGCGGGGTCTTGTAGCCGGCCGCGATAAAGCAGGCCATCCCGACCGCCGCGAACAGGTCGCCGCGCGAAGAGTGCAGCAGCGACTGGGCAAATGCCTTGCCGATCGCGCCACCGCACAGGAACAGCGGCACGAACATCGCGCTCACGCCGCCGCAGCCGAGCGAGAACAACGTCGCCAAAAGTTTGAAGACGGCGAAGGCAACCAGTTCGCCCGAGGCGCGCGGCTGGTTGAGGATTATGTTGACCGCCTCGTAGTTAGGGCCGAGCGGAATCAGCTTGCCCGGATAGAGCGTGATGTAAGCGAGCCCGCAAATCCCGGTGAGCAGGCCGCCGATCAGGAGCTTGACCGTATGCGGCGTGCGCAAATTGACGAAGAAGGTGCGCGTGCGGCGAAAGCCGTTGGCGAAGTTCATCGCGATAAAGCCGCAGATCACCGCCAGCAACACCGACCACAGCAAATCGGCATCGGAGAACGGCAGCGGCCCGCCGCCGAAGGCGAACAGCGGCGCGGTGCCCACGAACGAAACCAGCACTGCGTAAGCGACCACCGAGGCGATCAGCGACGGCAGTAGCGCCTCGTGCGCGAGGTCGTCCTTGTACGGCATCTCGAGCGCGAAAATCAGGCCCGTCAGCGGCGCGCGGAACACCGCCGCCATCCCGGCCGCCGCGCCGCTGATCAGCATGATCCGCCGCTCATGCGGTGCGAGGTCGATGCCGAAGCGGCGCAGTTTCACCCATAGCCACGAACCGATCGCGCCGCCGCCGTAAATGCTCGGCCCCTCCAGCGCCGCGCTGCCGCCGAAGCCGACCGTGGTGACCGCCGCGAGCAGCTTGAACCAGAACGGGCGGACGTCGATGTCGCCCTGATGCTCATGGTAGGACTCGATGATCTCCTCGGTGGAATGGCGGTCCGGATTGCGGGTGAGAAACTGCATGATGAGCCCAGTGAGGAAGAAGCCGAGCAACGTGATCGGAATAATCGCGCCGTGATGGGCGAGAAAATAAGGCAACAGGACGGCCCACACGCCGCGCAGGATCACCATCGTGATCGCCGTGATCACCAGTCCCGCCGCGACGCCGATGATCGGCGCGACGATCAGCCACTTGCGGGTGTCACGGCTGTAGGTCGCGCTGAGATCGTCGCTGATCAACGCCGAGCACTTGCGCACCAGCGTGTTGTCGAACCAGCGGGAGTCTTTTATCGACGCCAGAAGCCCCACCACAGAAATCCTCCTCTTTGCTTGCCGCCACGTCCGTGCCGAATCCGTCGGGTCGGGACGCTGCCGTTGTGCAGGTGCAACACTTGTTGCGGCATTGCGGTCGCGGCCGGGCGGCGAAAGCCGACGCCGCGCCCGGCCGGCCGCGGCGTGTCGGACCTCGATTGGGGTCCGCTGATAGCTCGCTCAATGCTGTCAAAGGCTAGCTTTTGCGCTCATTTGAAGCGCCGGGCCCGGTGCGGTTACGCACCAGCGCGCATCAAGGAACAATGTCGCGCTAGACAGGAAACTATAGTCAGAGCGCTATGGCACGGCAATTGTACTCAAACAGCCTTGCACGCGGTTCCGTCATGATTCGGAGCCCTCGTCCGAGTTGCTTGCGCCGCAATTCGTGTATAGTGCTGAGGAAAGGCGCGTTATGGACAGTAACGAACAAATGCCTCCTGAATTTGGAGTCCGCGTTTTTCTTGTCGAAGACAATCCCGAGCACGCGTTCATCGCGGTCACCGTGGTCCGCCAGGTTCTTGGCGACGCCAGCGAAGTGATCGTGGCCGAGAACGCCGACGAGGCGGTTGAATTGATCCAGCAGTTCACCGACACCGACCGGCCCGACCTGATGCTGGTGGACTTGCGCCTGCCCGATAACGGCGGGTTCGCGGTGCTCTCGGCCGCGCGCGCGCATGAGCCGTGCTCGCACGTGCCGATGTTCGTCATCACCAGTTCGCTCTACGACATGGACATCGCACAGAGCTACGAGCTCGGCGCCTCGGCGGTGCTGTGCAAACCGCTCTCGCGCGCGATCCTCAAGGAAGAGCTGGCGCGTATCGGCGTGATCCCGCCCAAGGCGTCAGGCTCAGCGCCGGCATCCTGAACCAGGCGCGCGACGTATCGCCCGCCGCGGAGCGTCGGGCACAACGAATCGACTCAAACGATCACAAGGGCCGTCATCAGACGGCCCTTTCTTTTTCCTCCGCCGGCGCTGCCGCTTCAGATTTGGGGAGGCCTGTGATTCCAAGGGCGTAGCCGCTCGTAGGCGTAGGCCGCCTGCAGGACGAGGTCGTCGCGATGGCGCTCGGCGGCGATCTGGATTCCACACGGCAGCCCGTCGTCGGTCATCCCGGCAGGCAGCGCGATCGCCGGATGGCCGCTGAGGTTGAACGGGTAGGTGAAGACCAGCGCCAGGAGCGGGTCCGCCAGCCGCTGGCCCTCGATTTCCGACGGCGGCGGGCCGTTGGCGGCGAACGGCGCAGTCGCCGTCGCGGGCGTCAGCAGCAGGTCGTAGCGCTCGAAGAGGCGGCGCGCCCATTCGTTGAACTCGGCGCGCGTGCGCTGCGCCGCGCCGTACTCGCGCCATCCCGTATTCGCCGCCGCCTCGGTGTAGGCGACGAAGGAGCGGTTCATGTCGGCGCGATGGGCCGGGATAACGTCGGCGAGCTGCGCGAGCAGCTGCGCCGCGCGCACCGTGGTCCACGCAAGCGCCGTCTCGGGGACCGCCTCGTTGATCGTCTCGACCGTGCAGCCGAGCTCGCCGAACGCGCGCGCCGCCTCCTCCGCCGCGCGCAGCACGCCGCGCTCGATAGCGTGCCCGAAATCGGGATGGAACGCGACGCGCAGCCGCTTCGGCATCCGCTCGATCACGCCGAGATAGGAGATGCCCGGATGGGGCAGCGACTCGGAGTCGGCGGGATGGTAGCCGCAGGCTGCATCGAGGTAGAGCGCGGCATCGGTCACCGTGCGCGTGATCGGGCCGACCGACGAGATGCCATTGAACGATTCCATTCCCAGCCGCGGGCCCGCCGGGATCCTCCCGTGCGACGGCTTGAGGCCGACGCATCCAGTGTACGCCGCAGGCAGCCGAATCGAGCCGCCGGCGTCGGACGCCGTCGCCATCGGCACCATCCCGCTTGCGACCGCGGCCGCGCTGCCGCCCGACGAGCCGCCGGGCGTGCGCTCGAGCTTCCATGGATTGCGGGTCACGCCAAAGAGCAGATTGCGGGTGAACGCGCTGTGGCCGAACTCGGGCGTGTTGGTCTTGCCGATCACGATCGCGCCCGCGGCGCGCAGGCGGGCGACCTCGATCGCGTCCTCGGCGGCAAGATTGTCGCGAAACGGCCGCGAGCCGAACGTCGTCGGCATCCCGGCCACCTCTTCGAGGTCCTTGACTGCTAGGGGAACGCCGGCGAGCAGCCCGAGCTCTTCGCGCCGCGCAAGCCGCTCGTCGAGCGCGCGCGCCTCCGCCATCGCCTGCTCCGCGCGCATCGCCACGAACGCGTTGAGCCGCGGATTGAGCGTCTCGACCCGTGCGAGCGCGTGCCCGACCGCCTCGCTCGGCTTGACCTCGCGTCGGCGGATCAAAGCCATCAGCTCGAAGGCCGACTTGAAGTCCAGTTCCGCCATCGCGTTCGCTCCGCCTCGGCCGCTACATCAGCTTGTAGGCGCGGGCGACGTTTTCGCCGAGGATCCCGCGCCGCCCCGACTCGTTCATCGGCGCGACCAGCCCGCGCAGTTCTTCGAGGTAGTTGCCCGGATGGTCGGGATGGGGATAGTCGCTGGCCCAGAAGAAGCGGTACTCGCCGACCAGCGGCATCAGGCCCGCGATCGTGCGTTCATCGGGGTCGGCCGAGATGTAACAGCGCTCCTTGAAGTAGTACGACGGCTTTTCCTTCAGCCGCACCGTTCCGCCCAGCGGCGTGCCACTGTAGATCGCGTCGGCGCGATCGAGCAGGTAACCGATCCATCCGGCGCCCGCCTCGAGCACGACCACGCGCAAGCCCGGGAAGCGGTCGAAGGTGCCGCACTGGAAGAAGGTCGCGAAGGCATGCTGTACGCCCTGGGCGGCGAAGAGGTCGTAGTACCAGACCGCCCAGCGGAAGTTGTCGAAGCGATGGTGCACGCCGAAGGCGACCGGCTCGAAGGTGGGATGAATCGCGAGCGGAACGCCGAGCTCCTGCGCCGTGGCGAACAGCCGGTCGTGCGCCTTGTCACCATGCGGCACCTTGGTGAGGGTGAACGGCGCGACGAACGCGCCCCTGCATCCGTCGTTGACCGCGCGCTCGAGCTCGGCCGCGGCAGCCGCGGGATCGCCGAGCGAGAGATGCGCGATCGGGACGAGCCGCCCGCCGGAGTCGCGGCAGAAGTCGGCGATCCAGCGGTTGTACGCGCGGCAGTAGGCGGCCGAGATCTCGGCGTCGAAGCATTCGGCCTCCCACAGCAGTCCCAGCGTCGGGTAGAGCAGCGCCTTGGCCAGTCCCTCGCGCTCGAGCAGTTCGATCCGCTCCTTCATGTCCATCGTGCCGAAGGCAGCGCCCTTGAGGTAGGTGTCCTCGGGGCCGGGCATCTTGTAGCGCAGCTCCTCGGGGCCGATCTCGCCGCGCAGCGCGCGCTCGCGCATGCGGGCCGCGTCTTCGACCTGCTTGCCCATCCCGCCGAGCGTGGCGAGCTGGCCGCGCCGGCACAGGCGCGAGATGTTGCGGTCGATTTCGAGATACTCGTAGCCGTCCTGGCCGACCACGATCCGAATTGCGCGGTCGCGATATCTGGGTTCGAGGTAGCGCTCCCAGAGGTCGGGCGGTTCGAGGATATGGCCGTCGGCATCAATCACCAGCGCTTCGGATGGCATCGGGTTCTCCAGCAAATTCGAAAAATTCGCTCCGTTGTTCGGCAGGGGCGGCAAATCCCGGAACCGGACTCGCGGCCGCGCCGCCGCGTGGCCGCGATCAGCCCTCGCCCTTTCTCACCAATGTCTCGTACTCGGCGATCGTGATGATTCCGCCGAGCTTGCCGGCGACGTCGCGCTCGCGTTCGGGCAGCACGTCCTGCATCGCGTCGATACGCTTCCATTGCGGCGGCGGCGGCGCCTCGCGACCCGCCTGCGGCGCGTATTTCGAGGTCTGAACGCGCCGGTACTTATGGATATAGCGCGGGCAGTTGATGAAAACTTCGCTGACCGCGACGCGCACGACCAGCTCCGCGCGCGGGAACTCGGCGACGAGCGGGTCGGCGCGGTCAATGCTGGCGGTGCCCTGCACCCGCACGCGATGCGGCGTTTCGAAATCGATGAACAACATTCCGACCTTGGCGGTGGTCAGGATGTTGCCGGTGGACAGGAACATGCCGTTGCCGTTGTAGATGGGGAACGCGATGGTCCGCGGGTCGATCACCTTGACGAAGCCCGGCGTTCCTCCTTTGTACGAGCAGGTGGGGTAACCGCGATGATCGACCGAGGCGAGGAAGAACATGTCGCGGCTCTCGACGAAGCCCTTGTGATCGCGCGGAATTTCCGGCCGCACAATCGACGCCTCGAGCCGGTCGGCCAGCCGCCGGGTGTCGAACGCCTCCTGCAGGGCGCGATGCTGCTCACCGTAAATTGAGCTCATATCTTCCTCGATGCGATCCTCACTCAAAAGATCGCCACCGGATTGACCGGTGAAGCGGTGCCGTGCTCCAGGATGAGCGGCAGCATTGTGAACATGAACTCCGAGCGCCCGTGGCGCACAGACGCCGCGCCGAGCGCTTCGAGGTCGGCGTTGTCGATCAGATGGACGCCCATCGTGACCAGCGTGCCGACATGGATCGGGAAGATCAGCTCGCTGCCGTAGCCGGTCGGGATGGTGTCGCTCACCCCGTCGCATCCGAGCACCGCGATCCGCCGCTCGTGCAGCCATGGCAGGCAGCTCGGATCGAGCCCCGCCATCCCCTCCCTGCGGCTGTCCCACGGCCCCAGCTTGCGCTGGCGTGCCATCCGCCCGGTGCGCACGAGGAGAACGTCGCCCTCGCCCACGCGCACGTGCTGTGCGCGTTCGGCGGCGTCGAGGTCCTCGGGGAAGATGCGCTCGCCGGGCTCCATCCAGTCGACCTTCTTGAGCCGCGCGATGTCGAGCAGGACGCCGCGGCTGACCACCCCCTCGCGCGCGACATCGATCGCGCATCGGCGTGCGCCCCAGCGCCCGACCTCGTGCGCGCTGAAGCCGTTGTACATTTTGCCCTGCCAGAAGACGTGGCAGAGCGCGTCGAGATGGGTGAACGCCATCCCGTGCGGCGCGATTGCGAAGTAGTCCAGGGCGGCCGCGAGCCCCGGCCCCGAGTAGAGCATCACGTGCGTGGCCGGAGTCGGATTGTCGGGGCCCGAGGCGGTCGCCAGCGGCAGCGCCATCGAGGCTGTCTCGCCGCTTTGCACCAAGCGGCCGGCGGCGGCGCGCCGCTCTGGCGTGATGAAGTTGAGCGCGCCGCGCTCGTCCTCCTTGCCCCAGCGGCCCCAGTTGCTGAGCTCTTCGAACAGGGCTTTGACTTCGGCGGCGCTGAGCCTGGGCGCGGTGGCCATGGCGAACCTCTCCGGCAGATGGTGTGGGCGCCGCGAGGGACGCGCCCGCGCCGCGCCGAGGCGCGGCGCTGCGTCCGCGCGGAGGTCGCGGCGCAAGCGCGCCCTCCTAATAGCACGCACCGACTGTTCCGCCTAGGGGTGAAGCCCGCGCGGCCGGCAGAGCAGGCGGTGCTATGATCGGGCGGCAGGCCAAGGAGCGGCTGCGCAAGGAGTCGGAGATTGGGCAACCGAAACATCGAGGTGGCACGCGCCTACCACGCGGCGACCAAGCATTCGTACACCAGCGTGCGTGCGGACAGGCACTATCTCGACTGGGACAACCGCCCGATGCCCTACAAACTCTACCCGGAGGTCGCCGGCTTCGCGCTTCCGCGCGACTTAAGCCTCGCGCAGGTTCCCACGCTCGCCGCCATCACCGCCGACGGGGCAAAGGACGGCGCCGGCAAGGAGCTCGGGCTGGAGGGCCTGACGCGCATCCTATTCTGCGCCGACGGTCTCACGCGGCGCAAACGGGTGGGCGGCGAAGATTACCACTTCCGCGCCGCGCCGTCGGCGGGCGCGCTCTATCCAGTCGAGCTTTACGTCGCGGCGGTCGCAGTGGAAGGCCTCGAGCGTGGGCTCTACCATTTTTCGCCCGCCGATCTCAGGCTGCGCGGGCTGCGCCGCGGCGATTGGCGCGCATTTATCACGCGCGCCGCCGCCGGACGCCCGTCGCTGCTAAAGGCGCGCGCGATCGTCGTGATGAGCGCGCTGTTCTGGCGCAGCACATGGAAGTATCGCGCGCGCGCCTGGCGCTACTGCTTATGGGACGCCGGCACGCTGCTCGCCAACCTGCTCGCCGCTGCGGCCGCCGAGGGGCTCTCGACGGACCTCGTAACCGCCTTTGCCGACCCCGAGATCGAGGCGCTGCTCGACATCGACGGCGAGCGCGAGGGCGCGCTATGCATCGTCGCGCTGGGCGCGGACGCGCCGGCGCCGGGCGAGTCGCCGGCGCTCAGGCCGCTCGGCCTCGAAACGGTCCCGCTTTCTGCCGAAGAGGTTGGCTATCCGGACCTGGTCCGGATACACCGCGAGTCGCGCCTGCTTGACGCCGACGAAGTCGCGGCCGTGGCAGCCGCGCAGCCTGCGCCGGCGGCCGCAACTGCGAGGGGAAAGGTCGTCAGGCCCAAGCGGCTCGACACCGACGCCGGCGCGGGGCTGGGCGAGACGATTCTCCGGCGCGGCTCGACGCGCGTCTTCGCGCACGCGCCGATCACAGCCGAGGAGCTGGCGACGATCATGGCCGCTTCCAGTGGCCATCCGCGCTCCGACTTCCCGCCGCTCAGCGAAACCTACCTCATCGTAAACGCGGTCGAGGGGATGGAGCCGGGCGCGTACTACTACCATCACCACAGCGGCGAGTTCGAGCTGCTCAAAGCCGGAAACTTCCGCGGCGAGGCCGGATACCTGTGCCTTGAGCAGCCGCTGGGCGCCGACTGCGCGGCGCTGGTCTGCTACATGGCCGATCTCGAACGCGGCCTCGGCGCGCTGGGCAATCGCGCTTACCGCGACGCCCATCTGGAGGCCGGCCTCCATGCCGGGCGCGTCTATCTGGCCGCCTACGCGCTGGGACGCGGCGCGACTGGGCTCACCTTTTACGACGACGACACGACCGACTTCTTTGCCCCGCACGCCGCCGGCAAGAGCCCGCTGCTGATGGTGGCGCTGGGGGTGCCGCGCGCCCCATCCGAGTAGCCCGCCGAACATTGACGCGGCAGTGCTGGTACTTTCGGCCGATCGCCCCGAGTGCTGGCGGCGTAGGCGCGCTCATCCCATCTGTGTAGAAGCGCTGACCGATCGCTAGGCGTCTGCCTACGCGGCGGGCATTACCGCGCTGCACGGCGCAATCAATTACTGCACTTTGCGACGGCATCCTTCTTGCCCAAGGGCTGCGCGCGAGCCGCCGAAGGGGCATGTCCTCGATGCCGGGGATAGGGCCGCCAGGCGGAACAGCGCCGCTCAAGGAGGGAGAGATGGCAGCCGCACCCGAAAGGCCCAAAATGGTGCCCACGCTGGGGCTAACCGGCGTGACCGTCAACGCGATGGCGTTGATCGCGCCAGGCGCATTCTTGTGGATCACCTTCGTTCTTCAGGCGGGGTATGTCTTCCCGTCGGGGCTGGCGATGTGGGCCGGGATCTTCGTCGCCCTCATGCTCGCCTACGCCACCGCGCTTTCGTACTCGGAGCTGGCCAAGCTGTATCCGGGCGCGGGTAGCTCCTACCTGTTCGCCGAGCAGGCCTTCCTCAACACCACCCATGCCTATCGCTTCGCGCGGATCGCCAAGTTCATCATCGGCTGGGCTTCGCATCTGTACTACTGGGTATATCCGGGGGTGATGGTGGCGACGATGGGCGTCATGGTCGGCTACATCATCGGCAACATCGCGCCCTCGGCCATCAACTCGGCGGTGCCGGGGCCGGTGTTCATGGCGCTGGTCGCGGTGGTTTTCTCCTACATCGTGGCCTACATCGCGTTTCGCGGGGTCAACGGTTCGACCATGGTCAACCTCGCGATCAACGTGATCCAGATAGTCGCGCTGCTGTTCTTCTCGGCACTCGCGATCGCCTACCGCATTTCGCATCCGGCGGGCTCGGCCGGCCTCGCGCTCGATCCCAGCGGGCATACGATCGCGTCAACCCTGAGCTACGGCTTCGGCAGCGACAGCCCGTCGCATCCCAACGCGCTCTCGGTCATCCTGCCGCACCGGCTGGACTGGGTGATGCTGCAGGCGACGGTCGCAATCCTGCTGCTGGTCGGCTTCGAGTCGGTCACTGCGCTGGGCGAGGAAGCCAAGAATCCCAAGAAGGACATCCCGCGCGGCGTGCTGCTCTCGCTGACCATCCAGGGGCTCATCTGCTACCTCATCGAGTACTTTGCCGCCAATTACTTTATGAGCAGTGCCTACGGCCTGGCGGCGGCCAAGGCTTCGGCGGCGCCGATCGGCGACATGATGGTGATCGTCGGCAACGCGTTGCTCGGCGGGCACGGGCAGGCCTTCATGCTGCTCGAAGCGCTGACCGTGTTCCTCGCGCTCATCGGCACCAGCCTGAGCTGCATCAACACCGGCGCGCGGGTGACCTACGCGATGGGGCGGGATGAGGAGGTGCCCGAGCACTTCGGCATCCTGCACGGCGCCAACCTCACTCCGCATCGCGCAATCTGGACGCTGGCGACGATCTCAGCGGCGCTGGGCGCGTATGCGGCGCTGTTCTTCTTCGCCGGCGGGTCGGCGCCCGACGACAAGACGATCGCGACGCTGCCGCATAACATTTGGTACGCGCTCGGGATGAACTCGAACGCGTCGCTCGCGGCGCTGCCTAACGGGCTGCTGCTGGTCACCCTGCTGTCGAACTTCGGCACTTTCGTCCTGTACGGGCTGACCAACATCATCTGCATCGTGGCCTTCCGCGAGCACCACGAATTCTCGGGCTTTCGCCACATGGTGGTGCCGGTCTTCGGGGCGCTCGCGAACTTCTCCTGTCTCGCCTTCTACATCATCGGGCCGCTCGAGGGCCTGGGCAGCGCGAAGGAGCCGCTGATGGCGGTGGCACTGTCGGTGGTGTGGGGGGTGTACGGGGCAATCTACTTCGTACGCAACTCGCGCCGGCGCGGCAAGGAGACCGTTCTGGTTGCCAAGCCTGCGTGAGTGTCCGGGGGAGCGCGTGCCGAGGGGACGGTGCCGGGCCGTGCGCAAAGCGCGGCCCGGCGCCCGCATCCGTGGCGCCCGAGGTGCCAGCGCTGACCAGCGGGGCGGCAGTTGCCATCGTGCTGGTCAACTCGACGCGAGGTGAGCACGCGCGACAGGCCTGAATTGCGCGTGGATCGAAGCAGGCTGCTGCGGCATGGAACTTGATCACGCCAACCGGCGCGACACATTAGTTCGCCAAACCGGCGCCGCACGGGCCGCGGACCGGGAGGATTGCAACGGCCTGATTTCATCACGCAGGACGCCCGCTCGGCTACGCGCCCGGGTTGGTTGCTGCATCGGAGAGGGACAAACGGAATGGAACCATACACTTCGCTCGTGACCAGAATCGCCCGTGTGCTGGCGGCCACCCTGCTGGCGTTCGGCGTTTGCGGCCGCCTTAGCGCGTGGGCTCAGTCCACGGCCACGGTTACGCCACCTGCGGCTGGCGCTCCGGCAACCGCGGCGCCCGCTCCCGCCGCCGCGCCGACGCCGATTCCACCGCTCACCACGCCGGCGGTGACCGGACCGTTGCAGTTCGCAAGCCCGACGCCGATCGATTTGAGCGCGATGACCGGCCTGTCCGACGTCCCCGTGATCTCCGACCTCGGCAAGTTCGACATCAACGGGGTCGTGAGCGGCATCGGGATCGTGCAGGATCATGCGACCGCTTCCGACCGTACCGACCGCGCCGACGTAAGCAACGCGATGATCATGATTCAGAAAGCCGAGGGGCCGGTGCAGTTCTATTTGCAGGCGGGCGCTTATGATCTCCCGGCCCTTGGCGCGCCCTTCATCTCGGCGGGCACCGCGCTAAACAGCCTGTATGGACCGCTGCCCGTCGCCTACTTGAAGCTAGCGCCGAGCGACAACTTCTCGGTGATGGCCGGCAATCTGCCCACCCTGATCGGGGCCGAGTATACGTTCACCTTCGAGAACATGAACATCGAGCGTGGGCTTCTCTGGAATCAGGAGAACGCGATCAACCGCGGCGTGCAGCTCAACTATAGCCTGGGCCCGGTGAGCACTTCGCTGAGTTGGAGCAACGGCTTCTACTCCAACAGCTACACCTGGCTCATCGGATCGCTTGCATACGCGATCAACTCGGCCAACGCGGTCAGTGTTGTGGGCGGCGGCAACCTCGGCTTCTCGAAGTTTTCCAACTTCGCGACCTCGGCGGTGCTCAACAACAGCCAGATCTACAATCTCATCTATACCTACAACTCATCGCCCTGGATCGTGCAGCCGTACGTCCAGTGGACCTACGTGCCGAGCAACGACAAGATAGGGGTTGCCAAATCGACATCGACCATCGGCGGCGCGATCCTCGCCAGCTACGCGCTCACCGACAATTTCTTCCTGGCCGCGCGCGCCGAATATATCGGCAGCACCGGCAGTCCGACCGACGGCTCGGTCAACCTGCTCTACGGACCGGGCAGCGAGGCGTGGTCGCTCACGCTGACTCCGACCTACCAGTACAAGAAGTTCTTCGTGCGCGGTGAAGTCAGCTTCGTTCAGGCGATGAGCTACGTGGCGGGCAGCGTGTTCGGCGGCGCGGGCCGTAATCCGGCGCAGGTGCGTGGGGTGCTCGAAACCGGTTTGTTGTTGTAACGCGGAGAAAGATGACGAACGACAACGCGTAAGCCTCTTGGCGCGGCGCACGCCGCGGCGTATCGCTAGATCGATGGGTCGGCCTTTCGGCGGAGGTAGTTGGTTACGATGGCCACGGTGAAGAGGGGCAGCTCTACGACAGCGACGACGCGGCGGCGCGCCGCAGCCAGGAAGGCTGAGCAGGCGCAACCCAATGGCAACCCGACACGCGACCCGCGGACGGTGGCCGAGCCGAACGTCGAGGCGATCCGTGCCCGCGCCTACGAGCTTTTCCTCGCGCGCGGCGCCGTTCACGGCCACGATCTCGCCGACTGGTTCCAGGCCGAGCGCGAGCTGCGCACGGCGCGCGCGAGCTGAGCGCGCCGGTCGGCGCGCGTTCGCCGCCGCGCCGGCGGACCAGCCGCCGCCGGCAAGCGGTTGAGGCCCGCATGGCTGAACCGATCGCCGCCGGCGCGGCCTCTTCGCCGAGCTTCGATCTCGCCGTCCTCTCCGACGTCGGCACCGACCGGCCCGACAACGAGGACGCCTGTGGCGATCACGTCGAGGACGACGGCAGCGGCGCGATCTTCGTCGTCGCCGACGGTATCGGCGGCTACGAGGGCGGCGAGATCGCCAGCCGCATGGCGGTGGACATCACGCTTGAGGCCTATCACGAAAGCCCGCGCGCATGGGGTCCGGCCAAGCGTCTGCACCGGGCCGTCCAGCGCGCCAACATCGAGATCCACAACCGGGCGCTGACCGTGCCCGAGCTGCGCCGGATGGGCACCACGCTGACGGCGGCGGTGGTCGAGGGCGGTAGGCTGAGCGCGGCGCACGTTGGCGATTGCCGTCTCTATCTCGTGCGCGGCGGACGGATCGTCCAGATCACCAAGGACCACACGATGGTGGCCGAGCGGGTGCGGATGGGCCTGATGAGCGCGGCGCGCGCGCGCAACCATCCCGAGCGTTCGGTGCTCAGCCGCTGCCTCGGCCACGAGCTGATCGTCGCGGTTGACCGGATCGCGATGCCGCTGGTGCAGGGCGATCACCTGCTGCTGTGCAGCGACGGCCTGTACAACGTGCTCGACGAGCGCGAATTGGCACGGATGGTGCGCGAGGGCGAAAGCGCGGCCGCCGCCTGCCAGGCGCTGATCGAGGCCGCCAACGCGCACGGCACCGCCGACAATCTGACCGCCGCCGTCTTCAGGATGAACGGCGCGACCCCCTATGCCGAGGGCGGCGCGGGCTGGCGCGCGCGGCTGGGGCGGCTCTTTGGCCGCAGCGCCTGAACGCGGCGCGCGCGAGCAGCCGCGCGTTGCGGTGGGCGGGGTGGCGATGGTAACGTGCGCGCCCATCCGCCCCCGCATGCGACATCTTCCATGATGCGCGAGGTCAACGTCGGCGAGCAGCTCGACCAGTACCGCCTGACCGAGCTTATCGCGCGCAGCGGGATGGCCTCGATCTTCAAGGCCACCGACACGCTCAGCGGCCAGACCGTCGCGATCAAGGTCCCCTATCTCCAGTTCGAAAGCGACGTCGTCTTCTATGGTCGCTTCAAGCGCGAGGAGGAAGTCGGCCGTCGCCTCGACCATCCCAACATCATCAAGGTCCTCACCCCCAGGCATAAGAGCCGGATGTACATCGCGATGGAGTACGTCGACGGCGTCTCGTTGCGCGCGATTATGCGTGACGAGCGTCCGATGACGGCCGAGCGCGCGCTCGGTTTCGCGCGCCAGATCTGTGCCGCGCTGGTTTACATGCACGGCCGCGGCGTGGTCCATCGCGACCTCAAGCCCGAAAACGTGCTGGTCACGGCCGACGGCCAGGTCAAGCTGATGGACTTCGGCATCGCGCTCGACGAGTCGGCGCGCCGGCTCACCTGGTCGGGGCTCTCGACCACGATCGGCACTCCCGACTATATGTCGCCCGAGCAGGTCAGCGGCCGGCGCGGCGACGCCCGCACCGACATCTACGCGCTCGGCACGATGCTTTACGAGATGCTGACCGGCCATCTGCCCTTCGACGCGCCCAACGTGTACGCGATGATGCGGGCGAAGACCGGCGAGGATCCTCTGCCGCCCAGCCGCTTCCTGCCCAGCATCGATCCGCAACTCGAAGAGATCATCCTGCACGCCATCGAACGCCAGCCGCGCAACCGCTACCAGAGCGCCGCCGAGATGCTCGAGGACTTGAACGCGCCGCAGCGGGTCAAGCCGAGCGGCCGTGCCGCCCGGCTCCATCCGCGCAGCCTGCGCATCCGGCGCATCCGCGGCGCGCTGTGGATGGCGCTGTTCTTCGGCTCGCTGGTGGCGGTCTTCATCCTGCTCATCTGGCTCGCCAATCGATACCCGGCCGCCACCTCGCAGGCCGTCCGTTCGTACCGGGGGGAGGTGAGATGAAATGACCGCGCGCGCAAGATGGACGCTTGCCCGGACGCTGCCGCTCGCGGCCGCGCTAATCGTCGCGGCCGCGGCGCGCGCCGGCGCGCAGGACGCGCCGGCGCCGGGCACGCGCTTAGATGTTCACTTCGCGCCGGTGCCCGGCACGTCGCTCAACATGGCCTGGGTGCTCGTCGGCGGCTTCCTGGTGATGTTCATGCAGGTCGGCTTCGCGATGCTGGAGACCGGCTTCACGCGGGCCAAGAACGCGGTCAACACGATGGCGATGAATCTCGTTATCTACCCGATCGGACTTATCGGTTTCTGGCTGACCGGCTATGCCCTGATGATGGGCGGGGTGGCGCAATGGCCGTCGCTGGGGCGCGGCGGAATCCCCAGCCGCGAACTGAGCCTCCACATCGGCGGCCACAGCTTCGGCCTCATCGGTGCGGGCAAGTTCGCGCTGCTCAGCGTCAGCCACGATCCGGCGAGCCTTGCGATGTTCCTGTTCGCGGTGGTCTTCATGGACACTGCGGCGACCATTCCGACCGGCGCGATGGCCGAGCGCTGGAAGTTCTCCGCCTTCTTCATTTACGGACTGTTCATGTCGATGTTTCTCTACCCGCTGTACGGCAACTGGGTGTGGGGCGGCGGATGGCTGGCGCAGATGGGGGTCAACTTCGGGCTGGGCCACGGCCACGTCGATTTCGCCGGCTCCTCGGTCGTCCACATGACCGGCGGCGTGACGGCGCTGGCGGGCGCGATGGTGCTGGGGCCGCGGATCGGCAAGTTTCGCCGCGACGGCGCGATCGGCGCCCTGCCCGGGCATAACCTGCCGATGGCGATAGTCGGAACGCTGATCCTGGCCTTCGGATGGTTCGGCTTTAACACGGGCTCGACTTTGGCCGCCTCCGACCCGCGGATCGGGTTGATCGCGGTCAACACGATGCTGTCCTCGGGGGCAGGCGCGCTGGCCGCGCTGCTTTACCTGTGGCGGCGCTTCAACAAACCGGACGTCGCGATGGCGTGCAACGGGCTATTGGGCGGGCTGGTCGCGATAACCGCGCCCTGCGCGTTCGTCACCCCGGCGGCGGCGGTGCTGATCGGCGCAATCGCCGGGTTGCTGGTGGTCGGGGCGGTGCTCGCGCTCGAGCGGCGCTTGCGCATCGACGACCCGGTCGGCGCGATCGCAGTGCACGGCGTATGCGGAATGTGGGGCGCGCTCGCGCTTGGCCTGTTTGCCGACGGCAGCTACGGCGTGGGATGGAACGGGGTCGGCGGTCCGGTGCGCGGGCTGCTGTTCGGCGACACGGGACAGTTCGCCGCCCAGCTGATCGGCGTTGCGATCAATGTGGTGGTGATCTTCAGCCTCGCGCTCGCCTTTTTCGTGATCGTCGAGCGCACGATTGGCAACCGGGTGCCGGCCGAGGTCGAGTGGAGCGGCCTCGACGCGCTCGAGATGGGCTCCGACGCTTATCCCGGCGTGTAGGCCCGCTTGGCAAGCGGCGCCCGATCCGGCGATACTTCAGCACCGTACGCAGGAGCGTTCGTCCGCGATGCCGGAGACACAACAGCAGCGTTTTTCATTGATCACCGACAAGGGTCTCGCCGAGTTGCGCAAGCTTATCGGCGTCCCGATTGAGGACTCGCTCGAACCGTGGTGCTACGAGGCGACGCGCGACAATATCCGCCATTGGGCGCACGGGATCGGCGACGACAACCCGCTGTGGTGTGACCCCGCCTACGCCGCGCGCACGCCCTACGGGCGCCTGGTAGCACCGCCGTCATTCATCTTCGCGCTCAACCGCTCGTTCAGCGGCTACGTCGCCGGACTGCCGGGGGTCCATGCGATGTTCGCCGGCATCGACGTCACCTGGCATCGCCCGATGGCGCTCGGCGACGCGTTCACCACCAAGGCATGGCTCAAGGACCTCGTTGAGCATCAGACCCGCTTCGCCGGCCGCGCAATCCAGCAGATCTATCGCTGCGAGTTCTACAACCAGCGCGGCGAGCTGGTCGCCGAGGGTGATAGCTGGTGCTTCCGCACCGAGCGCGACACCGCGCGCGAGCGCGGCACCAAGTACGAGGCGGTCAAGCAGAAGCCGCCGGTGCGCTACTCGCGCGAGGACATCGCGAAGATTTTCGCGCTGTACGAGGCCGAGGAAGTGTGCGGCGCCGCTCCGCGCTACATCGAGGACGTAAAGGTCGGCGACAAGCTGCAAACGATGGCCAAGGGGCCGATGACCGTCACCGGCTTCATCGCGTTTGCCCAAGGATGGGGCGGGCTGTATATCCGCGCCAACAAGCTCGCCTGGCAACAGCTGCGCAAGCATCCGGGCGTCGGCATTCCCAACCGCTTCGGTATCCCCGACGTCCCCGAGCGCGTGCACTGGGAGGACGACCTCGCCACGCTGGTCGGCACCCCCGCCGCCTACGACTACGGCCCCGAGCGCTGCTCATGGATGACGCACCATCTGACGAACTGGATGGGCGACGCGGGGTTCCTGCGCCACATCGCGGTTGAGA
The DNA here is from genome assembly GCA_035650475.1 of Candidatus Binataceae bacterium. NCBI lineage: Bacteria > Candidatus Binatota > Binatia (SeqCode) > Binatales (SeqCode) > Binataceae (SeqCode) > Binataceae bacterium (SeqCode). The sequence continues at coordinate 224,253 of DASRHP010000006.1, forward strand.
TTCGCCGCCATAATCCGGTCGGCGACACGCTCTACATCAACGGCGAAGTGACGCGCGTGTTCGAGGAGGATGGCGCGCATTACGCCGAAGTCGCGCAGACCGCGGTCCAGCAGGACGGCGAGCTGTCAGTGCGCGCCACAGGCGTTGTCCGCCTGCCGTCGCGCTCGAAGTCGCGAACAGAATAATCAGCGGCCCGCCGCGGCGGATGGCGCTCTCAACCGTGGATCGTCCGCGCGGACGCATAGCGCGTGGCCGGAGCTTTCCCACAGCGCCTGCTGGCGGGTGTCGGTGCCCGGGCCGGCCTTGAGCGTGTCGTCGAAATCCACGTGGCGCTGCCTCTCGCATCGCTCGCGCGTGGGATAGAGGCCGAACCTGTCCCACGCGCTGAGCGGCAGCTCCGGATAGGCGCGCACCGAGATAAGCTGGCGCCTGGCCGTGTACGATTCGTACATCGGCGGCGCGAGCAAATACCATCCGGCGACGAACATCGCCGCCGCCGCCGCACATCGGACGCTCTCTCGCAAACCAAGGGTGAGCCGGCGTTGTGGGGCCCATCGAGCACGCCGCGGGCCCTCTTGAAGGGACGCATGGCTCCAAAGGGAACAGCGCTTCTCCGCTCCGTCAGAATTTAGGAGAAAAATGCCTAGCGTGGTCTTTGGCATATCAATTGCTGTTCCTCTGTTCAATTCCAAACCATGGGCGTCACATTTGGGCGGCAGTCCAGGGCGCCCTGAGGGAGAGTTTTTCAGCCATGAAGGCCGCGATCGTACTGGCCGCGTTGCTCACGCTCGCATCACTGACAGCACCGATTGCTTGCGCGCAACCCGCGTTTTCGGGAGCAAGTGCCTCCGTCATGAACGGCTTCGATCAAGGGGACCTGCTCATTCGATGGACCGAGACAGGGCTGACCGCTGGCCAAGTCATCACTTACAACCTGGCTGCTGAGGCTTCCGCAGTATATGGATGCGCGACGAAGGTTGCGCTGGATCAGCCGCTCTGCGCAGAAGTCGATGCCAATCCGTCGCGCACGATCTGGATCGTCGAGCCCAAGAACAGCACTCGCCATACCACCACGCTGGACGAGCCCGAACCAGATTCCGCGTGCGTGACGTGGTGCCAAAGCAACCAAGGCTCTCTGGTCCTTTACAGGGTTAATTATCAAAACGTATCCATCACCGATCAGACCAACGACATCTCCTTTCAGCTCAATGGTCCCTTTTCATATACCTTCTGCAAAGTGGGCAATCTGAAGAGCTGTCCGCCTCCTTCCTGATCCCATTGAGCTGCGCGGCTTCCCCCGGGAGGACCGCGCATGTCTCGAGTTTGCCCCGATTTGATCGTGACCGACGGCGCGCGCGCGCGGTCAGCTTGTTTTTGGAATCATCGGGCTCGCTTCAAGAATGGTCTCGAAGTTATCCAACTCCGTTGAGATGTCGGTGCGGCAGTTATAGAGCCAAAGACCGAATCGCAGACGACGATGGCATGTTCGTTGCTGGGGCGCGTTGCGGGTCGAAACTTTGAGCGCCGGATTTAAGGCGTTCCAGAGGAGCCGCTTTCAACCATGAGAACTGCATTAGCGTTTGCGGCGCTGCTCGCGCTCACGCCGGAGCTCGCCTCGGCGCAATCGAGCCCGTCCTTTTTGTCGGTGAGCGCCAGCCTTCTCAAGGGCCCCACCCCGGGGGAACTGCTGGTCCGATGGGCCGAGACGGGGCTGCCGGGCGGCGCGGTAAATTACTATCTCAGCGGCGATGCGTCCGCGACTTACGGATGCCTGGCCAAGAATTCGCAGGCGCTGTGTTCAGAAGTTACGGGCGCCACCAGGCGAATAATTTGGATCGTGACGGACAAGCAAACCACGCGTCAGACCACGACGCTGGACGAGCCGCCACCCGCTGACGATTGTGCTAGCGCCTGCCAGAACGCGGGCGGGTCGCTGGTCATTTACCAGGTCGAGTATGGCGATGTCTCAGTTGCTGACCTCACGAACAATGTGAGCGCCCAGGTGGGCGGTCCCTTTTCGTATACTTTCTGTAATGCGAGCAACCTGAAAAGCTGTCCGCCTCCGTCCTGATCGTTTGGGTTCCCAGGCGCGCTCTTGGTTGGGAACTCGCGCCTATCTTGCCTGCACATCTGCTGATCGCCACTGACGGCGCGCCGCGCCGTCGGTGGTTATTTTTAGGTCGCCCCGTTGAGGGGCAGTGTGAAAATTATCCGGCGCGAGACAGCTTCTTGGCGCTGATGCCGGGTTTGTGACGCCAAAAACCGAAACTTATCATTCGCGTACTACCCGCCGCGGCCGAGTCTCAACCCGCTTCGGCGGTCCTGTTGGCCAGTCTGCGCGCGGCGCCGTTCACCGGCGCGGCCCGCCGGCCAGCACCGCCAGCGCGCCGGTGGCGGGATTGCGGCCGACATAGACCTCGGTCTCGTACACTGCGCGCAGCTTCTCCTCGGTCAGCACCTCCTGCGGCGTGCCTAGGCCGACTGCCGTTCCGTCCTTGAGCAGCAGCACGCGGTCGGCGTAACACGCAGCGGCGTTGAGGTCGTGCAGCGTGGCGATCACGGCCAGCCCGCGCGTCGCTCGCAACTCGCCCAGCCGCTCGAAAGTTTCCGCGACATGGCGCAGATCAAGATGGGCCGTGGGCTCGTCGAGCAAGGCGATCTGCGGTTCCTGGGCAAGCGCGCGGGCGAGCAGGACGCGCCGCCGCTCACCGCCTGAAAGCTCCTGGATCGAGCGCGCGGCCAGCTCAAGCACGCCGAAACGGGCCAGCGCGTCACGCGCGATCGCAAGGTCGCGCCGGCTCTCGAAGTGCATCACGCCCAGATGCGGCGCGCGGCCCATCAGGACCACCTCGAGCACCGTGAACGAAAAAGCCACCGCGCTGTCTTGGCCGACGAAGGCCAGCCGACGCGCCTTCGCGCGTCCCTCCCACGACTTGAGCGGGGCCCCGAGCATCTCGATCGCGCCCTGCCATGGCTCGAGCAGCCCGCCGAGCATCCGCAGCAAGGTCGATTTGCCGGCGCCGTTGGGCCCGACGATCGCCAGCATCTCGCCCGCCGCGACTTCCAACGAGACACCATGCAGCACCGCCCGCCCGTCGTAGCCGCCGATTAGGCCGCTCGCACGCAGTGCCGGCGTCCGGGGCGCGGGCTGCCCGGCGAAATGCGCTTGCGGAAGGTCCGACTCTGCAGGCACGACAGGTCCTAGAACGCGAGCGGGCCGCGCCCCTCGCGGCGCAGCATATAGACGAAGAACGGGCCGCCGCACAGCGCAGTGATCGCGCCCACCGGAAGCTCGCTCGGCGCGATCGCCACCCGCGCGACCAGGTCGGCGAGGACCAGGAAGGCGGCGCCGCCGAGGAACGATGCTGGCAGGAGAAGGCGATGGTCGGCGCCGAAGGCGAGCCGCAACACGTGCGGCACGATCAGCCCGACGAAGGAGATGATTCCGCTCACCGCAACCGCCGCCCCGATCATTACCGAAGTCACGACAAAAATGCGCCGGCGTAGGGGGTCGACGTCGACGCCCAGCTCGGCAGCCGCTTCGTCGCCCAGGCTGAGCAGGTTGAGATCGCGCGCCCGTGCGGTCAGCGCGGCCAGCCCGGCCGTGCTCGTCAGCGCGACCAGTGCGACCTCGGCCCAGGTCGGCGCTTCCAAGCTGCCCATCAGCCAGAACACGATGTCGTGGACGTAGTAGAAGTTGGCGACGCTGTTGACCAGCATGATCGCCGCGCCCCAGATCGAGTTGAAGATCACGCCGACCAGCAGCAGCGTGAACGGTTCCATCCGGCCGTCCACCACCGCCAGCCGGTAAACCATCACGGTCGAAAGCAACGCGGCGACGAACGCGCACAACGGCACCACGCCGAGCGTGTCCGCCGACAGCCAGATCATCGCGACGATCGCGCCGAAGGCGCCGCCGCCAGAGATCCCGAGGATTCCGCCCTCGGCGAGCGGGTTGCGCACCAGCGCCTGGAGCGCGGCGCCGACCGCCGCCAGCGCCGCGCCGACCGCCGCGCCCATCAGCACCCGCGGCAGGCGCGCGGCAAAGAAGATCGCATGGTCGGGACTGTGCGGCTCGCCGACCGCGCGGATCAGGCTGACATGCACGCTGCCAAAGGCGGTGGCCGCGATCGAAACCATCACCAGCGCGATCGCGAGCGCGCCCATCACAAGCGTCATCCGCGCGCGCGTCAGATGGGCCGCGGCGAGCGCCTCGAGATCGCCGGGTTTGCCGACGCCGGGCGCGCCAGAGGGCGCAGGCGCGCCGCTCGAAGCCTCAGACGTGCCGGGGGTGCCGGGCCTCGGCTTCCTCGACGGCTCACTCATCGCTCATCCTTCGAAACGGGTTGCGCTGGGGTGTCGCCCGGCGCGGCGAAGCGTTCAGGATGAATAAGCCGGGCGAGAATTTCCAGCGTCTGGCCCACGCGCGGCCCAGGGTGCAACACCGGGTCCTGAGGATAGCCGAAGACGCGACGGTTGCGCACCGCCGGGATCTCCGGATAGCGGGACCAGAAGCCGGCGGGACTGCTCGCGTCGCTGCCCATCTGGCCGTCGAGGATAACCTGCGGGCGCATCGCGATAATGTACTCCAGGCTCAGATGGGGCCAGCCCTGAGGCACCACGTCCGCGATATTGTCGCCGCCAGCCAGCCGCAGCAGGTCGTCGAGGTAGCTGCCATGGCCGACCGCGACGGTCGGCTGATGGCCGACCAGCATCACCACGCTGCGCGGCCTTGTGCCTTCAAGTCGCGCGCGCACGGCGGCGATCTGGGCGTCGATCGACGCGAGCAGCCGGCGCGCCTGCGCGCCATGCCCGGTGCGTTCGCCGACCATCGCGATACCGCGCTCGATGTCTTCGAGCGAGTCGTCGTTCATCGTCAGCGTCGGGTAGCCCATCGCCTCGAGCGCGCGCACTTGGCGGCGGTTCGACGACAGCCCGGGACCGATGACCAGCGTCGGGCGCAGCGCCGCAATCGCCTCGACGTTGGGCGTAAGGAACGTGCCGACGCGGGGCAGATGGGTGGCGGCGGGCGGGTAGTCGCAATAGGTTGAGACGCCGACCACCGCGGCGCCCTCGCCCAGCGCAAAGAGCGTCTCGGTTACTGCCGGCGCCAGCGACACGATACGCGCGGGCGGGCCGGCGCCCGCGGCGGCGGCGTCACCGACGGTCGCCGTTGCCGCTGCATTCGCGGCGGCGGCGATGAGCGCCGCGGCGGCAAGCAGCGCGGAGCTGCGCGCGGCGCGGCGGATGGATCGGCGGGCGCTCATACGGGCGAAGCTATCGGATCGCGCGCAACTGCTTAAGCGGCGCGCGCGCTTCCTTGCATCGGCTTGCGCCGCTCGGTTAGCCTCGAACGCGCGACCTCAGGCTCGCTCCGATTCGGCCTCCAAGGAGTGGACAGCGCAGTGCTCAAGATAGCCGTTTGCATCAAGCAGATTCCCCTGGTCGAGGACGCCAACTTCGACCCGGTCACCAAAACGATTCGGCGTGACGGGGTCAACGTGATCAGCGCCTTCGACCTGCGGGCGATCTCGCTTGCGGCCGAATTCAAGCAGAGCCTCGGCGCACATACGACGGTGGTCACGATGGGGCCGCCGCAGGCTCGCGCGGCGCTGATTGACGCACTCGCGATGGGGATGGATCGCGCGGTACATCTTGAGGACCGCGCCTTCGCCGGCTCGGACACGCTGGCGACCGCCCGCGCGTTGGCCAAGTGGCTGGGAGGCGAGGGCTTCGATCTGATCCTGCTCGGCAAGTACTCGCTCGACGCCGAAACCGGCCAGGTCGGCCCGGAGATCGCCGAGCTGCTCGGGATCGCACAAATCACAGGCGTACGTAAGCTGCGGATCGAAGACCGCAGGGTTATCGCCGAGCGCGAGAGCGACGAGGGCTACGACGACGTCGAGTGCGCGATGCCCGCGCTGCTGACCTGCGCCGAGCGCGTGGCGCAGCCGATCCGGGTCAAGCCGGAAGCGGTCGAGCAGGCCAAGGCGCGGCAAATCGAATCCGTGCGCGCGGCCGCCCTCGCCGCCGACGCCTCGCAGTTCGGCTTCGCCGGCTCGCCGACCTCGGTCCAGGAAGTGCGCGCGACCCCGAGCAGCTATCCGAAGTGCCGCATGATCGACGCCGCTGACCCGGCGCGTGCGGCGCGCGAGGTGGTTGCGGCGCTCGACGCGATGGGTGCGCTCAGGCGTAGGCGGCGCGCGCGCCGCCCGGTCGGCGCCGCCCTGCGCAAACCGGCGCGCGGGCGCGATCTATGGGTGGTGTGCGAAACCAACCTCGCCGGCGAAATTACCCGAGGTAGCCTCGAACTGCTCTCGCGCGGCGACGAGCTCGCTGCGCATCTCGGCGGTGCACTCGTCGCGGTCGGATTCCCCGCGGCACTCGCCCGCCACGCCGGCCTGCTCGCGAGCTACGGCGCCGACCAGGTCGTTGTGCTCGACCATCCCGCGCTCGAAGCCTACACCCCGGAGGCGGCCGCCGAGGCCGTCGCGCACCTGGTGCGAGAACGCACTCCCTGGGGTCTGTTGCTCAACGCCAGCGAACGCGGACGCGACTGGGCGCCGCGGCTGGCGGCGCGCCTGAACCTGGGCTTGACCGGCGACGCGATTGGGATCGAGCTCGACAGCGAAGGTCGAATGGTTGCGCTCAAGCCGGCCTTTGGCGGCAATATCGTCGCGCCTATCCTTTCGAAGACGTTTCCCCAGATGGCGACCGTGCGGACCGGCGTCCTCGAGCTGGCTGAGGCGAACCACGCGCGCGCGGCCTCCTCGGTGGAAACCGTGCGGCCGACGCTGCGCCCGGCGCTCAGCCGGCTGGTCGCGGCGCATGCGCTGCTCGACACCTCGATAGCGCCGCTTGAGGGCGCCGAGGTCGTGGTAGGCGTAGGGATGGGTGTCGGCGGTCCGAAGGGCGTAGCCGCGGTCAGCGAGTTCGCTCGCGTGATCGGTGCCGGTATGTGCGCGACGCGGCGCGTGACGGACCAGGGATGGATGCCGCGGCAATTGCAGGTCGGCTTGACTGGAAAGGCAATCGATCCGCAGCTCTATTTCGCGATCGGCGTGCGCGGCGCGCCCAACCATACGGTGGGAATCAAACGCGCGGGCGTGGTCGTCGCGATTAACAACGACCCTGAGGCGCCGATCTTCGAGCGTGCTACGCTGGGCCTGACAGCTGATTGGTCGGCGGTGCTTCCCGCAGTTTCCGACGCTTTGCAGGCCGCGCTCGCGAGTTGAGCGTCCAGCAGAAGATTCGTCAGCATAAGTTGATTCGGTGGCCGGGAGCAACGCGTGCCCGCTCCCACCTTTTAAAGGGCCCTAGCGACTTGACGTGCGGCGCCGGTCACCGACGCTTTGTTTTGCCCTAATCGGACATCGCGTCTTCCTGCTCCCTTTGATTCGGTCGGACGTAACAGGGGTTGTGGACCCGCGCGTCTGATGTAGCACCGGACGCGGCCGAAATCCGTTCCGATTCCCGCTTAAATGCGGCAATGATGAGTTGTAATTAGCTGACTTGACCAAGACTTGCGGGTTTCATATAACCGAGAGCGATTTGATCAGCCTGCCAGGGGGGTCGCTCTATCGTTGGCGAGCCTTAGGATCGGGGACAATCAGTCATGTTTTGAGTTGACAAAGCTAGTGTTGACTCCTGTAGACCCGGTATATATTCTGAAACAGGTCGTGCAGCTCGGAGGAAGGCTATGAAGAAAAGTTGCTCGGTTCTGGTCGCGTTAATTATCGGTGTCGGTACTTCGGCCTTTGCTGCCGACATCCGGGGCATGGTCTCCAGTGCCCAGGGCCAATCGGTGGCGGGCGTCCAAGTGATCGCCAAGGGAGCCAACGGAGCGGTGGCCGGCCAGGCCACGACGGGATCCGACGGCGGCTACCTTATCACCGGTCTGCAGTCGGGCAACTACAATTTCACCTTGGAGCCGGGGCCGAGCGGATTTCAGGGACAGACCGTTGCCTCGTATGTCGGCCCCGATGGCCTGTGCCTCAATTGGGGCGTTTCGACCTCGGCTCCCGCAGTCGCTACTGCGCAGCCCGGCGCAACGTGCCAGCTCGCTGCTGCCGGCGGATTCGGAACTGCCGAAATGACTGCGGCCGGTGCCGCGCTGCTTGGCGGTGGCGCGATCGGTGCGGCGGCGGCGCTCTCCGGTTCCGATAACCATCATGTGGCGACGCCATCGCGCTAGCCGGTGCACGGGAACTGAAGCGGGAACTTAATCGGAGCGGTTCAAGAGGCGTGAACTTCGCCAAGTACCTGCTGGTCGTGGTCGGGATGTGTGTTCTCGGCGCGTGCGGCACGCAGTACGCCTCTGAGAGCCTCGTCGGCCCTAACGATCCGGCAGCCGTGCCGATAAGTCAGGCGGTTGCCGCCGGCGACACGGCCCTGCCGGGTGCGGACAAGACGTTGGCGCAGACCGCCCCTGCGTACAGCGACGCCGAGGGGCGCTCTGCCAACGATGTGCGCGACGCGGCCCGCCTCGAATCGCTTTATCGCCAGCGCACCCAGGGCGAGGTTGTGACCGACTACCCGATCGGTCCGGGCGACGTGCTGGTGATCTCGGTTCCACCGATCGACGAGCTGAAGCAGCGCACCGTGCGAGTCGAAGCCGATGGCACGATCTCGCTGCCGATGCTGGGCGCGATCAAAGCCGGCGGGCTGACCGAAGGCCAACTGCATGCGGCGCTGCAGGAAAAGCTGAAGACCTACATGTACAACCCCGAGGTCGAGGTCTTCGTCAAGGAGTACCACAGCCGCGAAGTGGCGGTTATCGGAGCGGTAAACGCGCCGGGACTGGTGACGCTTAGCGGTCCCAACGAAACCGTGCTCGACATGCTGACGCGTGCGGGCGGGCTCAGCGCCAAGGCGGCTGACGAGGTGATCCTGCTGCCCGCGGAATACAGTACGCAGTCTGCCGGCGGACGGATCGCGCGGGTCTCGACCGGGGAAGCGGCGCCGACTGACGGCTTGCGCCGCGAGGCGTCTGACGCGGCGCGCGCGCGCGACGGCTTTCAGCAGCGTGAAGTCAGTGCGCTGCTCCATCAGAACAGCCATCCGCTGGTCATCGCGCTCAAGAACACGGCGCTGACCGGTTCGGGTGGCTACCTGAACATGCCGGTGCGCCCGGGCGATGTGATCGTGGTGCCGGGCGGCGGTGAGGTGATGGTGGTGGGCTGGGTGCAGAATCCCGGTCATTTCCAGGTTGGCTCGGGGCTGACAGTGCTCGGCGCGATCGGCGCCGCGGGCGGCCCGATGTACGCCGCCAACACCTCGGAAGTCCACCTCATCCGCACCCGGCGTGACGGTTCGAAGCTGGTGCTCAAGATCGACCTCAGCAAGATCAAGGACGGCTCTGAGCCGGACCTTCCGGTACGCGGCAACGACGTGATTGACGTGCCCTACTCGGATCTCAAGATCGGGCCCTATGTTTTCTACCAGGTTCTGACCAAGATGGCGGTCGGCGGGCCCGTAATGCCGGCGCCGTAGGCAAAGAAACACCGTGAGAGAACCCTCGCCCTACTTCATCCGCCGCGGCGCGGTGCCCGAACCCGCGCTTGAGCCCGAATTCTCGCCCGCCTTCTTCGACGACGAAGTCGCCAAGATCGACGTGTGGACCTACTGGCGCATCGTGCGCAAGCACCTGCGCCTGATCTGCGCGGTGGCTGGCGGCGTGGTGCTGGTCACTCTGCTGCATCTGGTGATGACCACGCCGATCTACACCGCCCAGACCACGGTGATGATTCTGCCCAAGGCGCCTACCGGGATCGATCCGGCCGAGGCACTGATCGAGATCGAGGCCGCCTACGACGGCTCCGACTACATCAAGACCCAGACCGAGATTCTCCAGAGCCGGACGCTCGCCGCCCAGGTTGTGCGCAACCTGGGGCTCGACCGCAACCCGGCCTTCGCCGGCGGCAAGTCGGGGTCGCTCAGCCTCGCAGGCCTGTTCAACAACTTGCGCCTGTGGGCGCACAACTTGACGTCGCCCGCGACGCCCAACCCGCATGGGTCGCGCGTCGGCCTGCTCGGGGTCGCGCCTGAACTGATCGACGCCTACCTCGGCGGTCTCAGTATCCTGCCGGTCAAGAGCACCAGCATGGTCGACATTCGTTACAGCTCGACCGACCCGGTGCTGGCCGCGCGCGTCGCCAACGCGCACGCCGAGGCCTATATCGCGCGCGGTATCGAGCTGCACAGCCAGGCCAGCCACTCGGCCGAGAAGTTCCTCAACCAGAAGCTGATCGAGATCAAAGAGCAGCTCGAGCGTTCCGAGATCGCGCTCAACGACTACCGGCGCAAGAAGAACATTATTCCCGGCCTGACCTCGCTCGACGGCAAGGACGCGGTGGTCGTCAATCGGCTGGCTGACTTGAGCAAGGACCTGACCAAGGCCGAGGTCGAACGTATCGGCCTGGAGTCGCAGGTCGAGATGATCCGCAAGCACCAGTACAGCTCGTTGCCCCAGGTGATGGACGACAAGCTGGTGCAGGAGATGGAGACCCAGCTCAACAAGCTCTACGCCCAAGACGCCAGCCTCGCCAACCAGTTCACCGCCGCCTATCCGCCGCTGGCGCAGCTGCGCGCCCAGGAAGCCGCGCTCAAGGCCCACATCAACCAGCAGGTCCAGGCCGCGGTCGACCAGATCCAGGCCGGCTACAACCAGGCGGTGGAAAAGGAGCGCGAGCTCAAGGCCGAGATCCAGGACGAGCGCGAGAACACGCTGCGCCTCAACGACGCCGCGGTCCAATACGCGATCCTCCAGCGCGACGTCGACACCAATCGCCAGCTTTACAACGCGGTCCTCAAGCGGCTGAAGGACGTGGGGGTCGAGGCCGAGGCGCAGACCTCCAACGTGTCGATCGTGGACAAAGCGACCGCGCCGCGGATTCCGACCTCACCCAAGAAGCTGCGCGACCTGATGGTCGCGTCGCTGCTCGGCCTGTGCGGCGCGCTCGGCCTTGCCTTCCTGCTCGACTACCTCGATAACACGCTGAAGGATCCCGAGGAGGCCGAACGCTACCTGCGCCTGCCCAATATCGGGATTATTCCCGAGTTCAGCCGGCTGAATTCGTCGACATACGGGCCCAAGGGTTACGCGCCGCTGGCCAGCGCGTTAAGCGCCGCGCTCGACGGCGGCCGCGCCGCCAAGGCCTTGGTCAACGGCAACGGCAATGGCAACGGGCGCCGCGCCGCTCCCGTGCGCGAGCTCGTTACCGACCACGGCGCCTACTCGGCAATGGGCGAAGCCTACCGCAATCTGCGCACTGCGCTGCTGCTGTCGCGCGCCGGCGCGCCGCCCAAGGTCACGCTGGTGACCAGCGCGCTCGCCGGTGAAGGCAAGACGGTGACCGCGGTAAACACTGCCGCGATGCTCGCACAGCTCAATGCCCGCGTGCTGCTGATCGACGCCGACCTGCGCCGTCCGCGATGCCATCGCGTGCTCGGCGTGGAGAACCATCTCGGGCTGACCGAGGTGCTGACCGGCGTGCGCGACCTGCACGATCTGATCCGCCCCAGCGGGATCGAAAGCCTCTTCCTGCTCAGTTCCGGTTCGGTTCCACCCAATGCGACCGAGCTGCTGGGCTCCTCGAAGATGCACCAGGTGCTGACCGAGCTCCAGCAGATCTACGACTACATCGTGATCGACTCGCCGCCTGTGATCCCGGTCAGCGACGCTCTATTGCTTTCGACCATCGCCGACGGCGTGCTGCTGGTGACCAATGCCTCGCGCACCCCGAAGTATCAGGTGCGGGCGGCGCGCGCGCGCCTGGAGTACGCGCGTGCCAAGATTTTCGGTACGGTGCTAAACCGCATCAAAATGCACCATTCCGACTACCACTACTACCATCAGGGCTATTACACCCCCGAAGATGAGAACGCCCTGTAGGAGGGCCACGAGGCTAACTGATACAGGGTGGGCGTCGGACGCCCCACCGCATCGAGCCGCCCCGCCCGTGCGGGGCGCCTGAGCGCCCAGGCTGCAGGTACACGGCAAGCTTGCGCCGCATCGACCACATAGTGCTTGCGGGAATCGGCCTTCTGGTCGTGCTGACCCCGCTCTGCTTCGGCGCGGTTCATCCGTGGGCCTACGCGCTGATGGAGCAGCTCAGCTTCGCGCTGGTCGCGCTGTGGATGGTCAAGGCATGGATCGGCGGCGGGACGCTCCTGCGCGTCGGCGGACGCGCAGCGCTGGCTGCGGTGGCTGCGCCGATGGCCCTACTGCTCGGGTTGCTTGCGGTGGAAACGCTGCCGCTGCCGCCGGACCTGCTCGCCAGCCTCTCGCCCGCCGCCTACCATCTCTACGCGCAGGTGCTACCCGGCTGGCCGGCGCGCGACTCTTATCGCGACATTGACTTCAACGCGGCGCCGCGTCCTCCCGCCAGCCCCGTAATTCTGCCTACCGCGCAGCAGGTCAGCGCTGGCGCCTCGGTTCCCTTCGCGCCCGCAAAGGCTCGCTCCCTCGGCCGCGCGCTTTCCAATCAGGACGGGTCCGCGCGCAGCGAAGCAGTTGCGGGCGAAGCGAGCGTGCGAACGGATAACAGCCCCGGCAGCGCGACGCCCGCCGGCGCCTCGGCCGTCGCGGCGCCGAAGGTTCGGCAGGCGGCCGCCCAAAGCTCCGGCGACGGCGCGCAGCTTGGGGAGCTTCTGCGAGCCGCGCTGAAACCGTTGCGCTCGCTCCACACCGGCGGATGGCGCGCGCTCAGCTTCGAGCCCGCCGTGACGCGCGCCAGCCTGCTTAAGTCATTCGCGTACGCCGCGATGTTTCTGTTGGTCGCGCTCTACCCGTTCGGCGCTCCGGGCGAGCCGCGTAGCGATCTGCGCTTCAGCCGCGCGGTGATCGCAATGGTGCTCGCCACGGGCCTGGCGGTCGCCTTCATCGGGCTCGCCAACTGGGCCTCGTGGAACGGCAAGATCCTGTGGTTTTTCGTGCCGACTGACTGGGGCGCGCCCAGAACGGTGCTGCTGCGCGCCAGCGGGCCGTTCGTCAACCCGGACGATTTCGCCGACTATTTGGCGATGATCTTTCCCTTCGCACTGGCCGGCGCGCTGTTCAGCACTGACCTTGTGCCGCGCGAATGGCGAACCGTCCAGCGCCTGCTTTCCCTTCTTATCGCCTTCGTCATCGTCTGCGCGCTGTTGCTTAGCCTGTCGCGCGGCGGATGGGCGGCGGCGGCTTTCGGCGCGATGTTGCTGGTCGCGCTGTACTTCCTCCAACCGGCGGAGCGGCGCGCGGTCTTTGCGCGGCATATCAACGCGCGCACGCTGCGATGGGCGGGAGTGGCGGCGCTGGGGGCGCTGCTGCTCGCGCTGATCTTTGTCGGCGGGCAAGGACGCAGCCTCACCGCGGAGCGCATTAGCCAAACCGCTTCCGACGTCGTGACACTGGCCGAGCGGACGTCGCTGTGGCGCGCATCGCTTGCCATGAGCCGCGATTTCCCGCTGTTCGGCGTCGGACTGGGCGTGTGGGGAGAGATGTTCACGCGCTACGCGCTACCCCCGTGGTCGCAGTACCTCTTCTTCCGCGAGGCGCATAACGACTACCTCCAGTTTCTCGCCGAGGCCGGCCTGCTCGCGATGCTGCTGCTGATCTGGCTCGCTTGGCGCATCCTGCGGCGCCTTGCGGCCACGCTGCGCGCAGGCGATCCGCGCAAGTGGCCCCTGCTGGCCGCGGTCGTGGCCGCTGCCGGCGCGGTGGCGCTGCACGAGACGGTCGATTTCAGCCTTCAGATTCCGGCCAACGCGATGCTGCTGGCGGTGCTGTTGGGGCTCGGCTTGCGAGCGGCCACACCGCCCCTGGTCGGCCACGAGATGCGGCGCGGTAGGACGGCGCGCCCGATTGCGGCTCTGGCGGCCGGCCTCGCGCTGGCGATGATTTTCGCGGCGACCGGCCAGCGCGACGTTTACTATCCCGACTTCCTCGCGCAGGTCAAAAATCTCCGCGCGGCGGTTGCGCGCGTGCGCGCCCATCCCGCGGATTCCGAGAGCCATTTTCTCGCGGCACGGTTTGGCCGGGGGATCATGAATCCCGAGGACCGGCTGCGCGAACTGCGCAGCGCCGTGTGGCTTGATCCCACCAATCCATACAAGCGCGATGCCTACGCGAGTCTGCTCGCCCAACGCGGCCGGCTTACTCTCGCCGAGTCCGAGGTTACCCGCTCGGTTTTCAACTCGCCCTCGACCGATACCCACTTCTATCTCAGTCCCGAGCTGGTGCATTGGCTCGCGCCGCGCACGCGCGAGGCGGTCGAGCGCGGCTTCCGGGAGGCGATCGCGGCGCGGATGCCGGGCGCGCTCAGCGGCCTCGGCAACTTCTATGCCCTGAACAATCGTCCGCTCAAACAAGCGCGACTGGAAAGCGAGGCCGCTGGCCATGCCACCAATCCGGCGGACCGGCTGCACCTGCTGCTCGGTGCGGGCAGCGCCTACGCTGCCGCGGGTTATATGACCAGTGCCGAGGCTCTGTTCCGGATCGCGATGGAAGAGGCGCCGGGCGATCTCGCACCCTACGTCGCCCTGCTCCAGACCGTGTATGGTCCTGACCGCGACATGCGCTCGGCCAAGGCGCTGGTCGAGAACGCGATCGAAGCGGGCGGCGATCCATACGTGCTGAATTCCGAGCTGGCAAATGCCGCGGGGCAGGCCCAGGATACGGCGACCGAGGAGAAAGCGCTGAAGGACGCGCTCGCGGTGATCCCGGAGGATCTCAACACGCTTACCAGGCTAGGTGAGTTTTACATCAACCTTGACCGCCCCGACGATGCGCTGCTCGTCCTGCAGGAGGCCGTCGAGGCGCAGCCCGACTCGGCGCGGCTCAACTTCGACCTCGGCCGCGCTCAGGAAGCGTCCTATCACTACTATGCGGCCGAGAAAGCCTACGCGCGCGCGATCGAACTGGAGCCGCGCAATCGCGAATTCGCCAGCTATTACGCAGACTTCAAGCAGCGGATGACTAAAGGGGCGGCCGAGCTGAAAAAGGCGGTTGCGCGGCCTCCGGCCGCCCAGCCGACGCCGGCTGCCGAGGACTGAGCGCTCCCGCGTGAAGATCGTCTACCTCAATCCGACCGGAGAACTCGGTGGTGCCGAACGCAGCCTGCTCGACTTCATGACCAGCCTGCGCGCCGCCGACCCGCGCTGTTCGTTCAGGCTTATCGCCGCCGCCGACGGCGCGATGGTCGAGGAGGCGCGCGCGCTCGGCGCGGAGACCTGCGTTTTGCCGCTGCCGCCTACGCTCGCCCGCCTGGGCGACGCCGGCGCGGGCGGCCCGGCGGGCCGCGGCGCCCCGCGCGTGCTGAGCATGCTCGGGCGGATGTCGCTCGGCACGCCGTCGGCGGCGCTGTACACGGCGCGCCTGCGCCGGGCCCTGCGCGCTGCTGCACCCGACGTCGTCCATACCAACGGCTTCAAGATGCACGTGCTGGGTGCGTGGGCGGCGCCGCGCGGAGTGCCGGTGCTATGGCACGTCCACGACTACGTCAGCGCGCGGCCGGTGATGGCCCGGTTGATGCGGGCGCATGCCGACCGTTGTGCCGCCGCGATCGCCAATTCGCTCAGCGTTGCCGCCGACGTTCGCGCCGCATGCGGCCCCCGGCTCAAGGTCTTCCCGATCTACAACGCAGTTGACCTCACCCGCTTCGCGCCCGCCGGTCCAGTGCTCGACCTCGACCATCTGGCCGGACTCCCGCCGCCGGACGAAGCCGTTGTCAGGGTCGGGCTGGTCGCGACGATGGCGCGGTGGAAGGGACACGAGGTTTTCCTGCGCGCGCTCGCCCGCCTGGGCGGGCGGCCCACCGTGCGCGGCTACGTGATCGGCGGCGCGCTCTATCAGACCAACGGTAGCCAGTATCAGATCGACGAACTGCGCCGGCTCGCCCGCCGCCTCGGGCTCGAGGGCCGCGTCGGGTTCACCGGCTTCGTCAGGGACGCTGCGGCGGCGATGCGCGCGCTCGACGTGGTGGTGCACGCGAGCGTCCAGCCCGAGCCCTTCGGGCTGGTGATCGCGGAGGCGATGGCGTGTGGGCGTGCGGTGGTGGTAAGTCGTGCCGGCGGCGCCGCCGAGATCGTCAGTCCCGGCGAGGACGCGCTCGTCCACGAACCGGGGGCTACGGATTCGCTGGTCGCGCATCTGCGCGAACTGGTGCGCAACCCCGGGCTGCGCGCATTCCTCGGGCAGAACGCGGCGCTTTCCGCGCGCCGGCGCTTCGCCAGCGCGCGCCTGGGCGCCGAGCTGCTGCCGGTCTATCAGATGCTGACGGCCAAGGCGGCATGATGCGCGTACTTCACGTCAGCGCGGGCAATCTCTACGGCGGGGTCGAGACCGTCTTGCTCACGCTGGCGCGTTCGCGCGCCCTATGCCCGGAGGTGCAGCCGGAATTCGCGTTGTGCTTCGCCGGACACGTGGCCGACGAGCTGGCGGCCGCCGACGTCCAACTGCATGTGCTGGGCGCGGTGCGCGCGCGCAATCCGCTCAGCGTGCTGCGCGCGCGGCGCGCGCTTCGGGAGCTTATCGTACAGCGCCGCTTCGACGCGGTGATCTGTCATGGCGCGTGGGTGCAGGCGATTTTCGGCCCGCCCGCGCGCGCCGCCGGCGCCTCACAAGTCTTCTGGTTACACGACGCTGCCGCCGGACGGCATTGGGTCGAGCGATGGGCCGCACTGGCGCCGCCCGACCTCGCGATATGCAACAGCCGCTTTACCGCGGCCTCGCTCGGCCACATCTACCCGAGCGTACCCGTCGAGGTCGTGTACTATCCCGTTGCCGCTCCGCACGGCGACCTTCGAGCCGAGCGCGACGCCGTGCGCGGCGAGCTCGATGCCGCACCCGATGCGGTGGTCGTAATGCAGGCCAGCCGGATGGAGGCGTGGAAGGGCCATCGACTTCTTCTCAGGGCATTGGCGCGGCTCGCCGAGGTGCCGCAATGGACGTGCTGGATGGTGGGCGGTGCGCAACGGCCGCACGAAGCACGCTATCTTGATGAGCTGCGGGCGGAGGCCGCGGCCCTGGGGATCGCGGCGCGGGTCAACTTCGTTGGCCAGCGCGCCGACGTCTCACGCCTGCTCGCCGCGGCCGACATCTATTGCCAACCTAACCTGGGCGCTGAGCCCTTCGGCATCGCCTTCGTCGAAGCGCTTTACGCCGGGTTGCCGATTGTGACGACCGCGATGGGCGGCGCGCTCGAGGTCGTCGACGAGTCGTGTGGCACGCTGGCCGCGCCCGACGATCCAGCGGCGCTGGCCGCGGCCCTTGGCCGGTTGATCGCAGACCGCGGCCTGCGCGCCCGCCTGGGCGCCGCCGGCCCCGCCCGCGCAGCGGTACTATGCGAACCGGCGCGCCAGCTCGCGCAACTCGCAAGCGTGCTTGATTCGGCTAGGACGCCGTCCGTAACGCCAGGTGCTGGCGCCGCCGGGACTGTACAGGGGAAGCAGGTGAGTAGTCGCAGGGACCAATCACCATGCGCCTGATGCACGTGTATCTGGGCCATTCCTACGGCGGAATCGAACGCTTGCTCCTCACGACGCTACGCCTGCGTCACCTGTGGCCCACGATCGAAACTTCTTTCGTCCTGTATCCGCCAGGCGATTTCCGTGTGGAGTTGGAAATCGCCGGGGCGGCCGCTCAGGACTTGGGCGCAGGTCGGGTCCGGCTCCGCAACCCGCTTAGCCTCTGGCGGGCGCGGCGCAGGCTGCATGAGATCATCGTGGCGGAGCGAACCGACCTGGTAGCGGTGCACAATCTGTGGCTGTGGACGATCTTCGGCTCTGCGGTGCGCTCGGCCGGCCGACCCGCAGTGTTGTGGCTACACGACCCTCCGGACCGAGCGACTCACTGGGCAGCGCGATGGGCGCGTCTCACGGTGCCGGACCAGGTGCTATGCCACAGCCACTACACCGCCCGCCGTGCGCCCGCGATGTTTTCCGGGGTGCCGGTAGAAACCGTCCACTGCCCAGTCGAGCCCGTGCTGGCTGACAAAAATGCGTCGCGCGCGCTCCGCGCCGCGACCCGCGCCGAACTCGGTATCGCTGAGAATATGGTCATCATCCTGCAGGTATGCAGGCCTTCGGCGCACAAGGGCAACCTTCAGTTGGTCCAGGCGCTGGCGAAACTGCGTCATCTGCCAAACTGGATTTGCCTGCAGGTTGGCCGCCCGGTCCTCCCGGTCCAGACGAACTATTACGAAGGCGTCAAGCGAGCGGCAAGCGAGCTCGGGATCGCCGATCGGGTGCGCTTTCTCGGTTACCGCAACGATCTTGAAGGGCTCCTTGCCGCGGCTGACATCCATTGCCAGCCCAACCTCGAGCCCGAGCCGTTCGGCATCGCCTTTGTGGAAGCGCTGTACGCAGGACTGCCGGTAGTAACCACTGCGATGGGCGGTGCGCTTGAGATCATCGACGAATCATGCGGCATTCTGGTGCCGCCGGGCGACCTCGAGGCGCTGGCAGGGACGCTCGCCAAGCTTATCGGGAACCGCGAGCTGCGCGTCCGCCTGGGGATCAACGGCCCTACGCGCGCACGTCAACTGTGCGACCCGGCGACGCAAATGGCGAAACTCGAGGCGGTGTTGCTGAAGGCTGGTTTGCGCGCAACTAATGGCACGTCCGCACAGAGGGCGAAGGCGTGAGTCCTGCCGTTTCAGTGGTCATTCCGTCGTACAACGGCGCGCGCCGCCTGCCCTTGGTGCTGCGCGCGCTGGCGGCCCAGGATGTGCGCGACGGGTCGTTCGAGGTTATCGTCGTCGATAACAACTCAACGGATGACACTTGCCGGGTGGTGGTCGAAGAGCCGGCGGTCGCCGCGTTGCGTACGCGCGGCGTCGAGGTGCGATGCATCGGCGAGCAGCGCCAAGGCCCGGGTTTCGCCCGTATTGCCGGTGCACTTGTTGCGCGCGCCGCGCTTGTTTGCTTTCTCGACGACGACAACATTCCGGCGCCCGATTATTTGCGACGTGGTATGGCCGCGCTGAGCGATCCGAGCGTCGGAATATTGACCTCAAAGCTGACTGCCCAATGGGAGGCCGAGCCTCCCCCGAGTATAGCGCGTCGAAGAGGCCTTCTCGCGATCAATGATTTTTTTGGCGACGCGCCCAGCGATCTTGGCGCCGATTCGCTAATCGCGCCGACCGCTGGCGCCGGCTTGTGGATGCGGCGCCAAGCGTTCCTCGATGCTGTGTCGCTCGACCAGATCGACCATCTATTGCCCGGAAGGACGCCGAGCTCGATGTGTGCGGGAGAAGATATCGAGGTCGGGATGCTGATCGGCGCCGCGGGTTACCGGCGGCTGTTCAGACCGGAGCTGAGGATCACCCACCTGATCTCGAAGGAGCGGGTAGCCGCTCGGTACTTTTCCCGGCTGATCGTGGGGCATGTGAGAACCAATTTCACACTGGATTGCCGACATCGGCTCCGTCCATACACTTTAGCGCGACGGCTGCGGGGGGCGCTGCACCTTGCGGGCGCGCTTGCAGCGGCGCCGATCGTTGCGCTGGTGCGCACGGACGGTCTGCGCGAAGCGCTGTTCATCGCCGCACAGCGCTGGGCGGCGGTTCGCGGTCCGTATCGGGCCTTCGCGCGCCCCTTACCCCAATCTATCTTTGAACGGTGCGCGCAAAGCCGCGCGCGGTCCTCGCAAAAAGCGGGCGGCGAGGGGCCGGCAGCCGAGCTTCGTGTAATGGGCAGACAATGAACGCTCACCTGCAGCGTAATCCTGGCCACTTCGACGGCTGGGCGAGCCCGGAAGAGGTTCCGCCGTTGGCTCATCGTTTGTTGTGGAGAAGGCGCAATCCTTGGGGCATTTAGCCTCGGGAGCTTCCGCTGACTGATTTATGGCGATCGCCAAGGCAATCTCACTGCACCCAAGCCGCGCGGCCACGGTCACGGAACGTGCGCCCAAGCCGGGCCGGCTGCTGGAGCGCTTCGTTATCTTCGAGATCGTATGCCAATTGGCGCTGCTCTCGGGGGCTCTCGCACAGTTCCGCATTTTCTTCCGCACCGGTGTCTTCGCGCTCAGCATCGGTCTGCTGCTTTTGCTGCCGGGGCGCGGCAGGCTTCATCCTGCCGCCAAGGTGGCGGTCTTCGTCCTTGTCTTACTGGTCCTCGGGATGGTCAATCCCGGGGTCAACAGCGCGCTTTCGGCCGCCGCGCAGTTCGCAATCTATCTGGCCATTCTGGCGCCGCTGTTCTGGGTGTCGCGGGTCAGAATCGACCTGCCTGAGATGCGCCGTGTGCTATCTCTGCAGTGGGGGTTCCAGGCGCTCAGCGCGACGGTCGGCGTGCTCCAGGTCTATTTCCCCGGGCGTTTCCAATTTCACATCTCCCAAGTCGTTGAGGGCAACGGCGCCGGCTACATGTCGATGCTGCGCTTCAACAACGCCTTTGGCGAAATGGTTTATCGCCCGATGGGCCTGACCGACACCCCGGGGGCAGCGGCGGGCGCCGGCTTTATAGCGGTCCTGTTCGCTACCGCTTTCTTGCTGCACGAGCGTCGGCGTTGGATGCAAGCCCTGTATGCGGCGACGATGCTGATCGGGATGGCGGCCATCTATCTCTCGCAGGTGCGGGTGATGCTGTTGATGGAACTGATTTGTATGGCCGCGATGGTGGGGCTGTTGACTTTGCGCATCGGTCGCGGCGGGCTGCGACGTCCCGGCCGGATGCTGAACGGCCGCCGTCTGATGGCGCTGACCGGGCTGATGAGTCTGGTGGTGGTGCTCGGCTTTACCTGGGCGGTAGCAGTCGGCGGCACCGCGGTCTCGGAACGGATCAACTCGTTGACCGCCTCGAACCCGGGCGAAGTATACCAGCAGAACCGCGGCCAGTTCCTGTTCGACACGTTCGAGAATGTGCTGCCGCAATATCCACTGGGCGCGGGCCCCGGGCGCTGGGGGATGATGGCCTATTACTTCGGCAACCCCGACAATAACCGCAATCCGTTCCTGTATTCGGAGATCCAGTGGACGGGATGGATTTACGACGGCGGCATCCCATTGGTCTTCCTCTACGCGCTCGCGCTCGCGCTGGCGATGCGGGTTGCGTACAAAATTGCGCTCAACCAGCGCTTCGCCGAACTTGGAGCGTTGGGCGCTCTGGTTTTCGCCTACGATCTCTCCGCTTTGGCGGCGACCTTTGACGGCAATTACTTCATCGGCGGCGCCGGGCTGGATTTTTGGCTGCTGAACGCGATGCTGTTCAATGCGGCGTATCACACGTTCCGCACTTCGCCGGGTGCGGTGGCCGAGGCGCGCCGATGAAGCCGCCGTGGCTGATCGTCAGCGGCGATTTCGTCAAGGCCGGCGGGATGAACCAGCCCAACTACGAGTTCGCCCGCTATCTTGCCGACGAGGGCATCGAGACCCATCTCGTCGCTTATCGCGTCGCCGATGAGCTAGCGGCCCATCCACGAATCGTCTTCCATCGCGTGCCCAAGCCGGGCGGTTCGTATTTTCTTTCGCAGCCCCTGATCGCCGCGGTGGGGCGGCGCTGGGCGCGCGTGATCGCCGCGCGCGGCGGGCGCGTGATCGTTAACGGCGCGGTCTGCGACTGGAACGATGTCAATTGGGTCCATCACGTGCAGGCGGTCTTCGCGCCACAGGCCGTGGGCAGCGTGTTGCGCCGGCTGAAGGGCCGCCTCCAGCACCGTCTCGACCTGGCCGCCGAGCGGCGCGTGTTGCCGCGCGCCACGGTGGCGATCACCAACTCCGACCTTACCGGTCGCGAGATTGTCAAACGGCTGGGGTTGCCGGCCGATCGGATCCACACGGTCTATCTGGGCATCGACCCGCTGGTGTTTCGTCCGCCGAGCGCCGAGGAACGTGTGGCAGCCCGCGCAAGACTCGTCGCTACGCCCGAGCGTCCGCAGGTCGCCTTCGTGGGCGCGTTGGGTGACAGCCGCAAGGGCTTTGACTCCCTCTTCCGCGCTTGGCTTGCGCTCTGCGCTCACACCGATTGGGACGCCGATCTCATCGTGGTCGGGGCGGGCAGCGAACTGGCCCTATGGCGGGCGCGCACCGTCGCGGCAGGGGTTGCCGACCGCATACGCTTTCTCGACTTCGATCGCTCCGAAGCTTTCATCGCGCGCCTGCTGTGGGGATGCGACGCGCTGGTGCTGCCCTCGCGCTACGAGGGCTACGGCCGCCCGGTGCAGGAGGCGCTGTGCTGCGGCGTGCCCGCGCTCGTCAGCACCGCGGCCGGCATCGCCGAGCAGTACCCGCCTGAACTTGTCGACCTGCTGATCGCGGATCCTGAGGATGCCGACGACCTGGCTGCGCGGCTGCGCCGCTGGCGGTCGGCGATCGACGGCTGGCGCGAGCGCGTCCGGCCCTTCGGCGCCACGCTGCGCGCGCACACCTGGCGCCGGATGGCTGAACAGATGGTCGCGATAATCGAACGCGGCGGCGTAGCGCGTCACTCGCTGAGCGCCGCGCGGCGGGAAGTCGCCGCATGACCGGTGGCACGAGCAGCGCGCATAAACCGCACCCTATGGCAGCGCCTGTCCTGAAACCACAGCCGCACTCCGAGCTTCCCCCTGTTGCGCCGATTGTCGCGTCCGCGGCCGCGCCGGTCCATGTAATCGAGGCCGGGCGCGCCTCGCTGCTCTCCGACCTGCGCGAGCTGTGGGCGCATCGCGATCTGCTCTACTTTCTGACCCTGCGCGACGTCAAGCTGCGCTACAAGCAGACCGTGCTCGGCGCGCTGTGGGCGATCCTGCAGCCGTTCCTGACGATGGTGGTGTTCACGGTGCTGTTCGGCCGCCTGGCCAAGGTGCCCTCCGACGGCTTGCCCTACCCGATTTTCGCCTATGCGGGATTGGTCCCGTGGCAGTTTTTTCAGAATGCGGTCAACCAGGGCGGCAACAGCCTGGTCGGCAACGCCCAGTTGATCACCAAGGTGTATTTTCCGCGGATGGTGATTCCGGGAGCCGCAGTGCTCGCCGCGCTGGTCGATTTCGCGGTCGCCTCGCTGATCCTGTTCGCGATGATGGCCTTTTACGGAATCGCACCCGGCGCGGGGGTGGCGCTCTATCCGCTCCTGATCGCGCTGCTGGCGGCGGTGGCGAGCGCGGCCGGGATGTGGATGGCGGCGCTCAACGTTCGCTACCGCGACGTCAAGTACGTGCTGCCCTTCACGCTCCAGCTCGGGATGTTTCTTACGCCGGTCATCTATCCGGTCACCTTCGTGCCGGCAAATTGGCGGTGGCTGCTGATGCTCAATCCGTTGACCGGGATAATAGGCGGCTTCCGCTCGGCGTTGCTGGGCAGGCCGCTTGACTGGGTCGCGCTCGGCGTGGGGGCGGCGCTTACCCTTGCCGCGCTGGCGCTTGCGGCGTGGGTGTTCCGGCGCATGGAGCGGAGCTTCGCCGACGTTATCTAGCATGGCGCCTTTGACCACAGCGCATATCCCCCGGTATCAGTTGTTCCGAGCCGCTTGTGAGTCGGGCCTTTGCGTGGTGCGCTCGCTTACCCCCGCAGCCCAACAGCGCGACGAGCACGGATGGAACTTCGGTAGCGCCTGGCCCCCGTCGTACGAGGCCTTCGGGCGGATGCGGGCGCTGGCCACGCTACAGAAGGCGCGCGCGCTTCGCCCGCGGAGCGTGCTCGAAGTTGCTGCGGGTGATGGCTCGCTGAGTGCGTGCCTTGCGACGAACGGCGCGGTCGTGGTCGCCAACGACCTGCGCGGCGAGGGGCTGACGGAGGCGTTACAGACCTTCGAAAACGGCGGGGAGATCACGGCGTTACCCGGCAACTGCTTCGACCTCGACCCGGCGCAGACGGGCCGCTTCGAGCTTGTCATCGCGTGCGAAATCATCGAGCACGTTGCCTATCCGGTCGATCTGCTGCGTCATCTCAGGCGGTTTCTTAATCCGGAAGGGAGAATTTTGCTCAGCACTCCGAACGGCTTGTATTTCCGCAATGCACTGCCAACCTACGCCGCGATAGAAAATCCGGGCAGCCTCGAAATGCGGCAGTTCCAGCCTGACGCGGACGGGCATCTGTTTCTGCTAACGGTCAACGAACTGAGCGATATTGCGGCACAGGCTGACCTGCGCGTCGAAGAAGTCGAGCTGTACGCGACGCCATTTATCACCGGACATTGCGGGATGTCTAGATTGAGCGGTCGGGCGGCGGCGCGCCTATGGTACTCGCTCGAGAAATTGTGTCAGCAGCTGCCGTCGGCGTTTAGGGAAAGACTCTGCTGCTCGATGACCGCGGTGCTGCGGCCGGCGGTCGGGATTATTGAGGCACGCCCTCGTTAGGGATTTGGTGGCCCGCACGATGCAACCGATAATCCGGGTCGAGAAACTCTCCAAGCGCTACCGCCTCGGTGGCGGGCAGCCTTACCACACCCTGCGCGAAAGCATCATGCGCGCGGCCGCGGCGCCCGCGCGGCTGGCGCGCGCGCGGCTCAAGCCGTCGCACAATGGCACGGCGTCCCCAGACACCGAGGGCCACATCTGGGCGCTGCGCGACGTGAGCTTCGAGGTGATGCCGGGCGAGGTGTTGGGCCTTATCGGCCGCAATGGCGCGGGCAAATCGACCCTGCTCAGGGTGCTCTCGCGGATCACCGCACCGACCGCCGGCCGCGCCGAGATCTACGGCCGGGTCGGCAGCCTGCTCGAAGTCGGCACCGGCTTCCATGCCGAGCTCACCGGGCGCGAGAACATCTACTTGAGCGGCGCGATCCTGGGGATGCGGCGGGCGGAGATCCAGCGCAAGTTCGACGAGATCGTGGCCTTCGCCGAGGTCGAAAAATTCATCGATACCCCGGTCAAGCATTACTCCAGCGGGATGCACGTGCGGCTCGGCTTCGCCGTCGCCGCCCATCTCGAACCGGAGATTCTTCTGGTTGATGAAGTGCTGGCGGTGGGCGACGCCGCTTTTCAGAAAAAGTGCCTGGGCAAGATGGGCGAGGTGGCGCGCGCCGGGCGCACGGTCATCTTCGTCAGCCACAACATGGCGTCGATCGAGGCGCTGTGCAACTCGTGCCTGCTGATCAACCACGGAGGGCTCGAGGCGCGCGGCGAGCCGGCGCAGATCGTGATGCGCTACATGGCCTCCGAGCTGCGCGGACATGGCGGCGTCCGCTCGCTGGCCGAGCATCCCGGCCGCCGCCCCGGCTCGGAGCGGTTGATGCGCTCGGTGAGCCTCGATGCCGGCGACGGTGTATCCACCGGCATTTTGCGGATGGGTTCGACGCTCGCCGTGCGGGTCGAGTTCGCCGCGCCGCGCCCGATCAGACCCACGCTGCGCCTTGTTGCGCGAACAGCCGAAGGATTTCCACTCTTCGGCGTCAACAGCCGGATCACTTATGAGGGCGCAAACAGCATGCCGCAACGCTCGGGCGCCATCACGTGCACCCTCGAGCGCCTGCCGCTGATGCCGGGAACGTACCTCTTGGACTTGTTCTTCGGTGACTTCGGCGACCCCTCGCGCGATCTCGACGTCATCCGCGAAGCGATTTCGTTCGAGGTGGTTCCCGCCGACCTGCTGGGCACCGGGCATTTGCCGCACGCCGTG
The DNA here is from genome assembly GCA_035650475.1 of Candidatus Binataceae bacterium. Lineage (NCBI taxonomy): Bacteria > Candidatus Binatota > Binatia (SeqCode) > Binatales (SeqCode) > Binataceae (SeqCode) > Binataceae bacterium (SeqCode). Next base: position 249,764 of record DASRHP010000006.1, read on the forward strand.
GACGGGCCGATCTTCTGGACCGCGAGATGGACCGTCACCGGAAGCTAGGGTGCACATCCCCGCCACTAATTCACCCTGTTGGCGTTGGCGGAGCTATGGGAACTTCTACCCAGAGTGAAGAGGTCGCCAACCGGCGGCCCGAGCCCGGGACAGCGCTCAATCTAGGCTGCGGTCGCAAGCGTCGCGAGGGCGCGCTCAATTTAGACCGGGTGCCGGAACTCAACCCGGATGTCACTCATGACCTTGACAAAATTCCCTGGCCCTTGGCGGACAACCAGTTTGGCGAAGTCTACGCCGAAGACGTTTTGGCGCATTGCACTGACGTGATCGCTACTATGGAGGAGATTCATAGAGTTTGTCAGGATCATGCGATCGTGCGAATCACCACGCCTCACTTTTCGTCCGCAAACTCATTCGTCGATCCCACGCATCTGCAGCACTTCAGCTATTTTAGTTTCGACTATTTCACTGATAATCACGAGTTTGGCTTTTACAGTAAAAAGCGGTTTCGGCGGCACCGCGCTCAAATAGTCTTTCTTCCTACCCTCGCGAACAAGCTGGTTTGGCGCCTGGCGAACCGCTATCCCGCGGCTTACGAGCGGCGTTGGGCATGGCTGTTTCCAGCCTAGTTTCTCAGTTTCGAACTTGAGGTGGTGAAGTAAGCCTCGTGAAACCGCGGTGACCTCCGCCGATCAAAGTTGATTCGATGTTGACTCATCGGCCCAAGCGGAGTGCGATCCAACCGCGCGTCATCCATCTGGTGCCCACATTGTTCGGGCGCGATGGTGCCTATGGCGGCGGCGAGCGCTACGCCTTCGAACTGGCGCGGCACATGGCCGAGGTGGTCCCGACCACGCTGCTTTCATTTGGCGAACGCGATATTGACGAGCGCGCCGGCGCGCTCAGGATCCGCGCGCTCGGCGATCCCTGGTACGTCCGCAGCCAGCGTTTTAATCCGCTCGCCTGGGCGATGCTGCGCGAGCTGCGCAGCGCCGATGTGATCCACTGCCATCAGCAGCACATCCTGGCCAGCAGCGTCGCCGCAGCCTTTGCCCGCTTGAGCGGCCGGCGCGTCTTCGTCAGCGACCTCGGCGGCGGTGGATGGGATATCTCGGCCTGGCTTTCCACCGACCGCTGGTACAATGGCCACTTGCATCTCAGCGAATACAGCCGCACGATCGCCGGCCATCGCGATGCGCCGTGGGCCCAAGTCATTTATGGCGGCGTCGACACCGCCAAGTTCTCGCCCGCGCCCGAAGTCCGGCGCGACAAGACCGTGCTCTTCGTCGGCCGCGTCCTGCCGCACAAGGGAATCAACTATCTAATCGAGGCCTTGCCGCGTGGGCTGCGGCTGGAAATCGTCGGCCCCACTCCCGATGCCAGATACCTCGAAGACCTGCGCAGGCTCGCCGCCGGCAGGTGCGTGAGGTTCATTACTGATTGCGACGATGCGGGGCTGGTCGAGCGCTACCGCCGCGCGATGTGTGTTGTGCTGCCGAGCGTCTATCGCACGCTTTACGGCGACGAGAGCTCCGTGCCCGAGTTGCTCGGACAGACTCTGCTCGAAGGGATGGCGTGCGGAGCGCCTGCGCTATGCACCGCGGTCGCCAGTTTGCCCGAAGTGGTCAAGGACGGCGTGAACGGGTTCATCGTGTCGCCCAACGACCCGGGCGCGCTCGGCGAGCGGCTGTGCTGGCTGCGCGACCATCGCCTTGAAGCTGCCGCGATGGGCGCCGCCGGACGCCGCCGCGTGCTCGAGCATTTCACGTGGCCGGCGGTCGTGGAACGCTGTCTGGCCATTTATGCGAAAGAATGTTCCGGCTTATGACTGGGATCTTGGTGTTGATGCAACGGACTGGCCTCGGGCAGCGGCATGACCATTCGGCGTATCGTCACCATCAAGCATCCGTTGCCGGATGGGTGCTACCAACGTACGTACTGTCGATGATCGTGTAATGAGTCTGATCCGGCTCGGAACAACGTACGCCAGACACACAGGGCCAGTACTATGTTGCTTTGCGGTTGCGCTCGCGATTGCGGCTTTGCCGTACCCCCTATGGTCGCTTGCGCTGGGCCATTGGACACTCGCCTATACTGCGGATCCTGACAATCGACTGTATTTGCAGATCGCCTCGCACGCATACTTCAACCATCCTTGGTATATCAGCGATCCGTCGCGGGCCGGGGTTCCAACCCACTACCCGTGGTCGCAATTTGTTCCGTTCGTTCTGTGTGCGCGACTGTTGAGACTGGGGCCGTTCGGCGTGAACCTTCTATGGCGCCTGTGGGCGGCGGTCGGTGTAGCATTTGGATTTTATGGGATGTTCTGGCGCTCCTTGAGATCCCGCCTGGCGGCCGCCGCTTGTACCGTGTTCGTGCTTGCAGATTCGGGCCTGATTACCGCTCATCCGATGGTGCACCAGTTGTCCCTGCTGGCCCGGATAATTTCGGGACACGCAGGCGCGATCATTCACGACTGGCCCCCTATCCTGAGGCAGTGGCGAGTCGTCGATCCGGCGGTCGGGTTGCCTATCGTCCTCGTGCACATCATCGCTGTTTTAGCTGCGCGTGAACGACCGACACGGGGATGGCTTGTCGGTGCAGGCCTGAGCTTCGGCGTCTTGTTTTACGTTTACTTCTACTATTGGACGGCGGCGGCGGCGGCGCTTGCGGTTGCCTTCGCTTTGGACCGCGACGGGCGCGCTCTTTACGCACGCGCAGCTTGTATCGGCCTTGCCATCGGTGCACCCGAACTCGTGCAGGATTACTGGTTCAAAGCCGTTTTGCCCAAGGAGGCCATGCAGCGTTTCGGGTTTTTCGTTCCGATGCCGCGGCTCGCAGGGCTGATGTTACCCAAGAGCATGCTCGTGCTGCTGCCGTTGTTGCTCGTCTGGCTGTGGAAATCGCGCCGACTCGAACTTGCTTATCTGTGGGCGCTCGCGCTGGTCGGGCTGGTGCTGAATAACCTAGGTGCAATCGTCGGCGTCGATTTGCAGCAAGGACATTGGCAATACGTTTGGGGACCTGCGGCAGAAGTCTTGTTGTTGATTTTCCTGGTGACCTGGGTGCGCGAACGGCCCCGGGTGCCGCCGATGGCAGCCGTGCGAATAATGCTTGTGGCACTGGGGTTATACGCGATGAGCGGTCTGTTTCTTGAGGGATTTGACGTGCTGCGGACAGACGCCTGCCGCACCATGTTGACGACCTATCGGATGTATTCGAGCCAGGCACAGCCTGCGGATATCAAGCTGATGCCCCGCACCGTCCTCGCAGGCGATGAGGGCTACGTGGATTTCGCTGCGATTACGATGAACGTCTTTCCCCTGTACAATTATGCTGTGCTGGTGAGTCCGTCTACGACCGATCGCGAGTGGCAACTCAGACTTGCGCTCAATGCGTACTTGATGGGGTACGATGCGCACAGGTTCCGCGCAAGAGCCACACGGTTGGCGGCCGAATATCAGTGGGGCCCCTGGTCCTACGGTGAAAACGGCGGTCGTCGCGCGCTGCTTTCGCAGCTCATGACCGCCTATACGCAAGTCAGTGAGGCCCCGGCAGCAGCGCTAAACCGGTTCCTCGTGCGCTATGTTGCGCTGCGCAATGGCGAGCTGCCGCCACCCGAAGCGACCGGCCGCTGGTTCGCGCTCCAGCGCGGCGGCACGTGGACCGTATGGGAGCGGCGACCCGAGTCGCAATCGACGGCCAAATAAGTTAGCGGCCGCCGATGAGTTTTGCATGCGTGGTCGCGTCCGGAGCCTAGCCGTGTCGGCTGACTGGCACATCATCGCGCCCGAATATCCGCCGGCGCGCGGCGGCGTCGCCGACTACACCCGGCTGGTCGCTCTCGGACTTGCCGCGCGCGGGACGCGCGTCCACGTATGGGCGCCCGCGCTGCCTGCCGCCGATGCGCCTGAGCCCGGTGTCGAAGTCCATCGCCTGCCCGGCCGCTTCGGCCGGCGCGCACTCGCCGCGATGGGGGGCGGACTTAACGCCGCCGCTGCACCCCGTATACTGGTCCAGTATGTGCCGCACGGGTTCGGCATGCGGGCGATGAATCTGCCGTTTTGCCTGTGGCTGTACCGGCGCCGGCGCGCGGCCGATATCAGCGTGATGTTCCACGAAGTCGCCTATCCGCTGAATCGCAACCAGCCGCTGCGCCACAGCGTGATCGCGCTCACGAATCGCGCGATGGCTGCGGCCCTCACCCGCGCCGCGCGCCGCTGCTTCGTCGCCGGCGCCGGATGGGAGCGGTTGCTGCGCCCGCTTGCGCCGGCCGGATGCGCGATTTCATGGCTGCCGGTGCCGAGCAACATCCCGGTCGCCGAAAATCCCGAAGGCGTGCGCGCCGTGCGCCGCTTGCTGGCGGTCGAGGGCGGGCTGGTGCTCGGCCACTTCGGCACCGGGCGCGAGGCCTGGATCGCCGACACCCTGGCAGCCGTCGCCGCGACGCTGCTGCGCGAGCGCCCGGCTGCGAGCCTGCTGCTGATGGGTCGTGACAGCCGCGAGCTGCGCAAGCGCCTGCTGGTGCGCGCGCCCGATCTGGGCGCGCGCGTGCATGCCACGGGTCCGCTTGCGCCGGACGCCCTGTCGCTCCATCTCAGCGCCTGCGACCTGATGCTCCAGCCCTACGGCGAGGGCGTGAGCACGCGACGGGGTAGCATCATGGCTGCTCTCGCCCATCGGCGCGCAGTGGTTACCACTGACGGGGTGTTGACCGAGCCACTGTGGGCACAAAGTCGCGCGGTCGCGCTGGCCTCGATCGACGCTGCAGCGCTCAAGTCGACGGTCCTTCGTCTGTTGGATGATGCGGGCGAGCGCGAACGGCTCGGCGAGGCGGCGGGCGCGCTCTACGCGGAGCGCTTCGACCTTGCGCATACGCTCGCCGCGCTCGCCGAGGTGAACCAGGCTTGAGAATCCTGCTCGCGCTCCCTCATTATCCGAACCCAGACGAAGGGGCGGCAGGTGTTACCCTGCGGCTAGCCGAAGCTTACCGCCGGCTCGGTCACCAGGCCGAAGTCAGCGTTCTCAACGACTTCGCGATCGGTCGCAGCAACACGTGGGCGACGCTGGCGTTTCCGCTGCGTCTGTCGCGCCGATATCGCGCGAAGATCGCGCGTGGCGAGTACGACGTAGTGGACACGGCCGGCTTCGCGGGCTGTGCGCTCGGAGTACACTGGCCCGCTGATGGGCGAGCGCTGCTGGTGATGCGCAGCCATGGCCTCGAGCACTGCTATTACCGCGCCCACCGCGAGGAGGCGCGCGCGGCAGGCCGGCCCCTGGGCTGGAAATACCGCGCCTTCATGCGCGCGGCAATCCTGCCGATGACGGCGTTGGCGATGCGCCGCGCGGGACTGGCCTTGCTGCTCAACCGCGAAGAGATGGAATTTGCCGCACGCCGGCTGGGAGTCGCGCGTGAGCGGATGTGCCTGGTCCCCAATGGGATCGACGCCGCGATGTTGGGCTTGCCTTTTGCGCCCACTCCGATGGGGCCGCAGGAGACGCTGCGCATTGCCTGGATTGGCGCGTGGCAGCCGCGCAAGGGGCCGCGCTATGCGGTGCTGGCGCTGAGCAAGCTGATGGCGCGATTCGCCTCTCTGGAGGCGACGCTTTTGGGCACCGGCTGCGATGCGGAAGCCGTGCTCGGCGAATTTCCCGCCGCGCTGAGGTCGCGCCTGAAGGTCGTCCCGCGTTACGAGAACCGGGATTTGCCCGCGCTGCTCGCCGGCCATCAGATCGAGCTGATGACTTCGGTCATCGAAGCCTTCGGCGTCGCGCAGGTCGAGGCGATGGCCTGTGGGCTGGCGCCTGTTGCGCCCGCAATCGGGGGCCCATTGGAAGTTGTCGCCGATGGAAGGGACGGGCTGCTGGTTGCGCCGCGCGACGCGCGTGCGGCGGCCGATGCGGTGGCGCGCCTGATCGAAGACCGCGCGCTGCTCGACGCGCTGCGCCGGCACGCCCAGGCCAAAGCGCAGCGCTTCGGCTGGGAGGCGGTCGCGCGGCTCAATCTGGATCTGTACGAGGAATTTCTCGCGCATCGTGGAACGCGAAGACCTCGCGTCGACGCCGCGGCAGTTGACAACCCCATCCGTTCCGCATCGAACCTGGCCCGATGACCCCCCGCCGGCGGCGCCTGCTCACTATCGCGCACTCCTACTGCGTCGCGCTCAACCGCCGCCTCGCGCATGAGATGGCGCGCGCGGGCGGCGATCGATGGGAGGTCACTGCCCTGGCGCCGCGCTTTTTTCATGGCGACCTGCGTCCGATACGGGTCGAGCCGCAGTCCGGGGAGCTTTGCCGGCTCGTCGCGGTGCCTGCCCACCTGAGCCGCCTGCCGCAGCTCTTCTTTTACGGGCGCGGATTGCGCGCGCTTCTGCGCGAGCGCTGGGACTTCGTACATTGTTGGGAGGAGCCGTTCGCCATCGGGGGCGGCCAAGTCGCCTGGTCGTGCACGCCGGCCACACCGCTCGTCTTTTACACCTTTCAGAATATTGCCAAGCGCTATCCGTTCCCGTTTTCGGCGATCGAACGGATGTGCATCGAACGCTGCATAGGTTGGATCGCGAGCGGCGAGGCGGTCGCGCAGGCGCAGTCGGGGCGCGGCTGGAACCGCAAGCCCTATCGCGTGATGCCACTCGGGGTGGATGTCGAATTGTTTCGCCCCGACCCCGCCGCCGGCCGCGCCACGCGCGAGCGGCTGGGGTGGGGCGGCGAAGGTCCGCCGGTGGTGGGCTTTCTCGGCCGCTTCGTTGAAGCCAAGGGGGTCGATCTGCTGATGCGCACGCTGGAGGACTTGGGCACGCCGTGGCGCGCACTGTTCGTCGGCGGCGGGCCGATGGAACCGGCGCTGCGCGCCTGGGCCCAACGCCACGGCGATCGCGTACGCGTCGTGGGCGGTGTCGCACACGACGCGGTGCCGGCATATCTTAATGCCATGGAGCTGCTTTGCGCTCCCAGCCGGACCACACCGACCTGGCGCGAACAGTTCGGACGCATGCTGATCGAGGCCTTCGCCTGCGGCGTGCCGGTAATCGGCAGCGACAGCGGTGAGATTCCCTACGTCGTCGCCGACGCCGGCCTGGTCGTGGGCGAGCGCGACGAGGCCGGATGGCGGCGGGCGCTGGAAGAGCTGCTCCAGAGCCCGGCGCGGCGCGCCGAGCTTGGCGCGCGCGGCCGCGAGCGCGCGCATGCAGTATACGCGTGGCCGATCATCGCCAGCCGCCATCTCGAGTTCTTCGCCGAGCTCCTCGCTGCGTAGAGCCTTGGAACGCCTGCGCGTCGCCGTGATTTGCGATTTCGCCGAAGAGGGATGGCCCAGCATGGACCTCGTTGGCGAGATGCTGTGCGCCGAGCTCGAGCGGCGCCACGCGGGCGCCCTCGCCGTCACCCGTGTTCGGCCGGAGTTTATCCGCCGCTTGAGCCGCCGCGCCAACGGCGCACCTGCCCCCCGCGCGCGCTTCAACGTCGACCGCGCGCTCAATCGCTTTTTCGACTATCCGCGCCTGCTGCGCCGTGTGCGCGAGTGCTACGACGTTTTTCACGTCGTCGACCACAGCTACGCCCATCTCGTGCATGAACTTGCGGCTGCCCGCACGGTCGTCACTTGCCATGACCTCGACGCGTTCCGCTGCCTGCTCGCCGATGGGGAACGCCGTACGTTCCCATTGCGTGCGATGGCGCGCCGGATCCTGGGCGGGATGCGCCGGGCGGCCTGCGTCAGCTGTGACAGCGTCGCTACCCGCGATGCGCTCGCCGCCAACGCGTTGGTCTCGCGCGAGCGGCTGGTCGTCATCCCCAACGGCGTCCATCCCGCCTGTTCCCCTGTTCCCGACGAAGCGGCCGATGCCGCGCTCGCACGTATGCTTGGGCGCGCCGAAGGCCCCGAGCTCCTCCACGTCGGCAGCACGATCTCGCGCAAGCGAATCGATCTCCTGTTACGCGCCTTTGCCGCGGCGCGGCGCGAGTATCCGGCGTTGCGGCTGATAAAAGCGGGTGGCGCGCTGACCGTGGATCAGCGGCGACTGGCGCGCGAGCTCGGCGTCACCGACGCGATCGTGACGATGCCGTTTCTCGCGCCCGCGGAGCTCGCCGCGCTCTACCGGCGCGTCGCGCTGGTGATGCTGCCCTCGGAGGCCGAGGGGTTCGGCTTGCCGTTGGCCGAGGCGCTCGCCTGCGGGACGCCGGTGCTGGCGAGCGATATCGCGCCGCTGCGCGAGGTCGGAGGCGATGTCGTCGACTATTGTCCGGTGGGTGACGTCGCGGCGTGGACCGCCGCACTGCTCGCGAAGCTGCGCGAGCGCGTCGAGCAGCCCGCGCGATGGGCCGAGCGGCGCGAAGCCGGGATCCGCCGGGCGGCGTGCTTTTCATGGGCCGAGTACGCCGATCGATGCGCCGCGCTATACAGCGAGCTTGTCGGCCGTGAGGCGCCGCGAGCGTGATGGGTTCGCGGCTCAAGGTCCTGCACGTCGGCAAGTACTACCCGCCCCATCCGGGCGGCATCGAGTCCCACCTGCGGATCCTGTGCGAGGAGCTGTGCAAGACGATCGACGTCGAAGTCCTGGTGGCGGGCCCGCGATGGCGCTCGGATTGGTCGGCGCCCGACGGTGTGCCAGTCACCCGGCTGGCGACGCCGCTGACCCTGCACGGCACCCCGATCGTGCCCGGGATGGTGCGCGCGATACGCCGGGCGCGGCCCGACATCGTCCACCTGCATTTTCCCAACCCGATGGCGGCGCTTGCCGCCCTGCTGAGTCGGCCTGAGGCGCCGCTGGTGGTGAGCTGGCACAGCGACGTGGTGCGCCAGCGCCGCGCCGCGGCGGCATTTGCTCCACTGCTTGCGCTGCTGCTGCGCAGATGCGCCGCGATCGTGGTGAGCTCCCCAGCATATATCGACGGTTCAGCCCTGCTTAGCGCCCGTCGCGAGCTTTGCCGGGCGATTCCCTACGGCATCCGCGCCGACGCCTTCGCGCATCCCGATCGCGCGCGCGTCGGCGAGTTGCGCCGGCGCTTCGGCGAGCGCGTCGTACTCGGGGTCGGCCGCCTCATCTACTACAAGGGCTTCGAGTACCTGGTGCGCGCGATGGCCGAGGTGCCCGGGACGCTGCTGCTGGCGGGCGACGGTCCGCTGCGCGCGGCGCTTCAGGCTCAGGCGCGCCGGCTAGGGATCGGCGAGCGAGTCGTGCTGATGGGCGCGGTCAGCGACGCCGACCTATGCGCCTGTTATCACGCCTGCGACGTGTTCGCGCTGCCTTCGGTCGCGCGCAGCGAGGCTTTCGGGATCGTGCAGCTTGAGGCGATGGCTTGCGGACGTCCGGTGGTCAACACGCTGCTGGATTCGGCCGTGCCCCACGTCTCACTCGACGGCCTCACTGGACTGACCGTACCTCCGGCCGATACAGGCGCACTGGCAGCGGCGCTGCGCACGCTGCTCGGCGATCCCGCGCGGCGGGCAGCTATGGGCGAGGCAGCGCGCCGGCGCGTGCGCGAGGAGTTCAGCGCCGAGGTGATGGCGTGCCGCACGCTCGAGCTGTACCGCGAGGTTGCCGCCGGGGCTAAGCGCGGCCGAGCGCTTCGCGCAGGAAGTTCTCGAGCGTTTGGTTGAACTCTTCGGGCCGCTCGAAGTACACCGAGTGCCCGGCGCCGGGAATCCGGATGAAGCGCGCGTGGGGCAGGCGGCGGCGCATCAGCTCCATCAACGCGGGCGGCGTCAGCACGTCTTCCTCGCCCACGACAAGCATCGTCGGAATCCGCCGCTCGACGAGCACGTCGGGATTGTGGCGCATTTCGAAGAGCTTGCCCATCAGATCGGATGGTACCTCTAGGTTGAGCGCCGAGATCTCGCGGTAGAGAAACGCGCGTGCGGGGTCGCGCCGCTCGAGATCGGCGCCGATCGCGCGCGTCAGGACATCGCCGAGTCCGCCCGGCGCGCTCTCGCGCAGCCGGCGAAATTCCGCGATCACGGCCGGATCGTCCATTCCCGCGGCGGTGTCGCACAGCACCAGCGCGCGCGTACGCTCCGGATAGGCCGCGGCGAAGCCGAGCACGGTCCACCCGCCCATCGACTGTCCCGCCAGCGCCGCGCGCTCGATGCCGAGATGGTCGAGCAGGGCGCGCAGGTCGTCAACGAAGGCCTGCGCGCCCGGGCCGCCGGGCCGCTCGCGTGAAAGGCCGAAGCCGCGATGGTCGAACGTAACGCATCGATAGGAGTGCGCGAGCACGGGGATCTGCTGCCACCAGCTCAGGTGGCTGCCGCCCGCGCCGTGGGCGAACACCAGCGCCGGCCCCTCGCCGTGTACTTCGTAGTAGAGCTCGATGCCGTTGATTTCCGCGAGCGCCATCGCGCGCCCTCCGCTTTGGCCCCCGCGCCGCACCCGCACCCGTGCGCGTGTGCGGGGTCCCTCCCCGGCAACGGGAGCCATCGAGTCCATAGCGCGGCGAGCGCGGCGCTGGCAAGCGCCCGCGCCTGCAAAGTGACCGCGCTCCCGTGTAAGCTGCATTGATACGAAAGGCGGCTCTGCGCATGGCGCTTCGGATCGAGGACTACGCGCTAATCGGCAATATGCATACGGCCGCGCTGGTCGGCATCGACGGTTCGCTCGACTGGCTGTGCGTGCCGCGCTTCGATTCGCCCGCATGCTTCGCCGCGCTGTTGGGCGAACCGCACAACGGACGCTGGCTGATCGCGCCGCGCGACCAGCCGCACAGTGTGCGCCGGCGCTACCGCGGCCATACGCTGGTGCTCGAAACGGAGTTCCGATGTGCGGGTGGCGCCGTCGCGGTGATCGACTTCATGCCGGTGGCCGAACGCACTGGCAAGGTGGACGTCGTGCGCATGCTGGAGGGGCGCCAGGGGCGAGTCGCGATGCGCACCGAGCTGGTGTTGCGCTTCGATTACGGCCGCGTGATCCCCTGGGTGACGCGCCGGCCCTATGGCCTGCGCGCGATCGCCGGCCCCGACGCAATCCAGCTGCGCTCGCCGATCGCGCTGCGCGGCGAGGACTTCAGAACCGTCGGCGAGTTCGAGGTCGCCGCCGGCGAGCGCGTCGCCTTCGTGATGACGCGCTACGCCTCGCATCTGGGCGAGCCGCACGGGCGCGATCCGGTCGCGATGCTGCGCGAGACCGAGGAGTGGTGGCAGCAATGGTCGGCGCGCTGCACGCTCGGCGGACCATGGCGCGAGGCCGTCATCCGCTCGCTCATCACGCTCAAGGCGCTGACCTACCGCCCCACCGGCGCGATCGTCGCCGCGCCCACGACCTCGCTGCCCGAGAAGATCGGCGGCGTGCGCAACTGGGACTACCGCTACTGCTGGGTGCGCGACGCCACTTTCACGCTCTATGCGCTGTTGAGCGCAGGCTACACTGAGGAGGCGCGTGCCTGGCGCCAGTGGCTGCTGCGCGCCGCCGCCGGCCATCCGCAGGAGCTGCAAATCCTCTACGGCCTCGCCGGCGAGCGTCGGATCACCGAGTTCGAGGTCCCGTGGCTCGGGGGCTACGAGGGCAGCCGCCCGGTGCGGATCGGCAATGCGGCACACGAACAATTCCAGCTCGACGTTTACGGCGAGCTGATCGACGCGCTCCACGTCGCGCGGCGCTACGGGATGCGCTGCGATAACGACGCCTGGCAGATGCAGCGCGTGCTGCTCGACTTTCTCGAATCGGCCTGGGAACAGCCCGACGAAGGCATCTGGGAGGTGCGCGGCCCGCGCCGCCCATTCGTCCATTCGCGCGTGATGGCGTGGGTGGCGGTCGATCGCGCGGTCAAGGAGGTCGAGCGGATGGGGGTCGAAGGGCCGCTCGAGCGCTGGCGCGCGCTGCGCGACCGCATCCACGACGACGTCTGCCGCCACGGCTACAACCCGACGCGCCGCGCTTTCGTTCAGTACTACGGCGCGCAGGCGCTCGACGCCGCGTTGCTCATGATTCCGCTGGTCGGCTTCCTGCCCGCGACCGACCCGCGCGTGGTCGGCACGGTCGAGGCGATCCAGCGCGAGCTGATGGCCGACGGGATGGTGCGCCGCTATTCCGAGGCGCAGAATGTTGACGGCCTGCCGCCGGGCGAGGGCGCGTTTTTGCCGTGCACGTTCTGGCTGGTCGATTGCCTGGAAGCGATGGGCCGGCACGAGGAGGCCCATCGCATGTTCACCCGGCTGCTGGAGCTGCGCAACGACGTGGGCCTGCTTGCCGAAGAGTACGACCCGCAGCTCCGCCGCCAGCTCGGCAACTTCCCGCAAGCCTTTTCGCACATCGCCCTCATCAACAGCGCCTGCAACCTGACGATGGCGCACGGTCCGGCGCGCCATCGCGCCTCCACCCACGACCGTCCGCAACGCGCGCGGACCGGAGCGTTGCGAGGCGCTGGAGGGCCCGATGTTGAACCGCGACGAAACTAATGCTCGTTGACGACAATCCGCGAAACGCATAATCAACAAAGGCCTGCACCGGAAGCGGGCGGAGGTGGCGGGATGCGGAGGATGGTGCGTTTTCTGCCGTTGCTTTCTCTGACGGCTTTGCTGCCTGCAGCGATATTGAGTGGGACGGCGGCGGCCGCGGGATGCGCATCGAACCAGCGCAAGCTCGTAATCAGCAACCACAGCTCGCGCAATCTCTGGCTCGGCGGCGGCGGCGGCGCGCTTCGCTCCGTCTGCGTCGTGGACGCCAACACGAGTTGTCTCGCAGCCGCGGACACGATTAACGCTACGACCGGAGCGTGCAGCTGCGGGACACAGCAGGGAACGCTCGCATGCCCGGGAACCGCGCAAAGCACGGGCCCGGGAACCAACGGGGGCCTGAACTGCGCCTGCACCTCGGATGTGGAATGCGGTACCGGCGCGGGCTGCAACCCGAACACCAACCTGTGCTACTTCCTGCTCCCCAGCAACCCGGTGGCGCACTCGGGCGGGTCGAATCCGTTCACCTGGGAGCTCAAGAAGTCCACGAGTCCACCGCGGGTGGGCGGATGGGCCGCATTTTGCCTCGACCGGGCGTCGGTGAGCTGGAACGGCACCACGATTCCGTCCGAGGTATGGTGGAGCGGCGGAATCTTTGCCCGCACCGGTTGCGACCCCGACGGGACCAACTGCGCCACGGGCGACTGCGGCGCGTCGCCCAACTCGAATTGCAGTGCCGGCGTGGGCGGGAGTAACCCTGCAACGATCGCCGAGTTTACCTTGCAGACCAAAGCGAATGACTTTTACGACATCAGCGTGATCAACGGCGCGAACGTCGCCGAACAGATGCAGCCGATTCCCGCGCCGACCGCCGCGCCCGGCTCGGTCTCCGCGGCTTACTGGTGCAAAACCCCGGGGCTGAAGATCTTTCAGGGTGGCAAGTGTAACTGGAAGTTTGCGGAGTACACGCGCAAGGTGCATTATCCTGCCGGCGAGGTGCACAACTATACTTCTTTTCTGATGGGCACCTCACAACGTTGCTCCACCGCGAACACGCCAAACGGGTGCCCGGCTGACTACACCTGCAGCGGCGCGCCCGGCGGATGTTACCTCCGGTGCACTCCGGGGGTTACGACCTGCCCAGGCAGCCTCAAGTGCCTTCCGGCGCAGGACGGTAACGACTACTGTCAATGCAACGCGGAAGCCGCATGCTCGGGTAAGGGTTACTGCGGTACTCAGTTCATTCCGGGGCTGGGTATCTATCTGCAGCAGTGCGGAAGCTTCGACGGCTGGTGGAGCGCTGACGACTTTTGCGGCGCTTACCCCAACGCCGATATCGGTCCGCTCCACTGTGGCGATCTGATAACTGACGGCGACGGCGCGCATCAGACCACGCTCGCTTCGCTGTTTACATGCGCTGCCAAGAACGGCAACAGCGCCGGCAACGCCACTTCCTGCTACAACCAGGGCACCGCGCAGACTTATCCTGCCACCTGCTGCGGATGCGCCACCTACGATCAGGACGATCCCGACGGATTCAGCAGATTTTGGCCCAAGAACGGCACCAGCAAGTGCGCGGCGGTCGGCAACATCAGGGCAAACGACGTGGTTTGGGATGCGGAGATCCAGCCGTGGCTGGTCAACCTCAAGCGGGCATGTCCGACCGCCTATAGCTATCCGTATGACGACCCGACCAGTACGTTTCAATGCCGCGGCAAAGGCGCCGACAATATGCTCGGATATCGGGTGATGTTCCTGAACCTGCCGAAGCCGCCGGCGCCGTAGTGGAGCCCTCCCGGTAGCCGGCGTTCATGCGCGGGTTCACTCTCTGCCGCTCGGAGTAGCCGGCGTGACGGATGACGGCGGCGAGCTTTCGCTCGCGTAACGCGCGCGCAAGCGCCGGGTTCCGCCCTCGCGCTGCCATAGGTCGACCACGAACGAAGTCGAGGCGCACTCGCGCCCGTCGCAGAGCGCGCGCCGGGCTTCCACGAAGCTAACGACGGCGGCCTCACCTATCGTTTCGACCGCCATCTGGCGAATCTCGAATGACCGCACGTTGCCGCTCAGCACCTTGTCCATCCACCGCTCGAGCGGAATCGGAGCGCCCGGCGGCGCGGGCGTCCACTCCTCGAAGTCCGGCGACAGGAGCTTGTTGAGCGCGGCCTTGTCCTTGCGCTGAATCGCGAGGTTGAGTCGCGATTCCAGATCGGAGAATTCGGCGACGAGCCGCGTGGTGGTAACAATGCGCCCGGCCGGGGCCGCCTGCGCAAGGACGGGCGACCGAAGCAGGCAAGGCGCAAGCAGCGCGAGGGAGATCGCGGCGCTCCGCACCGAGAGCGCTCGCAGGAGCGCGGCATAACCCGCTTGATGCATCGCCTCACGGGGAGACGATACGCTTTGCTGAACGGAACACGCTACCTGGTGTAGAAGGGGCCGCCCAACAGCTGCTCGCAGCCGCCGCCGCCTGCGTTTTCCCAGTTCATCTGGATCAGCCAATGCAACCCCGCAATCGTCTGATTGTACACCGAACCGTTGCTTTCAGTCGTGGTTGGCCCGAACTTCCATGCGCACTTGTCGGCGTTCTCGTAGCCGCGCGTGTCGTACCATGCGTTGAGATCGGGGTCGCTGATCATTTCCTCCGACTCATGCGCCATCACTGACGCCATGCCGTCGGCGCCGGTATCATTGTTCGGGCTCGCGCTCGTTTGCCATTCGCACGCCGACGGGCATCGGTCCGGATTGCCGACGAACGAGTACTTGATGTCGTTTCCCCCGATGTTGGCGCGCGTGTGCCAGCCACAATACTGGGTACAGAAACCGGAAGTCTCGGTAACGTCAGAAGAAGTAAGAACAAAGTAGATTCCGTTGGGGTCGCTGGGCAAAGCGCCATTCTTGAGCGCTGTTGCAACCACCGCCTGTACCTGAGAGTCGCTTAGCCTCTTCCCCTGCGAGTAGCTATCAGTGATCGAGCTCGCCAACGCGAGGTCGCCGGAGACGCTGGTTTTGGCGCCGCTGACGACCTCGTAATACGTGCTGTCAATCAACTCGTAGCCCGACCCGCCGATTCCGTTGTTCCCGAAAAGCGTTTCGAGCAGGGCGACGGTAGTTTGGCTGTCCGAGGGCAAAGCTCCGATCGTAGTGTTAGTCCCCCAGTTCCCGTACCAGATGAAATAGACTTTGGGCGTGCCGACCATCACCGGGCCGCCGTGGTAGTTGATGCCGTTGCCCTTGAGGGTCGTCTTGGGCGCGTTGGCTCGCTGCTGCCCCCAGCCCTTGCCGGTGGGAACCAGATGGCTGGCGTCACGCACGGTTTCCGCGCCCGCGTTGGCAATCCAGAACGCGCCTGCAAGCAGAATGGCAATAGTATTGGTCAGGTTTTTTGTAATTCGGCGGTTTTGGAACACGTTGCCCCCCGGGGAAATGAAATTTTAGCTTACGTCGTCGAAGAACTATCCTTCTGTCGTTTTGGATGCAATAACTGCGATGAAGCTTCCCTTGCCCAAGCGCGGCGGTACCGCCGTCTGTGCCGAGCTTGGGCAGATCAGCGGCCTGTGCTATGAGGAAGGCCCGAATTTCGAGGACTTTCCTCTGTGCGGAGGAGGAAGGGGCCCGGTGGCCCCACCGGTCTTCAAAACCGGCTTGGCGGGCATTGCGCTCGCCGGAAGGTTCGACTCCTTCCCCCCTCCGCCAATCGACCTGCCGCGATGAACGAGACGGCTAGCAACGCGCTTCGAAGAGGTCTCATGCTCGCCACGCTCCTGCGTTGAGAGCAGGCGGCCTTTGTTGCGCTACCGCCACGCCTGAGAGCGTCGTGCCTCTTAGCGTCTGTCTTCGAAAGGGAAAGCTTGAAAAAGCCGATGGCGCGACGCTTGCTCAGCTTAGATCGGAAACCTGAGCTGAGGGCGGCTCGCGGAGGGGTCCATCTGACAGCCATGCGAGCCGGGGCGCGGTTACAGCCGCGAAGATAAGGATCTCTGTCCGTGTCCGAAGCGAGGTCCAACTATGTGGCGGATCGGGCTTCTGACCGTCCTGGTCGTCGTGCTGACCAGTGGACTCGGCACAATAATCGTCCTCCTTCGAATCATTCCGCTTGACGCCGACGCGCGCTTTCCTCTGGCGGTGACGTTCAGCGTGATGGTTCTGGCAGGATCAATTGCCAGCGGAGTATTGATGCGGCTGGCGCAACGGGGCTCGTAAAGCCCCTGGTCTGCCGTCCGGGCAAGGCGATGATAGCTGACGAAGAAACTGGGCCCGGCCTCTCGGATACAAGATTTCCTGCCGCGGAAGCATTTCGGCCCGCGCTCGCGGTCGTGAGTTTCGTACTCATGGAAGTTGGCGCTCTGCGCAGCGGTGGAACTCGATTGCTGACCGACCGGGCGTTCGAGGCGGGATTCTTTCTGGGCCTTGTCTGGTGCGGGATAGCGGTGGGCAGACTCCTGGCCGGACTACTCACCGGAGTTTCTCACGCTCAGCGAAGGCGGTAGTCTGAAGCGGCGGGGTGTTCAGCGATGGCCGAGTACCAGGGCTACGTGATCAAACAGAACCCTGATACCGGGAGATGGGAGATCTTCTGGGAGAGTCGCAAGCAGAACGGTGATTTCGCGCGCGAAGCCGACGCCGAGCAGTGGATCGACGATCAGATGCCCCTCAACAGATGATCCGTACGCGCCAGTGCGACGGCTCACTCGTCGGCGCAGATTTCGCAGTCAAGGCAGCCGCCATGAATGCGGCTGAGCTGGCGGGCGAGCTCCGGGTCGGCAAAGCCGACATGCAGGTCGGAGGGATGGCCGCAGGCGCGGCATTTGAGGAGGGCGCGGAAAAGCCTAACCGGCGCCGCCGCGACTGCGGAAAGCTGGGGGGCAGCACTGAACATCTGGGCCATCGTCGAGTTCAGGAGCAGCTAGCGTGCCAAAAAGCGTAATTGCTATGAATCAGCCTATTTAAGGCGCTTTTTGGGCCACAAACATCCTAAGATCGTCCTTCACGTTGCACGATTGCAGCGGGTTGTTGCAGTCTTTGCCTATCCGGGCCGGCGCGGCGCAACGCGTCAAGGATTAAAAACCCCGCTGGAACAAACTGCCCTGTCGGGGCATACTTCACCACGCTCCGGACGCAGGCCGTGCGCCCCGGAACTTCTGAATGGGGACCCAGATGTCACAGGTCAAATTCCTGCTCGACGAGTCCGAGATTCCGACGCACTGGTACAACGTGGTGGCCGACATGCCCAACCCGCCGGCGCCGCCGCTTGGCCCCGACGGCACGCCGATCGGCCCGGACGCGCTGGCAGCGATTTTTCCACCCGCGCTGATCGAACAGGAGGTCTCACGCGAGCGCTGGATCCCGATTCCGGAACCGGTGCGCGAGATATACCGCCTGTGGCGTCCGACGCCGCTTTACCGCGCACTGCGCCTGGAGCAGGCGCTGGGGACGCCGGCCCGCATCTATTACAAGTACGAGGGCGTCAGCCCGGCCGGCTCGCACAAGCCCAACACCTCGGTTGCGCAGGCCTACTTCAACCGCCAAGCCGGGATCCGCCGGCTCGCGACGGAAACCGGCGCCGGCCAGTGGGGCTCAGCGCTCGCGATGGCGGGGCGGATGTTTGGGATCGACGTCCGCGTTTACATGGTGCGAATAAGCTACGAGCAGAAGCCCTTCCGACGATCGATGATGGAGGCATGGGGGGCGGAGGTGCTCGCGAGCCCGTCGACGCAGACCAACTCGGGACGCAAAGTGCTCGCGCGCCAGCCCAACTCGCCGGGCTCACTCGGCATCGCGATTTCCGAGGCGGTCGAAGAGGCAGCCTCGCGCAACGACACCAACTACGCACTGGGCTCGGTGCTCAACCACGTCCTGCTCCATCAGAGCGTGATCGGGCTGGAAGCCAGGAAGCAGTTCGAGAAAGCGGGCGACTATCCCGACGTGATCTTCGCCTGTTGCGGAGGCGGATCCAATTTCGGCGGTACCGCCTTTCCCTTCTTCGCCGATAAGGCGAGCGGACGCACGGTGCGCCTGGTCGCGGTCGAGCCCGAGTCCTGCCCGACGCTGACTCGCGGCCATTACGCCTACGACTCGGGCGACGAGGCCGGGCTCACCCCGCTGATGCTGATGTACACGCTGGGGCGCAGCTTCATCCCCCCCGCGATTCACGCCGGCGGCCTGCGCTACCACGGCGACTCGCCTCTGGTCTCGCAGCTCCATCACGAGGGCCTGGTGGACGCTCTGGCAGTGCCGCAGCGCGCGACCTTCGAGGCCGGGCTCACCTTCGCCCGCACGGAGGGGATCATCCCGGCGCCCGAGACCAACCATGCGATCCGGGCGGCGATTGACGAGGCGCTTCGCTGCAGGCAGAGTGGCGAGCGCAAGACGATCTTCTTAACCCTCTCCGGCCACGGCCATTTCGACATGGCGGCCTACGATCGTTACCTAAGCGGCGGGCTTGAGGATTCTCCGCTTCCCGACGAGGCGATAAAGGCGGCGCTGGCCAGCCTGCCCAAGGTCGCCCAGGCTGCGCGCTGAGGGGCCGGCAAACGCGATGATCAAACCCTACACCGCGGTTGGACTGATCCCGACGGTCCGCGGAATTCGCACCCGCGACGACATCGCGATTAACCTCGAGCACCTCACTCACATGGTCAAGGCGGCCGCGTGGCTCTCAAGCCTCGACCTGCCGGTGCGGCTCATCGCGCTGCCCGAGGGTGCGCTCCAGGCCTTCAACGACGAGGTGCTCGACCTCGACCACGTGCAGTACGCGCGCGAATGCGCGATCGATATTCCGGGCAGGGAGACCGACGCGCTCGGCGCGATCGCGCGCCAGTACAACGTCTACATCATGGCCCAGGCCAAGGCGCGCCATCCCGACTGGAAGGACCGCTTCTTCAACGTCGGCTTCATCCTCGACCCCAAGGGCGAAGTGATTCTGCGCCACTACAAGGTCTCGCCGCTGTTCCCGGTCGAGCATTCGGTCTGTCCGCACGACGTCTTCGACTGGTGGGTCGAGAAGTACGGGTTGACGCTCGACGCCTTCTGGCCGGTGGTGGACACCGAGATTGGGCGGTTGGGGATCATGATGGCGAACGAGGGCTCTTATCCGGAGAACGCGCGGGCGCTCGCGCTCAACGGTGCCGAGGTCGTTTATCGCGGCTCGTACCCCCATCCGGCGACCGGCAACGAGCTGTTCGAGATCCAGAGCCGGGCGCGCGCGCTCGACAACAATATGTATATCGTGGCGCCGAATCTCGGCGCCTACTACCTATTTCCCGACAGCGACGAGGCGATCGACACCTTCGGCGGCCGCTCGTTCGTGATCGACTATCGCGGACGGATCGTCGGCAAACAGGAGTACGGCGGCGTTTCCACCTACGTCGCGGGGGTGATTGATATCGAGGCCCTGCGCCACCATCGCGCCAATGCGCAATGGGACAACTGGCTGAAGGACCTGCGCACCGAGCTTTACCAGCTCCTGTACAAGGAGCCGATCTATCCGAAGAACCTGTACCTTAGGCGCGAACCGATGAAGCATCAGGAATACCGCAAGGAGGTGATCGAGAAGCAGATCGCCCTGATGCTCGCGCGCGGGATCTGGAAGAGGTCGTCGTACGATTGATCACCTCACACTCTTCAGCCTGCGGGCCTGAGAAGCCGGCGATCTGACGGCCCTTTCCTATTAACCCACTGTCGCGACTTTTCTAGGAAAGCGCGAGGGGAGCCTTTCCCTTCGCCACTTCGTCCAGCCGCTCGTAAGCCTGGAGCCAATCAGCCGAAGCCCGTCAATTCTCTCAGCGCCTCCTTGAGAGTGGTGAACCGCTGCTTGCCAAGCTGGCGTTGCCAGTCGGCTTCGAGTTGGCGCATCGCGGCGACGTTGGTTTCGATAACCCGCCATCCGCGTTCCGTGAAGCGGACGACGACGTGCCCAGCCTCGTCTTCGCGGCGGCGTTTCAGATAACCCAGCTTTTCGAGTTGACCGAGCAGATGGTTCAGCGCCTGTTTCGAGATGCCGAGTCGCTTCGCGAGCGCCGACGGCCGCATCCCGTCTATCGGCGGATACTGGAACAGGCTGGAATACGCCTCATTAATGTCTGCGAGTCCGCGGTCGGCCAAGGCCTGAAGCAGGCGGGAGCGCGCGACCTGATGAGCTAAACGCAGGAGAGCGCCGATGTACGGTGCCTCGGCGATGCCGGGAATGTTCTTGAGTCGGGCGCTTGACACCTGAGTAAAGCCGCTTTACACTCGCTACGGTAAAGCCAGTTTACGACGCGAGGCGGGCGTACCGCAATCGGTTGGAGTCGCCTCAAGCCGGGTCGCATGACAGGCGACGAAAGGAAAAGCAATGGAATTGGAACCGACTAATGGCGAATGCATAACCATCGGGCAGCTCAAGATTCGCTACCTCATCGATGGCGCAGCATCAGGAATGTTCGAGCTTACTGTGCCGCCCGGGGCGCACGTCCCCCCGCCGCACAGCCACAGCAACAACGAGGAGAGCATCTACTGTCTGGAAGGCGTGCTGCGCTGCGCGGTGGGCGACGAGGTGCGCGATCTAAAACCGGGCGATTGGGGCCATACTCCTCGCGGCGTAACGCACGGGTTCAGTAACCCCCACGATCAGGTGGCGCGGGCGCTCGTCATCCTTACCCCCGACATCGGAGCCCAATATTTCCGCGACATCGCGCAGGTCGTCAACGCAGCTGGCGGATCCGACCCGGCCAGGATCGTCGAGATAATGGCCCGCTATGGTCTGGTGCTGTCCCCGTTGAAGCCGGCTAAGCGGGCCGACTAATCGAACGCTGTCGCTGGCGAAGGCGGAGTCCCAACTGCCGAAGGTGAGATTCGGGGTCGGGATCATCCGGGCTACGCTCGTGCCTTACTCGAACATCAGGACCGTGCGGGTGACCTCGCCGGCCTTCATCACGCGGAAAGCTTCGTTGACGTCCTCCAGCCTGCCGCGGCGCGAGATCATGTCGTCGAGATTGAGCCGACCCTGGAGATAGAAATCGATGTAACGGGGCATGTCGATGCGGAAGCGGTTCGAACCCATCATCGAGCCCTGGATCTTGCGCTCGGTGAGCAGCTTGGGACCGTCGATCTCGACCTTTTGCCCCACCGGGATCATCCCGATGACGGTTGCGGTGCCGCCGGGCGCGAGCACGTCGAAGCACTGCTCGGCGACCTTTTTGAGCCCGATCGCCTCGAATGAGTAATCGACGCCGCCGCCGGTGAGCTTGCGGACCTCCTCGACCGCGTCACTCGCCGAGGCGTCCACCGTATGCGTTGCGCCCATCCGTTTGGCGGTCGCCAGCTTGTGCTCGAACATATCGACCGCGATTATCATCCGCGCGCCCGCGATCCGCGCGCCCTGGATCGCCGAGATTCCGATTCCGCCGGCGCCGAAGACCGCCACTGTCGAACCGGGCTCGACCTTGGCCGTGTTGAGCGCGGCGCCGACACCGGTGGTGACGCCGCATCCGATAAGCGCGGCGCGATCCAGCGGCATGTCGTCGCGAATCTTCACCAGTGCGTTCTCGTGCACCAGCATCTTCTCGGCGTACGTCGAAAGATCGCTGAACTGGCGCACCGGCTCGCCGCCCTTCGACAGGCGCGGCTTGTCGCCCTTGGGGCGCTGGGTGGCGCGGCGGTTGGAGCAACGGTTGGGATGGCCCGACATGCACTGCTCGCAGAAGCCGCAGAAGACCGACGGGCACGAGATGACATGGTCGCCGGGTCTGAGGTAGGTAACTGCCGAACCGACGCGCTCGACGATTCCGGCCGCCTCGTGGCCGAGCACTGCGGGCGCCGGATGCGGGTACAGGCCTTCGACGAAGTGCAGGTCGCTGTGGCAGACGCCGGTTGCGACCGTGCGCACGAGCACCTCGTGCTCGCGCGGATCGTCGACGTCGATCTGCTCGATGGTGAGCGGCTGATGGGGTCCATGGAAGACAGCGGCTTTCATTGCGAGATCTCCGAAAAGGCTAATCGCCCGGGTCGTGCACGCCTTTGGCCGACAGTTGCGCGTCCTACTCGAACATCAGGACCGTGCGCGCGACCTCGCCCGCCTTCATCGCGCGGAAGGCCTCGTTGACGTCCTCGAGCTTGCCGCGGCGGGTAATCATGTCGTCGAGGTTAAGCCGGCCCTGGAGGTAGAAATCGACGTAGCGGGGCATGTCGATGCGAAAGCGGTTCGAGCCCATGTTGGTGCCCTGGAGCTTGCGTTCGGTGAGCAACTTGGGACCGTCGATCTCGACCTTCTGGCCCACCGGGATCATCCCGATGATTGTCGCGGTGCCGCCCGGGGCGAGGCACTCGAAGCACTGCTCGGCGACCTTCTTGAGCCCGATCGCTTCGAATGCGTAATCGACGCCGGCGCCGGTGAGCTTGCGGATTTCCTCGATCGGGTCGCTGGACGAGGCGTCCACAGTATGCGTTGCGCCGAGGCGCTTGGCGCTGGCGAGCTTGTGTTCGAACATATCGACCGCGATGATCAGGCGCGCCCCCGCGATCCGCGCGCCCTGTACCGCCGCCAGGCCGACCCCGCCCGCGCCGAAGACGGCCACCGTCGAGCCCGGTTCGACCTTCGCCGTGTTAAGCGCGGCGCCGACACCGGTGGTGACGCCGCATCCGATAAGCGCGGCGCGGTCCAGCGGCATATCGTCGCGAACCTTCACCAGCGCGTTCTCATGCACCAGCATCTGCTCAGCGTAGGCGGAGAGGTCGGCGAACTGGCGCAGCGGTGCGCCCTTGAGGCTGAGACGCTGCTTGCCGCCCTTGGGGCGTTGGGTGGCGGCGCGATTCGAGCAGCGGTTGGGATGGCCCGACATGCACTGCTCGCAGAAGCCGCAGAAGACTGACAGGCAGGCGATCACATGGTCGCCCGGTTTGAGGTAAGTGACCGCCGAGCCGACACGCTCGACGACGCCGGCCGCCTCGTGGCCGAGCACGGCCGGTGCGGGCAGTGGGTAGAGACCTTCGACGAAGTGCAGGTCGCTGTGGCAGACGCCGCTCGCCACGGTGCGCACCAGCACCTCGTGCTCCTGCGGCTGATCGACCTCGACCTCCTCGATCCTCAATGGCTGCTTGGGACCATGAAAGACGGCGGCTTTCATCGCTGACGCTCCTGTTTGCGATATCCGTCCGTGAAATCGGCTCGCGGGCCGGGAATCCGTGCGACCGCGCCCGCCCGGCTCGCGGCGGACGCTTTGATGCCGCTGGTAGAACACGCGAGGAGCGACGATGTCAAGCCGCGAGTGTTAACTCTGGAATTGCGGGAAACGGCGGCGGCGCGGGCGCCGTCCCGCTGCTCATCCAGCGACGTGGTAGGAGCGCGGCGCGCCGCCGAGGAAGGCGATCAGGATGACGTAGCCGGCGAAGGCCCATTCGTCGGGGCTGGTCGGAACGTGTATCGGCAGTCCGAGCAGCAAGGCCGCGCAGAAGACTCCGACGATCAGGATGTAGAGCGCCGCGCGCGGCAGCGAACCGGCCAGCAGGCGCACCGTGAGCACCGCAATCGCGCCGAGTGCGGCGAGCACCCACGGTGCCTCGCGCGCCCAATCCGGCAGCAGGTAAAAGAACGGCAGCAGGAACGGCAGCCAGTCACGCAGCGAGACCTCGATAACGTCGCCGTCGATCAGGAGCTGACCGATGGTGATGCCGAGCAGGGTTACCAGCACGGCGGCCAGCAGCCCGGCCGGCATCGAGGGGTAGGCGAGCTCGGTGCCGACGTTATTTTCCGTCGTCATGGGCTTTCCGCGCCTATAGTGAATCAAATGCCAACTAGTGTCTATGGGCATCTAGACGGGTGATTTTAGCCTAGGGGCTATTATTGACCATAATTCACCGGCACAAGGTGTCACAGGCTGCTCTCTGGAGATCTGTAGTCTGCTGGCACGAGCGCGCGACTGACCCGGCTTCGCCAGTGAGCTGACATCGGGCGCCACCCTGGGCGTCAGCGGCGCGCGGCCCTGTTTACCCGGCTTTGCGGGACGAGGCTCAGCGGTGGGCGAACTTGTTCTCGCAGTTGTTGCCGAAGGTAAACGAGTAGAGCGACAGCCCCGGCTCGAGCGCGTAAAGGCCGAGCTGATGGCCGGCGAATTCGGGGTTGCTGACCACGTAGTACATGCGCTTGCCGGCGAGCTCGATGTAGGTGCGCCCGTCGGCTGCGGCGCGCACGTCCACCCCCCGGCTGTCGCGCGGCAGCGGCTTGCCGTCCTGCGTAATGTACAGCCGTTTGGGCGCGGAGTCGTCGGAACCCGCGACCAGATACACCGATTTGGCGCGGTAGTGAAGCTGGACCGAATCGCCGGGGGCCTTGGCCTCAATCGCGTGACGCACGTACTCCGGCCCCGCGACCCATCGGCCCTCCAGCGCGAACTCGTCGAGCGGAATTTCCGCGGGCGCCTCGTACCGCGTCTGCCGGGTGCGATCCTCGCCGCCGGGGTTGGCGATATTGCGTCCGCGGGCGAAGCCCAGGTAGGTCTCGGGCGTCGCGCGCATGCATACGCCGCCGAACAGCTCGACGTTTTCACTCTCGGGAATTCGGTATTTCGGCTGGTTGAAGTCGAGCTGCGGATTCGCCGCGCTCAGGAGCTGCTGGATCTTGCGTTCGAAGTCGCCGTACTCGCCTTCGCCGATGTGCATGTAGGCGACGTTACCGTTCTTGTCGATCAAATAGTCGGCCGGCCATGCTTCATTGTGAAACGCGTACCAGATCTTGTAGTCGCTATCGACCGCGATCGGAAAATCGAAGCGAAAACGACGCGCCGCGTCAGCCACCAGCGCGGGGTCCTTGGCGAACTCGAACTCCGGCGTGTGCACGCCGACGATTACCAGCCCCAGCGGGCGGTACAGCCTGTCCCAGCGCCGGAGATAGGGGAAGGTGCGGATGCAGTTGATACAGGTGTATTCCCAGAAGTCGACCAGTACGACCTTGCCGCGCAGGTCGCTCAGCCTGAAGGGCTTGTGGTTGAGGCACACCGCGCAGTTGAAATCGGGCGCCGGCGCGTCAACGCGCTCGATCGCCGCGCGCACTGCGGCCGCGCCGCCTGCGCCGAGCACCACGGCGGCGAGCATCGTCACTGCCGCCAGGCGCAGCCGCGCGCCCCATAACGACCTGCTGGGCACGCGTCGATTCAAAGCCTCGCGCTCGTGCGCTGTCAACCGGGCGCCGCTGCGAATCTGAAAATTTCCGCCACGCGACATGATGACGCTCGTCGGGCGCCGTGGATCGCGCCTTGACTGTCCGTCCCGGCGTCCTTAGCTTTAAAACGTAACGCGACGGCAAGGAGCAAAGTTCCGATGGCGAGCGAACTGGTCAGCCATGTCACCGATTCCACTTTCGAGCAGGAGGTGCTGAAGTCGACCAAGCCCGTGCTTATCGACTTCTGGGCCCCGTGGTGTGGCCCCTGCCGGGCGATCGCGCCATTGATCGACGAGTTGGCGGGCGAATACGCCGGCCGGCTCAAGGTCGTCAAAATCAACGTGGACGACAATCCCGAAACGCCGGCACGTTACGGCGTCCGCGGCATCCCCAATCTGCTGATCATCAAGGGCGGACAGGTCAAGGAGCAGATCGTCGGCGCGGTGCCCAAGAGCCACCTGGTGCGCGCAGTTGACAGTGCGCTCGCCTGACCCCAGTCTCTCTTGCGGTTGTCAGTGAAGGCCTCGCTCTCCCCGAGCGGGGCCTTCGTGTCTTGTATTGCCCGTGTCGAGTAGTGCTCCGAGGGCGTGACGCTACGGCGTCGTGGCGGGCGACGGCGGGATTTGCGGCAAACCCGCGCGGTGTTGCTTCCAGTAGGCGCGCAGTTCGGCCTCGCGCGCGAGGTAGGCGCTGCGCACTTCGTCGGGGACGAACGCCACCAGCGTGTGGTAGTATTCGATAACGTGCGGCGCAAGCCGCGATTGCCGCAGCAGCGGAGCGTCGAAGGGCAGCGTCGCGGTCAGGATCACCAGGGCGAACCCGGCCAGCAGGGCGCCCACAGCCGCGCCGACCACGCCGCCGGCCAGCCGGTCGAGCCAGCTTAGATGAACCGCGCGGATCAGATCGGCCAGCCGTGCGCCGCCCCACCCGACCGCGACCAGCACCACCAGCACGATTACGACGTAGCCCATCGCCGCGCCCACCTCGGGGCGTGCCGAGAACGCGCGCGTGAAGTACTCGGCGAGGCGCGCGTGATAAACCCCGGCGAAGTAAACCGCCGCCACCAGCGCAACCAGCGACGAAGCGATGCGCAGGATTCCGCGCGCGGTGCCGTGAAGTGCGCCCAGCGCAATCAGGGCCAGGATCAGGTAGTCGAGTCCGTTCATCCTCCCGCGCTCACAAGAGGCTAGCGCATGCGCGCGGCGCAAACGAGCGACCGGCCGCCGCGGGCGCGCTCGCCTGCGCGCGACGATCTGCTTAAATAGCCCCATGGCATGGGTCTATATCGAGGCGCTCGGCCGGCATGTGGGCGAGGAGGTCACGCTCAAGGGCTGGCTGTACAACCGCCGCTCCAGCGGCAAGATTCACTTCCTGATGGTGCGCGACGGCACCGGCTTCTGCCAGTGCGTCGCCTCGCTCGCCGACCTCGGCGCCGAGGCCTTCGCCGCCGCCGACCATCTGGGCCAGGAGACCTCGCTCGAGGTCACCGGCGTGGTGCGCCAGGATCGGCGCGCGCCCGGGGGCTACGAGCTGACGGTCAAGCGCTACACGGTGTACGCGCCCGCCGCCGATTATCCAATCACGCCCAAGGAGCACGGCGTCGCCTTCCTGCTCGACCTGCGCCATCTGTGGGTCCGCTCCCTGCGCCAGCACGCGATCCTGCGCGTGCGCGACGAGGTGACGAGTGCCGCGCACGACTTCTTCCACCAGCGCGGCTTCGTGCTGTTCGACGCCCCCATCCTGACTCCGACCTCGTGCGAAGGCACCACCAACCTTTTCGAGATCGACTACTTCGGTGAGCGCAAGGCCTATCTCACCCAGAGCGGCCAGCTCTACGCCGAGGCTGGCGCGCTCGCCTTCGGCAAGGTGTACTGCTTCGGCCCGACGTTCCGCGCCGAGAAGTCCAAGACCCGGCGCCATCTGACCGAGTTCTGGATGGTCGAGCCGGAGGTCGCCTTCTACACGCTGGCCGAGGACATGCAGCTCGCCGAGGACTTCGTCAGCTATATCCTGCGCCGCGTGCTCGAGCGGCGCGCCGGCGAACTGGCCACGCTCGAGCGCGACATCGAGCCGCTGCGGCGCGCGGCCGAAACGCCATATCCGCGAATCACGTACGACGAGGCGATCGAGCGCCTGCGGGCCAAAGGAGTCGCGATCAAGTGGGGCGACGATTTCGGCGGCGACGAGGAGACCGCGCTATCGTCCGAGTTCGACCGCCCGGTGATGGTCCATCGCTACCCCGCCGCCTGCAAGGCGTTCTACATGAAGCGCGATCCTGCGCGTCCCGAGCTTGCGCTGTGCGTCGATATGCTCGCGCCCGAGGGCTACGGCGAGATTATCGGCGGCGGCCAGCGCGAGGACGACTACGAAACGCTGCGCGGGCGGATCGTGGAGAACGGGCTGCCGCTCGAACCGTTCGGATGGTATCTCGACCTGCGCCGCTACGGCTCCGTGCCGCACGCGGGCTTCGGAATGGGAATCGAGCGGATGGTGGCTTGGGTTTGCGGCCTCCATCATATCCGCGAGACGATCCCGTTCCCGCGCATGATGGAGCGGATCGAACCGTAGGCGCGGTCCGACTTACGGCTTCGGCGGCGAATCAGGCGCCGGCGAGCTCCTGCGTGCGGCGGCAGGCGGCCTCGGCCCCATCGCTGATGGCGCACCGCGACGGTTGAGCCCTCGGCGCCGGGCCCGGCAGGCGCAAGGCGATCTGCTTCATCTCGAGCCCGGTTGTGAATATCAAATTCTGTTCGGAGTGCAGTACTACGTAGGTGGCCGCCGCCAAGTTGGGGCAGTAGTGATGTGCACTGGCAGCCATTTGCCCAGGTTGATGATTTTCCTTCCGACGTCGGGATGCGTGAACGGATTCTCGCGGGCGATCTATTCAATGACGGCGGCGTTCGCCGGAATCTTGAACCGCACCTCGATGACGTCGACCAGAAACGCCATGCTTCGGCCCCGCTCTCCGGCATCCGGCGCTACGCCGCGGCTGAGCGGGTCCTGGCGGGAAGCGCCGGCCATGCGGGCGCGAGGAAGCGCTCGCGCAGCGCCGCCTCCGCCTCGGCCATCACATCGCGCACGATCTGTCCCGCCGGCTTGACCGAACGGATAAGGGCGGCGCCCTGCCCGCACGCCATTCCGCCTTCCTCGACCTTGCCCTCGTAGCGCGCCTTTTCGGCCGCCGGAAAACCTACGCGCATCGCCTGCAACGGGAACGGCAGGATCTCGCTTTCGCGCCCGACCCACGACTCGGTGAACTTGTTGCGGATAAGCCGGCAGGGCTTGCCGGACTGGCAGCGGGTGATCGTGGTGCCTTCTTCGTCGATCTCGACGATCTTGTTCTTGTAGTTGATGTGCGCGAAGGCTTCGACCGAGGCGACGAACCGGCTGCCCATCCAGATCCCTTGGGCGCCCAGCGCCAGCGCCGCCACCAGCCCGCGCCCGTCGGCGATTCCGCCGGCGGCCAGCACCGGCACCCGCACCGCGTCCACGATCGCCGGCACCAGCGACATCGTGCCGACGCGCCCGGTATGGCCGCCGGCGTCGTAGCCCTGGGCGATGATCACATCGACGCCCGAGGCCTCCAGCCGGCGCGCCTGCTTGACGTTGCCGCACAGCGACATCACCGTCACGTCGTCGCGATGGGCGCGCTCGACGATGCCGGCCGGGTTGCCGAGGCCGGAGACGATCACCGGGACCTTCTCTTCGAAGGTCACCTCGATGAGACGCTCGACGTTGGAGGTGTAGCGGACGACGTCGGAGGAGCCCTTGTCGGCCTTGACCTCGGCAAAAAGAATATCGACCGCGAAGGGGCGATCGGTTAGCGCGCGGCAGCGACGGATTTGCTCCTTTAATTCTCGCGCGGCCATCGTGCCCGACCCGATACATCCCAGGCCGCCCGCGTTGGAGACCGCGGCGGCGAGCTCCGCATGCGCGACAAACCCCATCCCAGCTTGCAGGACGGGATACCTGATGTTGAGGCGCTGCGAGAGCGGAGTGATGAAGGCGGGATTGATATCCATTAGTTCACCTCATACTGCGCGACCTGGCCCGCGGCGCGACGCAGCGCAGGAGACCACGCGTATTGTCCAATGTCAAGTTGGCGAACGAAAAGGATTTTGCGAGGCCGCGTTGCCCACCACGCTCGCGCGCGCTAAACAATTTTCTGTCCGGCGGACTATCCGTCGCCGTACAGCCTGTAGCAAACGCACGGCCCGGCCCAGCGACGCGCGCACGGCGCCGGAAGGTCCAGGCCGCGAACGGATACCATCCAGCCGCCGCTTGCGTGAAGATGGGAAGCGGCCGGGCGGAGGCGGTGGGGGGGAGTTGAGCGGGCTGATGGTGATGACGAAAAGGGCCTCGTCGCATGACGCGAGACGGTTACGGCGCTTTTCCACTGTCGATCCCCGCGGGTTACGCAGGGTCTGATTCAGGTTGTAGCGCGCCGCCGGCGGGGAGCCGTGAATTCGCCCACGGCCCGTCCGACCACCGCGCCGCGTTTTCGGCAGCAACATTCCTTGGGTTTGAAACACGGCCGGAGCGGGACCTGGACCCGCCGGCGCGCCGCTATTGCGCGCCTGCGGGCCCGCGGCCCGGCGTCTCTGCCGAAGGAGGTTGGTACCTTGCGGACCGGACCTTTGGGTCGTAGAGAAGCACACACTTCACGCCAGGTGGAAGATTTTGGCAGTTGCGCTTCGCGTCCTGCGGCGCCACCCGCAGCCGGGCGCGAAGCACACTCCCTTCTTCCCGGTCGTGCCTTCCCGGTTTTTTCGCGCTCGCTCTCTCCCTCCCCCCCGCTTCCTTTGAAATGTTCCCTGCCGATAAACCTGCGTGAGTTTCTCGCCACCCAGTTCGGATCCTCGCTGCGGATGGATGACGACGGGGCGTTCGTGCTGGATGCGGAGGCAGGAGAGGCAGCGCTCAGCCGCGTCGCGCGAGCGATTCGCCGTTACTCCACGGCGCGCGCACACGAGCAGTGGGCCGAATGCGCGGCTGACCTTGCCGCGCTGGCCGACGACCTCGACTGGGCGGCCGAGTCCGGCGCGCCGCTGGTGTTATGCCTGAAGTGCGCCGCCCTCGAGGCGGGCGCCGAGGCCGCCGGACGCCATCGCGGCGACGGATGTGTCGCGCTCGAACTGGGTGCGCAGACCGCCTGCTATCGGTTCGACCACGACGCTCCGCACACCGTGCCCGAGCGGCTTCTGCACGTGATCGAGGCCTTTCGCCTGGGACGGGCGGCGCTGGGCCTGCCGCACTACGACCTCGACTGTTACGTCGCCCGCGGGCAGGTGATTTTCACCTGGCGGCCACTGCCCTCGTAGTTTACGGCGCCGCCCGCCGCGCGTCGGGATGCTCCGAGGCGCACGGATGCCTCACCCGCGCGGCGACGCGGGCGCGCTGCGCCGTACGCGCGCGGTGGCGCGCGGCACGATAATGTTCGTCAACTGAGCGCTTAGAGTGCGGCGGCGCGGCGGCGGCGTTGCTCTTTGCGGCGCCGGCGTTGGGCTTCGGAGCGTTTGCGCTTGCGGCGGACACTGGGCTTCTCGTAGAAAGCCCGCTTCTTCATCTCCTTGAATACCCCCTCCTTGGCGAGCTTGCGCTTGAGCACCCGCATCGCCTGGTCGAGGGAGCCTTCGACCCTGATTTCCATAGACCTCCGTCTGTCCTTCGAATCAGACCTTGGAGCTTAAGACCGCCCCTCGGGTCTGTCAACCGCGGATTGATTAGGGCAAGCTTTGCCTGCGGCAGCGCCGAACGGGTGGCACCGAGGATAAGGAGCAGCAGGCGATGGATTTGGGTCTTCGTGGCAAAGTCGTGATGATAACCGGCGGCAGCCGGGGGTTGGGGCGTGCGATGGCCGAAACGCTGGGCGCCGAGGGGGCGCGGCTGAGCATCTGCGCGCGCGGCGCGGAGGCGTTGGAGAAGACGGCAGCCGACTTGCGCGGGCGCGGCTACGAGGTCCTCGCCGAGGCCGTCGACGTGGTCGACGCGGCGGCGGCGGCGCGATGGGTCGAGGGCACCGTGGCCCGAATGGGAGGGGTTGACATGCTGGTCAACAACGCCGGCGGCGCGCGCCCGGGCGCGCTCGGCGAACTCGACGACGCGGCGTGGCAGGCGGCCTTCGAGTTGAACTTCTTCTCGGCGGTGCGACTGTCGCGCCTGTGCGCGCCGCGGATGGAGGCCCGGGGCGGCGGTGCGATCGTCAATATCAGCTCGATCTATGGGCGCGAGGCGGGCGGTCCGCTGACCTACAATGCGTCCAAGGCGGCGATGATCTCGTTCACCAAGATGCTGGCGCGTGAGCTGGCGCCCAAGGGAATCCGCGTCAACACGGTCGCACCCGGCTCGATCCTTTACCCAGGCGGCACCTGGGAGCGCGTGTTCAAGGCCAACCCGGCTTTCGAGAAGGACTTCATCGCGCACGAATTTCCCGCCGGCCGGCTCGGCCGTCCCGAGGAAGTCGCCTATGCGGTGGCCTTTCTTGTCTCGCCGCGGGCGAGCTGGATCACCGGCGCTTGCCT
The DNA here is from genome assembly GCA_035650475.1 of Candidatus Binataceae bacterium. Lineage (NCBI taxonomy): Bacteria > Candidatus Binatota > Binatia (SeqCode) > Binatales (SeqCode) > Binataceae (SeqCode) > Binataceae bacterium (SeqCode). The sequence goes on from DASRHP010000006.1 coordinate 281,796, forward strand.
GCCGGTGGACGGCGCCCAAGGCCGATCGCTGATTTGATCGCCGGGCGGGCCGCTGGCGCTAGCCGATCAGTGTGCAATGGAGCGTGTGGGCGGTGGCGGATTCAACGCGCACGCTGACGATATCGCCCGGTGCGGTTGCCGCGGCCGGCGCGAAGACCGCGGTCTTGAACTGCGGCGTCTTGCCGGCGAGCATACCGCCGCCGCGGCGCGCCGGCCCCTCGACCAGCACGGCGACGCGCTCGCCGACCAGTGCGCGGTTGCGTTGGAGCGAAATCCGCTCCTGGAGCGCGATCGTCTCGGCCAGCCGCCGCCCCTTCTCCTCCTCGCTGACCGTATCGCCCAGCCGAAAGGCCCGCGTATGTTCGCGCAGCGAGTACTTGAAGGTGAAGGCCGAGTCATACCCGACCGCGCGCATCAGGTCGAGCGTCGCCCGGAAGTCCGCCTCTTGCTCGCCATTGAAGCCGACGATGATATCGGTCGAGAGCGCAAGGTCTGGGATCGCCGCGCGCAGCCGCTCGACTATCGCCAGATATTCCGCCACCGTGTAGCCGCGTTCCATCGCGGCCAGAATCCGGTCCGAACCCGACTGCACCGGCAGATGGAGCCACGGCTGGACCTTGGGCTCGGTGGCCATCGCTTCGATCACCGCGCCGCTCATGTCGGCGGGATGCGGCGAGGTGAAGCGGATGCGTTCGATGCCGTCCACTCGGGCAACCATCCTGAGCAGCCGGGCGAAATCGACTTCGCCGAAGCGGTATGCGTTGACGGTCTGCCCTAGCAGCACGACTTCGCGCGTGCCGCGCGCGGCGAGCGCCCGCACGTCGGCGAGGACTGCTTGCGGCGGCACGCTGCGCTCGCGTCCGCGCACGTAGGGCACTACGCAGAACGCGCAGAACCGATCGCATCCGCGCATCGCGGTGACGTACGCGCGCACGCCGCCCTCGTGCTCGGGCGCGAGGTCGGCGTAGGTCTCGGCGCGGTCGAGTCGCACGTCGATGGCGGGATCGAAGCGCGCCCGCCCCAGCAGCTCGGGCAAACGGCGGTAGCTGTCGGGGCCGGCGACCAGGTCGAGCCACGGCGCCTTCTCAACCAGCGCCGCGCGGTTGTGTTGCGCCATGCATCCGAGCAGGCCGAGCCGCAGCTCGGGCCGCGTATGCTTGAGCCGGGCAAGGTCGCTCAGCCGGCCGAGCACGCGTTCCTCGGCGTGCTCGCGGATCGCGCAGGTATTGAGCAGGATAACGTCGGCCTCCTCGGGGCGCGCGGCCGGCGCGTAGCCGGCGCGGCGCAGCACGCCGTTTACCAGCTCGGAGTCGGCGATATTCATCTGGCAGCCGTAGGTCTCGATAAAGACGCGCGGCGCCGACGTCTCGTGATCCACACGGGTGCCCATCGCAGCGGCAACGATCTTAGGTTATCGGCCAAAGCCCGCACAACGCCAACCACGCCGCGCCCGATTCGTCCCCCGCCGGGCGCGATTTCACCCGCGCGCCGGGTCGGGGTTCTAGCTGTGTTACAGTGATCCGGGATTCGGCCCACTGGACGATCCTCGATGACGGCAACCTCCCCGCAGATATCGGCACGGTCCGCCGACGCCTCATTGCGGGCGCTGGTTGCCGAGTTCGCGCGCCGACTGGCGGCGGCCGACTGGGCGCACGCCGCGCGCTCTCTCAACGAGCACGGCTGCGCGACGATTCCCGCGCTGCTTGCTCCGGCGGAGTGCGCCGGGCTGGCGGGGATGTACGAGCAACGCGAGCGCTTTCGCTCGCGGGTCGTGATGGAACGGCTGCGCTTCGGCGTGGGCGAGTACAAGTATTTCGCTCGTCCGCTGCCGCCCATCGTCGCGGCCCTGCGCGCCGCGCTCTATGCGCGGCTTGCGCCGATTGCCAACCGATGGGCGAGCGCGATGGGCCGCGGCGAGCCGTATCCGCCGAAGCTGTCGGAGTTCCTCGAGATCTGCCGCGCCGCCGGGCAGACCAGGCCGACCCCGCTCCTGCTGCGCTATGAGGCGGGTGGCTACAACTGCATGCATCAGGACCTCTACGGAGAAGTCGCCTTTCCGATTCAGCTCACCTGCCTGCTCAGCCGGCGCGGCGCGGATTTCGACGGCGGCGAGTTTCTGCTGCTGGAGAATCGTCCGCGCGCGCAGAGCCGGGGCGAGGCAATCGCGCTGGAGCAGGGCGACGCGATCCTGTTCGCGACCAGCGAGCGCCCGGTCGCCGGCAGCCGCGGCTATTACCGGGTCACGATGCGCCACGGGGTGAGCCGGATCCGGCGCGGCCGCCGCCTTACGCTCGGCGTCATCTTCCACGACGCGAAGTAGCGGCCGCGCCGCGCGGGCGCTCGAACGCAAAGCGCGCTGTGCTATCCGCAGGCCGCGCGGCTGTTTGAGCAGAATCGTCGCCGCAACCGCAACGATTCCCAATTCGAGCTCATCGATACGGCAATTTTCGACGATAACCGACCCGCCATTGTCAGGTTCTGCGCAAGGGCGAGCCGGTTGCCGGCGCGCGCCGACGCTCGCTATCCTATGCGGCGATGGCGATGACCAGAGGCCAAGGCCGTCCCGCGTTCGAGCGGATGGAGGCGTCGCTGCTCGCCTGCCCCAAGTGCCGGCGCGCGGTCGAGGTTCGCAAGCGGCTGCTGCTCATCCTGCCCGAGGGCGACAAGTACGAGTATGTCTGCCCGCACTGCGGATCGACCTGCGGCAGCACCATCCAGCGCGAGGCGCCGCGGACCTGAGGCGTGCTGATGGGCGCGACGGCGGCGTCCGTCGCGGCTAGCCCATCCCCTGCGCGGAAACGGGCTCGATGAAGTAAATCACGCGCTTCTCGCTCGCGGTGCGGTAGGGATACTTGTCAACGCCCAGATACTTATGGGCGAGTGCGTCGATATGGGCGTCGGCGCCGTGCTCGGCGTCGCGCACGACCTTGCCGCGGATCTGCACGTAGCGGTACGGATTGTCGGGGTCTTGGATTGAGAGCGCCACGCGCGCGCCGATCTTCATGTTGCGATCCTTGGCCCGCCCGCGCGCGGTGTTGACTCGAATCAGGCCGTCGGCGTAGTCGAACCACACGGGCGTCACCTGCGGCGAGCCGTCGCGCATCACGGTCGCAAGATGGGCGAAGGCCTTCTTGCCGGTCAGAAGGTCGAGATATTGCTGGGGGATTGCTGCCATGGCGTTCCTCTGCTAATCGCGTGACAGTTGAATCTTGTACGACAGGCTTCAGCATACCATCGCTGTCGCGCGTAAGGAAAATCGGTGAGGGCGGCCGGTGCGCGGGGTAGGGTGCGCTGCGAGCTTTCGCCTATTTCAGCAACTTTGAGCGTGACTGAAGGAAGCATCCGTACGCAAATTGACTCTGTCAATTGTATTGGCTATTAGCGAAGCCTAAACTTGAGCACGAGCGGTCCGTACGCGGGCCAGATCGCGCCCTAGTGGAGGGGTGGAAATGGCGCTTTTCACGAAAGAGCCGGAGAAGACCTTCAAGCCCGAGCCGTCGGTCAAGCCGCAGGTGCCCGCGCAGGCGGTGCCGGTGCCGCCTCCCGTTCCGCCTGAGGGCAGGGTTGTCGCGCCTCGTCACGCGACCCCGCCGGCGCTCGAGGCGCGCGCCTATCTCGACCAGGGCTCCAAGGTCAGCGGCAAGCTCACCTTCGAGGGACCGGCGCGCATCGACGGCCAGATCGACGGCGAGATCAGCGCTAAGGACAGCGTCATCATCGGCGAGAGTGCCGTGGTGACGGCGCAGATCAAGGCGGCCTCGGTGGTGGTGGCGGGCAAAGTCAGCGGTGACATCACCGCCAGCCAGCGCATCGAGATCCGCCCTTCGGCCAAGGTCCTGGGCAATCTAACCTCGCCGGTGCTGGTAGTGCACGAGGGCGCGGTGTTTGAGGGCCATTGCGCGATGCAGCCCGAGGGCGCGCGCGAAGATCGTAAGATCACCGTGTTTCCCAAGGAGGAGCGCATGGTGGCTCAGGCCGGAGGTCAGAAGCAGGCCTGAGCGCCCGATCCGGTTTCGACAAACTCGCCTCCGCCACTCTTGCCCGCCGGAACAGCACTATGAACCATCCCTTACGGGAGACGCCGTAATATGCACATTCCGCCCGACTGGGGAACCTTCTTCGCCCTGATTGTGTCCTTCCTGGTTTTCTGGTTTATATTCGATCGGCTTTTTTTCGGCCCTTTCCTCAGGTTGCTCGGCGAGCGCGAGCGCAAGCTCAAGGATCTCGGCGCGCGTGCCGAACAACTGCTTAAAGAGGAGAAAGCCGCCGGTGAGGAGCGCGAGCGCCAACTGGCGGTCGTAAGGCGCGAGGCGCTGGCCGCGCGCGACGCCGAGCGGCGACGGGCCGAAGCGGAAGCCGCACGTTTGATCGAGGAGGCCAAGGCGGAAGCCCATAGCGCGCTGGAGCGCGTCAGAGCCGGGATCGAGAGCGAACTGCGGGCGGGCGAACGCGAGATCGAGCAATTCAGCCGCGCCCTTGCCGTCGAACTCGCCTCACGCGTACTCGGCCGTCCGATTGACGGCTCCGCGCAGGGGACTCCCCACAACTAGGCCATGAAAGGATCTGCGATCGCGTTGGCCGGCGCCGCCGTAATGCTGCCGGCGGCGGCATGGTGCGCCGAGGGCGGCGCCGAGGCAGTGGGCGGCTCGTGGGGGGCGCTCGGCCTTTACGTCGTCAACTTCGTCCTTTTCATCCTGCTCATCCGATGGGTAGACCGCCGCTTCGGCGGCGCGACCCGCGGCTTTTTCGTTGGCCGCGCGCGCGCGATCAAGGAGACCTTCGCGCGCGCCGAGGCAGCGCTCAAGGACGCCGAGGCGCTGGCCAGTCGCGCGCGCGAGCGGATGGCGCGGCTGGAAGCTGACATGGCCCAGCTCCGCGCCGACCTCGACGGCGAGACCTCCTATGTGGTCGATCGCATCCGGCAAATGGCGCGCGAGACCGCCGAGCGCACCGTGCGCGACTCGCGGCTCACTGCGGAGGCCGCGATAGACGCAGCGCGCCGCCGCTTGCGCGAGACGCTGGCGGAGGCGACCGGACGTGTTGCGCGCGAGATGCTCGCGCGCAACTTCACGCCTGACGATCAAAGGCGGCTGCTCCAGAGCTTCCAGGCCCGCCTGAGCGAGGAGGCTCGACGGTGAGAGGGTCGAAGGTCGCCAAACGCTACGCCCGCGCGTTGCTTGGACTGTCCGAAGATCGCGGCCAGCTCGAAGCATGGGGCGCCGAGCTCGAACGGCTGGCGCGCGCCGCCGCCGCTCCCGAAATTGCGGGGTTGCTCGCCGCGCCGGATATAACGCACCAGGTGCGGATCGAGGCGATGAAGAAGATCGCCGAGCGGCTCGAGCTGAGCTATCCGTTGCAGTCGCTTGCGGTGGTGGTGGCGCGCCACGGACGCATCGCCGAGCTGCGCGCGATTTCCGACTCCTACCAGGCCCAGCTCGACGAGCTGATGGGACGTGCGCGCGCCACGCTCACCTTCGCCCGCCCGCCCGCCGACCACGACGTCGCGGCGGCGGTGAACGGACTGGAAGCGCTCGCGCGCAAGAAGATCATCCCCACGGTGAAGGTTGACGAATCCCTGCTCGGCGGCGTGGTGGCCGAGCTGGAGGGCAGAATTTACGACGGCAGCCTCGCCGCTCGGCTGGACGAGGCGCAGCGCCGGCTCGTCGGCTGAGCCGGCCCACATCAAACTGTCATGGCGGAAATCAGACCATCCGAAATCAGCGACATTCTACGGACTGAGATCAAAGGCTTCGAAGCCACGGTCGCGGTGCGCGAGACCGGCCGCGTGCTCTCCTGCGGCGACGGCATCGCCCGCATCTACGGCCTGCAAAACGCGGCCGCCGGCGAGCTGCTCGAGTTCCCCCACGGGATCTACGGGATGGTGTTGAATCTCGAGGAGGACAACGTCGGCGCGGCGCTGTTCGGCGAGCCCAACGCGATCCGCGAGGGCGACGAGGTCAAACGCACCGGCCGCATCGCTGAGGTCCCGGTAGGTGAGGCGATGCTCGGGCGGGTGGTCAACGCGCTGGGCCAGCCGATCGACGGTAAGGGACCGATCAAAGCCAGCGCCACCCGGCGCATCGAGATCAAGGCTCCCGGCATCATTCGCCGCCAGCCGGTCAAGGAGCCGCTCCAGACCGGAATCAAGGCCATCGACTCGATGCTTCAGATCGGGCGCGGCCAGCGCGAGCTTATCATCGGCGACCGCCAGACCGGCAAGACCGCGATCGCGCTCGACGCGATCATCAACCAGCGCGGCCAGAACGTGCAGTGCTTCTACGTCGCGATCGGGCAGAAGCGCTCGACCGTGGCCCAGGTGGTCGAGAAACTCAATCGCCACGGCGCGATGGAGTACACGACCGTCATCGCGGCGACCGCCTCGGAATCGGCCCCGCTCCAGTTCATCGCGCCCTACAGCGGTTGCACGATGGGCGAGTACTTCCGCGACAGCGGGCGCCACGCCCTGCTGGTGTACGACGATCTAACCAAGCACGCACAAGCCTATCGCCAGCTCTCACTGCTGCTGCGCCGTCCGCCGGGGCGCGAGGCCTACCCGGGCGACGTCTTCTACCTGCATTCGCGATTGCTCGAGCGCGCGGCCAAGATGAGCGACGCCGAGGGCGGCGGGTCGCTGACCGCGCTGCCTATCATCGAGACCCAGGCCGGCGACGTCTCGGCCTACGTCCCGACCAACGTGATTTCGATCACCGACGGCCAGATCGTACTCGACGCCGACCTCTTCTACTCGGGCATCCGGCCCGCCGTGAACGTGGGCCTCTCGGTCTCGCGCGTCGGTTTCTCGGCCGCGGTGCGCGCGATGAAGCAGGTCGGCGGCACGCTCAAGCTCGACCTTGCGCAGTACCGCGAGATGGCCGCCTTCGCGCAGTTCGGCTCCGACCTCGACCAGGCCAGCCAGCGCCTGCTCCATCGCGGCGAGCGGCTGACCGAGATGCTCAAGCAGAACCAGTACGAGCCGCTCTCGACCGAAAAGGAAGTACTGATTATCTTCGCTGCCAACGAGGGTTACTTCGACAAGCTCGCGGTCGCTCAGATCAAGGCCTTTGAGCACGGGCTCTACGCGTTCTTCGAAGCGCGCCACAAGGAGATCCTCGACGAGATCGCGACCAAGCGCGAGCTCTCGGACGACCTGCGCGGCCGGCTGCGCGCCGCGCTTGACCAGTACCAGCAGGCCTTCGGCTCGGCCGAGGGCGACGGCAAGGTCAGCGCCTGAGCCGGCGAAGCGCACGGTTGGCGAGTAGCAAACGATGGCGTCGCTGAAGGCAATCCGCCGGCGGATCGCGTCGGTCCGATCGACCCAGCAGATCACGCGCGCAATGAAGTTTGTCGCCGCCGCGCGCCTGCGCCGCGCGCAGGACGCGCTGCTCAGCGCGCGCCCCTACCATGAGACGCTGGTGCGAATCGCGGACAACCTTTTCGCCAGTGAACGCGCCGCGCTGGCGCCGGCCGAAGACGCGCAGCGCGAGGCGCTGATCACCGTGATCGGATCGGACCGCGGGCTGTGCGGCGGCTACAACGCAAACCTGGTGCGCAAGGCCGAGGAAGAGGCGGCGCGCGCGCGCGGCCAGGGGATGACAGTCAAGTTCAACGTGGTCGGGCGCAAGCCGCTCGATCATCTGCGCCGCGCCGGACATGCGATCGCGCACCAGAGCATCAACAATGCGCGCCTGGCGAATTTCGCGCTCGCCCAGGAGCTCGCCGCGCGCACGCTCGGCGCCTTCCGCGGCGGCGCGATCGTCGAGGCCGGGATCATCTACAGCCGCTTCCACTCCGCGCTCTCGCAGCGCCCGACCTTCGAACGCCTGCTGCCGATCGCCGAGCGCAAGAGCGAGGAGGCCACGGGCGCGATCGCCGCGCCGGCTGACTATCTGGTCGAGCCCAGCCGCGCCGAACTGGTGCCGGCGGTACTGCGCAGCTACCTGGAAGATTCGATCTTCCACGCTTTGCTCGAGGCCGAGGCCAGCGAGCAGGGCGCGCGGATGACCGCGATGGACAGCGCGACCAACAACGCCGCCGACATGATCGAGCGGCTGACGCTGGAGATGAACCGCGCGCGCCAGGCCTCGATCACCAAGGAGCTGATGGATATCGTCGGCGGCGCCGAGGCGCTCAGAGGCTAGCCGCGCGCCGCTTGCAAGGGCTATTCGTCGGGAAAATCGCGATCTATGAGTGACAAAGCAACAGGCCGGATTAGCCAGGTTCTGGGCAACGTGGTCGACGTCGAGTTCAGCAACGGCGCGCTGCCCGCCATCCTCAACGCCCTGCGCGTGACCAACCCCGCGCTTGGCGAGCGCGCGGAAAACCTCGTCCTCGAGGTCGCCCAGCACCTCGGCGAGAACACCGTGCGATGTATCGCGATGGATGCGACCGAGGGGCTGGTGCGCGGGATGCAAGTGCGCGACACCGGCGCTCCAATCACGGTGCCGGTGGGCCCCGAAACGCTCGGCCGGCTGATCAACGTGATCGGCGAGCCGGTTGACGAGGGCGCCCCGGTCAAGGGCCGGCAGCAGATGCCGATCCATCGCGAGCCGCCGGCCTTCGCCGAGCAGGGCATCGAGGTCGAGATCCTCGAGACCGGAATCAAGGTCGTTGACCTCATCTGCCCCTACGCGCGCGGCGGCAAGATCGGACTGTTCGGCGGCGCCGGCGTGGGCAAGACCGTCACCATCATGGAACTCATCAACAACGTCGCCAAGCAGCACGGCGGCGTATCGGTGTTCGCCGGCGTCGGCGAGCGCTCGCGCGAGGGCAACGACCTCTACCGCGAGCTCAAGGAATCGGGCGTACTCTCGAAGACCGCGCTGGTGTACGGACAGATGAACGAGCCGCCCGGCGCGCGCGCCCGCGTTGCGCTCACCGGCGTCACCGTCGCCGAGTACTTCCGCGACGAGGAGGGGCGCGACGTGCTCTTCTTCGTGGACAACATCTTCCGCTTCGTGCAGGCCAACTCCGAGGTTTCGGCGCTGCTCGGTCGGATGCCGAGCGCGGTCGGTTACCAGCCCACCCTGGGCACCGACCTCGGCGAGCTCGAAGAGCGCATCACCACCACCAAGAAGGGCGCGATCACTTCGGTCCAGGCGATCTTCGTCCCTGCCGACGACTACACCGACCCGGCGCCGGCGACGACCTTCTCCCATCTCGACGCGACCACCGCGCTTGACCGCAAGATCTTCGAGAAGGGCATCTTTCCGGCGGTGGATCCGCTGGCCTCGACCTCGCGCATCCTTGACCCCCAGGTCGTCGGCCAGGAGCACTACGACGTCGCCCGCCGGGTGCAGGCGATCCTCCAGCGCTACAAGGATCTCCAGGACATCATTGCGATCCTCGGGATGGACGAGCTCTCCGCCGAGGACAAGCTGACGGTCGCGCGCGCGCGCCGCGTCGAGCGTTTCCTGTCGCAGGCGATGCACGTGGCGGAGCCGTTTACCAGCATTCCGGGCACCTACGTCCCGCGCCAGGAAACCGTGCGCGGATTTGCCGAAATTCTCGACGGCAAGTGCGACGACCTGCCCGAGCAGGCCTTCTACCTCGTCGGCACCATCGATGACGCCCGCGCCAAGGCCGAACGGCTGGCGCGCGGCGAGGCGCGCTGAGCGCGCCGCGCGGAGCAGGGCGGTCCCGGATGGCGACGTTCTCCTTCAAGCTGGTCACGCCGACCGGCGTGGTGTTTGACGGTCCGGTGGAGCAGGTCAACGCGGTCGGCCCGCTGGGCGAGTTCGGCGTGCTCGCCGATCATACCAACTTCATTACCTCGCTGGCGCCGGGCCTGATGACGATTCGCACGGGCGACGGCCAATCGCTGGCGTACCTCGTGATGGGCGGGCTGGTCGAGATCAAGGACGGCGCGATGACGGCGCTCGCTTCGAGCGCCGAGCCGCCGGAAAAGGCGGCGCCCGCCGATCCCGCCGAGTTGCAGGCGGCCGAAGAACGACTCGCCGCAATGAGCGCGTACGATCCCGCCTATGATGAGGCGCAGCAGGCGGTGGCGATGCTGCGCGCGCGCCGCGTGGTCAGCGAGTCACGCACCGGCGCCTCGCACTAGCCGACCGCTGCTCCTGCTCCGTTCCTCTAGAACGGGCTCCTGCCCGCGTTATCCTTCCCAGTGACCTCTGCGGAGCGGGGAATCGCGCACGGCACTTTGATGCCGCGCGATTTGCCGGGCTTAAGTGTTGGTCAGAGCGCGGCAAGATCGCGGAAGAAATCCGGGTAGGTCTTGGATACGCACGCGGGATTCCTGATCCGGACGCCTTCGACCCTGAGCCCCGCCACCGCGAACGCCATCGCGATCCGATGGTCGTCGTAAGTCTCGACCACCGCGGGCTTAAGCCGCGACGGCTCGATCAGCATCCCGTCCTCGCATTCGTGGACGTTTGCGCCGAGGCGCGCGAGCTCGGTGGCGAGCGTGCGGATACGGTCGCTCTCGTGATGGCGGATGAAAGCGACGGCGCGGATGCGCGTTGGCGAGGAGCAGAAGGGCGCTATCGCGGCGAGGGTCGGCACCACGTCGGGCATCGCGTTCATCGCGACGTCAACCCCGTCGAGCTTGCCGGTGCCGCTTACCTCGACGCCCTCGGTGCTCCATCGCACCCGCGCGCCCATCCGTTGGAGCAGACGCACAAATTCGATATCGCCCTGGACCGAGTCGGCGCGCAGCCCTTCGAGCATGACCGTGCCGCCGACGAGCGCCGCCGCCGCCGCAAAGTAGCTGGCGCCCGAGGCGTCGGGCTCAATTTCGAAATCCTGTGCGGCATAGCGCTGCCGACCGGGCACGATTATCGTGCCGCCCTCGATCGCGCTGCGCGCGCCCCATCGCTCCATCAGCCTGAGCGTCATCGTGATGAATGGCCGCGCCGCCTCGCCGGCAACCTCGAGCCGCAGGCCGTCGGGCCACAGCGGCGCCGGCATCAGGAGCGCCGAGACGAATTGCGAGGAGACCGAGGCGTCGACGCGCGCCGCGCCCCCGCGCACGCCGCCGGCCGCCACTTCGATCACCACCGGCGGAGATCCGTTGTTCCGCTCCGCGCGCGCCTCAACGCCGAGCGTGTTCAACGCGTCGAGCAGCGGGCCGACCGGGCGCTCGCGCATCCGCGCATTGCCGTCCACCCTGAAGCGCCCGCGCCCCAGGGTCAGGAAGCCGAGCAGAAAGCGCATCGCGGTGCCCGCGCCGCCCACGTCGAGCTCGGCCCCGGCAGCCGGAATCGCACCGCCACGCCCCTCGACCACGATTCGCGAGGCCGCCTCGTCAATCGCGACTTCAAAGCCGAGCGTGCGCAGCGCCGCGGCCATCCGCCGCGTGTCGTCGTTGAGCCCGGCGGCGCGGAGCGTCGAGCGCCCGGACGCCATCGCGGCCAGGATGAGCGCGCGGTTGGTGATGCTTTTGGAACCGGGGACTCGGATCGAGGCGGAGATCGGGCGGTGCAGCGAGGTTATTTCGATTTCGTCCACGCTGCGCGGGAGCTTAGCTGCCGGCGTGGAGCCGACTCAAGCAGGGGCCGGCGCAAGGCGCTCATCGCGAGGCGAGCTTGACCGTACCCGCGATGATTTCCTGCTCGGCGCGTTTCGCCTGCGCGAGCGCCGCCGGAGGGATCTTCGGCAGCAGGCGCGGATTGTACACGACCCTGACCATCCCCTCGCGCATTCCGAATTCCAGCATCCCGGGCTTGAAAGTGCCGTCCTTGACCTCGGTCGCAACACGAAGGAAGGCTTGCGGGATGGCGGTAACCGCACTTGCCAGCACGACCGTCGGCGCGACCGCGTTCTGATCGCCATTGGCGCCGAAGGCGTAGACATGTCGGCTCTCGGCGGCGGCGAAGACGCCCAAGCCGGCCTCGTCGGCGTCGTGGAAAAGCACGTCGGCGCCGCGGCTTATCTGCGCGAGGGCCGCCTCCTTGGCCGCGCCGACGTCGTTGAAGCTGCCGACATAGCTAGTCAGCACCCGTCCGGAGGGACGGAGCGAAAGAAAGCCGCGCCGGAAGCCGTCAAAGGTCATCCGGATCGCGGGCAGTTCAATTCCCCCGATCGCGCCTGCCACGCCGGTCTTTGACACACCCGCCGCAAGCACGCCCTCGACATAGGCCGCTTCTTCGATTTTGAAGGTCAGCGAGGCGACGTTGGCGGACGAGCCGGCGCCCGAGGTGATGACGAAAATCGTATGCGGAAATGAGCGCGCGACCTTCAGCGCAGTGTCAGTGTACTCGAAACCGTGCGCGAAAATCAGGTTGAAGCCGCGGCCAGCGAAGTCGCGAAAGGCGTCCTCGAAATCGGCGGGCGAGGTCGTTTGCACCAAGGCGGTCTGAGCGCCGAGCTTCCCCCTGATCAGCCGGAGGCCAGCGAACGCCGACGCATTCCATCCGGCGTCGCTGACGGGCCCGGGCGTCAGCAGGGCGACGCGAAAGGCGGCGGATGCGCCGGAACCGGTCTTTTTCGACGGGCCGGAGCGGTTGCACGCGACCAGGACGAGGGACGCCACGGCCAGGACAACGACCCGACGATCAAGCGCCGGGCAGCGGATAAGCTTTTGACATTTCAAGGGTTCGCCATTTATACGCAACCGAAGCCATACGGCAGGCTTTTCGGCCATAATGTCAAAACATTGTGTTGACTACCAAAGCGCGCGGGATTATGCGATATTTATCGCTTCGGCGCGCGTCGCCCTGTTGCGGCGATTCGCCTGACGCTGTGGCGGAGGCTGAGTGCGGGAGGAAGCAGGATGCCGAGGGGAAGCAGGGGAGAGACTCGCCAGCATAGCTTGCGCACCGCCCTGACCTCGGCAGCCGTCGTGGCGGCGCTGCTCGCATTTGGCGCGCCCGTCCGCGCCGCCAATCAGCTCGAGCACAATCCCTTTCCGCGCCCCGCCGAGCTCGAACCCAACATCAACTTCTGGGTCAACACCTTTACCTACTGGGGTCAGCGCGACTTCGTCATCCACGACCGCGACCAGCTCTGGCGTGTCTACCAGGTCTTCCACATGCCCGGCCAAGGCGTGCCCGACCGCGAGGAGGTCGAGTGGGCCAACGCCTACCTTAAGGCCAAGTACACCGACATCCTGAACCGTCTTGCCAGCGGGCGTCCGGCGGTGGGCTACGAGGAGGAGCGCGTAGCGGCGATGTTCAAGGGCCAACCGCCGTCGACCTACGCCGCGGCCGCGCAGAACCTGCGCGTGCAGCAGGGCTTGCGCGAGCCGTTCCACGACGCGCTGCTGCGCTCGCGATACTACCGCCCGCGGATGGAACGCGTATTCGAGGCGATGGGCCTGCCGCCCGAGTTGGTAACGCTGGCGGCGGTTGAGTCGGGATTCTCCTCGCGCGCGCGCTCGAGCGCTGGCGCGGTCGGAATATGGCAATTCACCCGCGCGACGGGCCGCGAATTCATGCGGATCACGCGCTACCGCGACGACCGGCTCGATCCGGTGCGCTCGACCGAGGCGGCGGCGCGCCTGTTGCAGGCCAACTACGAAGCGCTCGGCAGCTGGCCGCTGGCGATCACTGCGTACGATTACGGCACGGCCGGGATGTCGCGAGCGGCGGCCGCGTACGGCAGCAACTTCGTGCGCATCATCGAGAAGTACGACGCGCCTCACTTCGGCTTCGCGGTCAAGAATTACTACGCCGAATTCCTTGCCGCCTTGCAGGTTAACAAATACCAGGACAAGTACTTTCCAGGGATCCAGCACGAGGAGGCGCCACCGCCGCGGCCCTCATCGCCGATCCTGCGCCGCGTAGTCCACCACGTGCGACGGCATCACGGCGCTCACCTGCACCGCGTCACCTATCATCACCGGGCACGCCGCCAAAAGCAGAACCGGACCTAGGCCGCGCGGAGCGCCACGCATCGGCGCGCTCAGCGCAATTCGCTTGCCTCGGCGACCTTGGTGCGCGGACTGACCGCGCGATAGCTCGGCCGGCGGCGCAGCTCGTCCAGGTAGCGCTGGACGCGCGGAAACTCCGCAAGCGGCAGGCGATCAACTTCGAGCACCATCGCCAGCACCATCATCGGCACATCCGCCATCGAAAAGCCGCCGCGAAGAAAGCCGCCGGCGGGGGCTTCGGCGAGCATGCGCTCGAGGTACGGCAGGTCGCGCTTGCGCAGCCCCTCGCGGCCCTGCTCCGTCCGCACGGTATCGCGCTTGTCTGGTTCGCTCCAGTACGCCATCCAGATCAGCGGCAGATTGCCGCCCAGCAGCGCCTCGTCAGCGAACTGCTCGAGCTCGCGCACCAGCGCCCGCGCGACCGGATCGTCGGGCAGCAGGCGTGGCGGTCCGTAGCGGTCGTCGAGGTACTCGTTGATCACTGTCGAGTCGTAAAGCACCAGGCCGTCGTCGTCGATATATGGCACCTTGCCGAGCGGATGGTGCGCGAGCATCTCCGGCGGCTTCTTCCACAGGTCGCCCGGCCGCAAATTCTCGATGCGGTACGCAAGGCGCTTCTCTTCCAGCACGATCTTGGTTTTGCTCGCGTGGGTCGAGCGCAGCGTGCCCCACGGATAGTCGCGCTCGGTCGTGTACAGAACGATCATCGGACCAGCCTCCGCGATGGGTCGTCCCGAGCCTAGCATCGCGCTCGTCGCAGGCGCCATCGCGGCGGCGCGGCGATAGGCGCCGCTCTGCTATTGTGATTTGCGATGTCCGAGCAAGTATCGCTGCCGCCCGAACTCGGCGGACTCGCCGCGCAACTGGCGCGCCTCCTCGGCGAGGCGGGGCTGGCCGCAGCCGCCGGCGCCGCGGTGGCCGCGCACGCGCCCGACGAGCGGCTTGCGCTGGCCGCGATGCTCAAGCTGGGCGAGGAGTCGCCCGCCGCCTTGCGCGAGGCGCTCGCCGATTCCGCGCTCGCCGCCGATTTGGCGCGATGCGTCGGTGGTTCGGAGGTAGTGGCGCAGGGGTTGGGCACGATGGGTCCCGGATGGCTGGAGTTCTTTCGCGCCGCGCGTGCCGCCTCGGCGCACTCGCTCGCCGCCGCGACGCACTTCAGCGCCAGCCCAAGCGCCGATCGGCGCGAGGCGGCGCGCCGGCTCGGCGAATTCAAGCGCCGGCTCTTCCTGCAAATCGCGATCGCCGATCTGACGCGCCGGCTCGACGTTGCCGCCACGATGGAGGCGATGTCGCGGCTGGCCGCCGAATGCGCCGGTGCTGCGCTCGAATGCGCCCGCTTGATCCTCGGAAAGCGGGCGCCGTTGGCGGGCCGGTTTTGCGTGCTCGCGATGGGCAAGCTGGGAGCGCGCGAGCTTAACCTCAGCTCTGACATCGACCTCATCTACGTCTTCGATGGCCCCGAGGGGGAGACCGAGGCGGCCACGCGGCTGGGCGAGGTGCTGACCGAGCTGCTGTCGGGCGAATGCTTTCGCGTCGACCTGCGGCTGCGTCCGGGCGGGCGCAACTCGCCGCTGGTCACATCCTTTCTGGGCGCGCTCGGCTTCTATCAGAACTTCGGCCAGACCTGGGAGCGCGCGGCGCTGTTGCGCGCGCGTCCGTTGGCCGGCGCGCTGGAGGTGGGCGAGCGGCTGCTCGGCGAGCTCGGCCATTGCGTGTATCGTCGCTTCCTTGACTTCGACACGTTGCGCCAGTTGCGCGCGATGAAGTATCAGATCGAGCGCGAGCTGCGCGCGCCCGACCTCGTCTCGCGCAACATCAAGCTCGGCTACGGCGGGATCCGCGAGCTCGAGTTCGTCGTCCAGGCGCTGATCTTGGTATGGGGCGGCCGCGACCCGCGCCTGCGTACCGTGCGCACGCTCGACGCGCTCGAGCGCCTGGGTGCGCTGGGCTATCTCGATGCCGCCCGCGCGCGCGAGCTGGCGGCCGCCTACCTGTTTCTGCGCGACGTCGAGCACAAGCTCCAGGTCGTGGCGGAGCGCCAGACCCATGTCCTGCCCGTGGACGAGGCCGCGCGGCGCGCTTTGGCGGCGCGGATGGGCTTCGGTAAGGACGCGGGCGCGCTCGCGCGTCTGGAGGCCGAGCTTGCGCGCCATCGCGAGCTGGTCGCGGCGCAGTTCCGCGAGATGCTCGGCGGGGCCGAAGATCGCGCGGGGCACGCCGCCTCGGAAGAGGCCGAGCGCGCATGGCGTGCGGCGCTTGATCCGCGCGCGGCGGCGCCGGCGCTGGCCGCGATGGGGTTTGCGCGGCCCGAGGAAAGCGCGGGCCATCTGATGCTGCTCGCGCGCGGCCCCGAGCATGCGCTCGCGATCGCCTCGCCGCGCCGGCGTGAGCTACTTGAACGGCTCGGGCCGTTGCTGCTCGACGAGATCCGCGGACTTGCCGATCCCGACCTTGCGCTGATGAACCTTGCCGCGTTCATCGCGGCGATCGGCGCGCGCACTTCCTTTTTGGATCTGCTCGAACAGCATCCCGCGACCCGCCGCGTGGTGCTGAGCCTGTTCGCTTCCAGCGCATACCTCTCGACCGTCTTCATCCGCCATCCCGACATGCTCGACACCCTGGTGCGCTCCGACCTCGCACGCCCGCGCCGCGCCCGCGAGGAGCTCGAGGAGGAGCTGCGCGGGCTGGTGGTGGCGAGCCCGGATCTCGAAAGCCGGCTCGACGCAATCCGCGCCTTTCGCCATCAGGAGTTTCTGCGCATCGCGATCGCCGACCTCGCGGGCGACCTCGACGCCGACGCCGTGCAGGCGGAGCTGGGCGTGCTGGCCGAAGTCGTGGCGCGGCGCGCGCTCGCGCTGGCGCGCGCGGAAGTCGGCGCGCACGTCGCGATCCCGTCCACGCTGGAGTTGGTGGCGGTCGCGATGGGCCGGCTGGGGGCGGGCGAGATGTCCTACAACTCCGACCTCGATCTGATTTTCGTCTATCACGACCGCGGCGAGGTCGCCGAGGGCAGCCGGGTCGCGGCGTCGAAGATCGTGCAGCGCATGATCGCGGTGCTCGAAGCGCGCACGCGCGAGGGCTACGCTTACAAGATCGATTTGCGGCTGCGCCCATCGGGCAATGCTGGCCCGCTGGTCGCCTCGCTCGACGGCTTCCGCGAGTACCATCGCACTAGCTCCGCCGTATGGGAGCGCCAGGCGCTGGTGCGCGCGCGGGTGATCGCGGGCGAGCCCGAGCTCGCCGCCGAGGTCGAGGCGGCGCGCCGCGAGTTCGTCTTCGGCCGCGGGCTGAACGCCGCCGAGGTGGGCGAAATCGCCACGATGCGCGCGCGGATCGAGCGCGAGCTCGGCGCCGACGGCCGCGACCGCATCAACATCAAGCAGGGCCGCGGCGGGCTGGTCGACGTCGAGTTTCTGACCCAGATGATGGCGCTGCGCTACGGGCATCGCTATCCCGAGCTGGCCTCGCGCGCGACGGTCGAGCTGATCCGCGGGATCGGCGCGTGCGGGCTGCTCGATCGTGCGGCGGCGGCGCAGCTCGAAACGGATTACCGCTTCCTCTCGCTTTTGGAGAACCGGCTGCGGATCGAGACCGACCAGCCCGCCTGGGCGTTCGCGATTGACACCGAGAGCCTGCGCCATCTGGCGCATCGGATGGGCTACGAAGGCGAGGGCGGGGCGGCGCGCCTGCTCGCTGAGGTCGAGTTCTGCCGCACGCGCATCCGCGCGATCTTCGACGAATGCTTCCGCATCGAGCAATCACGCGAAGGGTGAGCTCGCCGCGCGGCGCCCTCCGGCCTCGTGTTCCAGACCGAATCAGAAACTCAGCTTCACGCCGGCGACGAAGTTGACCGGCGGCGACGGGAAGCCCATCACCTCGGCGTAGTGGCGGTCGAGCAGGTTCATCACCCGCGCGTACACCTGCTCGTCGCGCAGACCTCCCCAGCGCAGTCCCGGATCGTAGCTGACCGTCAGATCGAAGCGGTTGTAGGCGGCGTGGTTCTGAATCGCCGAGGTCGTCGGGTTGATGTCGTCGCGATCGCCAACGAAGTAGTAGGCGAGATTGGCGGTGACCGCGTCGTCGGGGCGCCATAGCGCCTTGCGCGCGTATGCGAGCAGCGCGAAGGCCGAGTACTTGGGCACCCGGATCGGCCGGATGTTAGGCGCCGGCGCGACGTGGGTCTGGTCGAGGAACGTCAGGTTGCCGCTGAACTTGAGCCCGCGCGCAAGTTGGAGCGCGGGCACGAACTCCACTCCCTGCGTATCGACGCGGCCCGCGTTTTCCGCCTCCACGCACCCGGGAAACGTCGTGCACGGCGCGGCCACGATCAGCCCGTGCACGCGGCGCGAGAAGTAGGTAGCGGTGAGGCTCGCGGTCTCG